>NZ_CP101824.1:2700551-3001102 GCF_024498195.1 Halovivax cerinus
GTCCTCGTGGAGCCCGAGGACGTACTCGACGTCGCTCTCGCCGAGCGCGTCGATGACCGGTAACTCCGTCGTTCCGGGGTTGCCGAAGACGTACTCGACGCCGTAGCGTTCGAGGGCGTCGACGAAGAGGTCGGCGCCGGTGTCCATCGTCATGGGCTACCGTCTGGCGCGAAATTACATCAAGGTACGCGTCGATGGCATCGGTGATCGGAGTCGAGCGTGGTACGGCCGCACTCGACGGAAGCCACTCAGGCCGTCGAGACGATCTTGATCACGTCGCCCTCTTCGAGTTCGTACTCGTCGGAAATCTCGCGCGAGGAGCGGGCGTCGACGGCGTGGAGGTAGCCGTCGCCGATGTCGGAGTGGACGGCGTAGGCCAGGTCGACCGGCGTCGAGCCGCGGGGGAGCAAGAACGCGTCGGGGAGGACGTTGCCGCTCCCGTCGGACCACTTCGAGGCGTCCTCGACCGGGTAGGCGGTGAGGTGGTCGAGTAGCTCGTAGATTGCGTAGTCGAATGCGGCCTGGACGCCCGTGCCACCCCACTCGGCCATCGTGTCGGCGAGCTCTTCGAGGGCGTCGCGCTGGGCGTCGCTGACGCCCTCGCCGATCTCGATCGTCTCGTCGCCCGGGTCGTAGTCGACGAGGTCGTTCTCGGCGGCCCGTCTGAGGGCGAGTTCGCCCTCCGCAGTCGTCGGAATCACGGGTTTATCGAGGTCGAGCAGGCGCTCGACGTTCTCCTGTGGGGCAATGTCGATCTTGTTCGCGGCGACGACGATCGGTTTGGTCGTCGCGCGGACCTCGCGGGCCAGATTCTCGCGGTGTGCGTCGTCCCACTGGATCGGGTCGTCGGGGTACTCGAGGTCTCGAAGTATCGTCGCGATCTCCGTGGGGCCGGCACCGAAGCCCGAGAGCATCTCGGCGAGTTCGTCGTCCAGGTCGAAGTCGGGTGAGCGGGAGGCACGCTCGACGCCTTCCCAGTTGCGATCGACGATGCCGGCGAGCCAGAGGTCCATCTCTTCCTCGACGAAGTCGATGTCTTCGAGTGGATCGTGCGTGCCGACGTCGACGGGTTCGCCTTTCTCGGTCGTCCCGCCGGAGGCGTCGACGACGTTTACGATGACGTCCGCGTTCGTCAGCGCGTCGAGGAACTGGTTGCCGAGACCCTTCCCCTCGTGGGCGCCGGGGACGAGACCGGCGACGTCGATCAACTCGACGGGGACGTAGCGCTTGCCGTCCTCGCAGTTGTCGGCGTTACAGCGCTCCTCGCGTTCGAGACACGGACACTCGGTTCGGACGTAGCTCACCCCTCGGTTGGCGTCGATGGTCGTGAACGGGTAGTTGGCCACGTCCACGTCGGCCATCGTCGCCGCCGTGTAGAACGTCGACTTGCCGGCGTTCGGCTTCCCGGCAAGCGCGATCGAGAGCATACCCCTCCTTGCTGGGAGGCGGAGAATTGTCTTTCGGTCCGCGAGATCTGTCGGTGCCCGATGTCGGGACAGCGGTGAGACGGCGGACCGGACGGAGGCAGAAATAGCGTTTTCGCCGTGACGTCCAACTCGGAGAGGTAGCAACGACCGTCCGAACCCGGATCGAAAATACACGCATACCGGTATGTGCAAGATAGCAACTGCTATGCCGGACTGGGTCGGATCTCGTCCGTGGCCAGTGGCGGCGAGCGTGATGGCTTCGAAGAGTGGCGGATCGGCGTTTGTTACCTGCTCGGTATCCTCTTTTCGATGGCTCTGAGTGGGCTGTTGTTGAGCGAAATAGGGTTCGGGGGGTACGAGTACGTTAGTATTCTCGTCGGTATCTGCGTGTTTTTGGCACTTTCAATCGTGACCGAGTGAGTCCGTGTGGACCTGTTCGCCCGTCGACCTGTGCCGCCGAACGATGCCTGCACTCGTGCGTATTTGTACGTTGATTGTCAAGATGCCGGTGCTATCGGTTACACAATGGCCAGTAGATAGCCCGCGACGGTAGTCGTGGACGGTTGTCAGAGGCTGACCGCCATCATCACTTCGTCGACGTACTCGCCGTCGATCTTGTAGTGGCCCTCGCGCACGGCTTCGGTCTCCCAACCGTGTTCCGCGAGGAACTCGATCGCGACGTCGTTCGTCGAGGGGACGCTGTTGTAGACCCGTTCGTAGCCGTTCGATCCGGCCCACTCCAGCCCCCTGGCCAGCAGGTGCGAGCCGATGCCGTGGCCGCGGTAGTCCTCGATGACGCCGACGGTGAGTTCGGCGGTGTGACTCAGCTTGTCGAGTTCGGGCGCGTGGATGTGCACCCAGCCGACGACTTCGTCGGCGACGGTCGCGACGAAGAACATCCGCGATTCGAGTTCGTTGTGTCTGAGCAGTGCGTCCTGGTGGTCGATCTCGTCGGCCACGGACTCGGCGACGATGTAGCGCCGTTCCCGGGCGACCTGCCGGATCGCGCCGACGACGCCCGCGAGATCGACCTGGCGTGCCGGGCGAATGTGGAAGGTAACCTCGCCACTCGCGTACTCCTCCTCGGCGCCGGCGTCGAGCGCGACGTGGTAGTGATCGCCGTCCGCTTCCAGGTAGCCGTCTCGTTTTAGAATCGCGACGTGGTGTCTGAGCCCGCCGGGATCGACGGGGAGCTCATCCTCGAGCTCGTCCATCGTTGCCGTCCCGTGGCGCTCGACGTACTGGTAGATGGCCCTCCGATCGTCGTGTCCGAACTCGAGCGTGTCGACAAATGCCATGGGTAACGATAACTCGCACCACTACTTAACTGTTGGCAGCCCCGGCACCGGGAATTCGACGGAATGGCCTGAGGCGAGTACGACGGAACCGTCCCTTACCAAGACGGTCGTGCGTCAGTTGCGTGGCGCCGACGTGGCCACTCTATTTGACACCCCGCTACGGGATGGAGTGTGAGTGAGACGTGGTATCGGGACGGACGGTACCGTGGGACCTGCACAGTCCCGTCAGGCGTCAGTCATCCCTCCGACAGGGGTTCGTGTGTCAGTCGGTAGCGTCGGCCGGCGGGCGTCGTCGCTCGTTCGACGGACTCGACGTCGTACAAGAGCAGGTTGCGCTCCTGTTTCGTGGTCACCGGAAAATCGTAGTGCCGTGCGTCGTACGCGGGCGACTCGCCGCTCGCTCGCCGTTCCGAGACGAACTCGCGGTGGCGATCGAGGCGGCGTCGGCCGACGTCGGCGGCCATCGACCGGACCGACGCGACCCGCTCTGCGAACACGTCGAGTAACCCCTCGTCCAGCTCGACACCGACCGACGATCGACCGGCGCACATCGCCGCCAGACTCGTCGTCCCCGTCCCCCAGAACGGATCGAGAACCGTGTCGCCGTAGACGCTGTACATACAGCACAGCCGGTACGGCAGTTCGAACGGGAACGCCGCGGAGCGCTCTCGCTCACCCTCGTCGGGAAGCGTCTGCAGTTCACCCGTCAGGTCGGTCCAGAGGTCAGTGAACCAGCGGTTGCGTTCCTCCCAGAAGTACGCCGCTTCGTACCGTCGGTCGGCACCGGGTTCGAACGACCGCGACTCCGCCCCTTTCCGGAAGACGAGTACGTACTCGTGTTCGAGCGTGACGTAGGCGTTCGGCGCCAGCATTCCGCTGCCCATGAACTTGGCGGCGCTGTTCGTCGGCTTCCGCCAGAGGACGTCCGGGAGGGGATCGAAGCCGCGCGACTCGAAGTCGGCGGTGACTCGTGCGTGGTTCTGGTAGACGCGAAACCGATCGTCGACCGACCGCGTCGCGTCCCCCACGTTGATACAGGCCATCCCGCCGTCGACGAGGACGCGCTCGACCTCGTCCCAGACCCGGCCGAGCTGGTCGTGCATCAGGTCGAACGCCTCCCGACCGTCCCCCTCGTCGAGTGCCGATCCGATCGCCGGGTCCAGCTCGGCGAACAGGTCGTCCCACATCTCGATCATCGGGTACGGCGGCGAGGTCACAACCAGCTCGACGCTCTCGTCGTCGATCGAGTCGAGGGACCGGGCGTCGCCGACGACGATTCGGTGGGTCGTCTCCACGATGCACTCTGTCGGCGTCGGTCCCTTAGCGCTTTCGTCACTGGGAGATGGACACGCGGTCGGCGCCTGCGTGCGACCGACTGGAATCGTCCGCTCACCGGCTCACGAGAAGCCCGCTCGCAAGCTCACGAGGATTGTACGCAACCGGTTCACGAGGATTGCACACAACCGGCTCACGAGGCGTTGGACGACTCGTCGGCTCCGTCAGTGTCCGAATCGCCGTCGGCGTCTCCCGTCTCGGTTTCCCCCGTCGACTCGCCATCGGAGTCGTCGACCGTCTCGGAGTCGCCGCCCGCGTCGGACGCGTCGTCCGTGCTGGACGGTTCCTCTGTGTCTGTCGATTCCGAGGTGTGCTCACCCTCGTCGGTGATCGTGTCCACGATACTCGACGCCTCCTCCGTCGGCGATTGCACGTCGTCGATCGGTTCCCACCCGTCGTCGGAGCCGCGTCGACGGCGGAGATACGCGATCGCCGCGGCAACCGCGACGAGCGTCAGGAGTCTGGTGAGCCAGGATCCACCCGTTCCATCACCCTCGTCGTCGTTCGTCTCCGTGTCGGCGACGGGATCGGGCGTCTCGACCGGCAGTGATTCGGCCGCTGGCTCGACCGATGACGTCTCCGACGATCCGAGCAGGTACCCCATCGCGGCGCCGACTGTCCCGGCGCCGACGACCAGTGGTATCGAGACGCCTCGTCGCGACCCCTCCGCGTCTTCGACGGCTTCGAGAATCGACTCACGCATCGGTGACTCGAGACCCGCCCCGATCGCCTCTTTTACGAGCACCTCCGGCAAGCGCTGTTCGGTGGCCATAGCTCACGCCGTCACGATCCTGGTAAATAGTAGTGTACCACGTTTCGATCCAGGCTCGGGAGCGCCACCGGGATAATCGGGTATTTCCCGCAGGCGTATACCGCGTAGCCACTTCCTACCGCGGTGCGCTCACGAGACAGTCAGACTCGAGAACGCTTCGCCTCCCGAGTTTCGAGCCGGACCGACAGCTCGGTTCCATCGGACCTACAGCCGAGACACTCACGTCCGGCCACTCCCGGTATCGATCGAGTAACGATAGGTATCGACGACCTGGGTTGGTCTATGCGTCCGTTGCGAGGCCCGGCTCGAACCCGACGGCCAGCCCCGATCGCCGACGTCCGCACGGCGTTCTGGGTCTCGCTGATCGATACGGTGACCATCGGGTGCTGGTTTACGCTCGTCGTGATAGAATCGCGAACCCACTTTACGGCTCTCGCTGGACTCGGCGTCCTCTGGTTCGGTGCACTCCTTCGAACCGGATTCGTCGTCACCTCTCTCGGGTGGGACCACACCATGACGAACCCGCGGTGGATTGTCGTCTCCGGAATCTACACGGCGATCTGGATCGGGTGGTTGTTGATCGCCGAAGGAATCGGCGGCCGGATCGGCGTCTCACTGGCTGGCGCGGTGCTCGTGGTCGCCCTCACGCTTCACTTCGCTATCGCGAACGGGATGGCCCGGCCGCGCGCACCACGCTCTCCCGAGCCGGGGTCGATCGACTGGTCACTCGCGTTGGCACCGGCCGTGGTCCTCGCGAGCGGCGCGACGGTACTTCTCGGGTTGGTCTGGTACGTGGACGTCACGATGTACGCGACGACACTCGCCGTCGGTACGCAGACGATCGTCCTCGAGGTGGACACGATCGCCCACGGAATCGCCGCGTTCGGATGCGGTTCGTTCCTCGGAACGCACCGGCTACTTTCGAGTGCCGCCTCGTGGTGACGTGTCCGAACCGAGCGTCGACCCGTCGTCGGCACCGACCAGTTGCAGTGAACGTGTCGCTACGTCTGCAGGCGAGCGGTCGTCTCGTCACCGTCGTCGTCGACCGCTACCAGTCCATCCTCGGACAGATCTGTCAGCAGGTCCCTGAGCCACTCACGACCGTGCTCGCCGTTCGGCGCGTAGTCCACCCGAATGCGGTGGCCGAGAGCGTCGATGGCCAGCTCGTCGTGGGTTCCGAGGAGCCGAACGATCCGCCCGCGGAACTGTCGACGGCTCCCCTCGAAATCGGGTTGTGTCGGGACGTCGGGTGCCGTAAAGTCGCCGTTTTGGTAGGCGTAACACCACTCGCGCCACGGACAGCCGGCCTCGTCACACCGTGGGCGCTTCTCGCAGGCGACACCGCCGAGTTCCATGATCGCATTGTTCCAGACGCGGGACTCGCCGTCCGGCATGAGCCGCTGGGCGACTCTCTCGAACGCTTCGTCGTCGTCCGGAACGTCGAACGCGCGGTACAGGACCCGCTTGACGTTGGTGTCGACGACGGCGTCGCCCGCGTCGAACGCGAAACTAGCCACCGCGTTGGCAGTGTACGGTCCGACGCCCATGAGTTCCTGCAGTTCGCCCGGTGACTCGGGAAACGACCCGTCGAACTCGTCGACGACCTGTGCGGCCGCCTCGTGGAGGTACCGGGCCCGGTTGTTGTATCCGAGGCTGTGATCGCTCCAGAAACCGACGACCGCTGCGCGGTCGGCCGCGTCGAGCGACTCGACGGTCGGCCACCGATCGAGAAACGCACGCCAGGCGTCGACGACGCGGTCGAGTTGCGTCTGCTGGCTCATCACTTCGCACACGAGAATCGCGTACGCGTCGTCGGTCTCGCGCCACGGAAACGAGCGGTGGTCCGACTCGTACCACTCGATCAACGCCTCCCTGAGTCGTCCAGCGTCTTCGGGTACGAACCGCCCCGTCTCCTCGCTCATCGCCCGGGGTTGGGACGTGGGTCGTTTAGGCGTGGCGATTTCCGGACTCGTCGCGAAATCCCTTTCCACGCGGCGGTCCACGTGCCGTGTATGAGTCTCGAGACGCTCGCGGACGAGATAGAGTCGACGTATAACGGGCTCGATTCGTCGGTATCAGTCGAACTCGACGGAGAGACCAGACACGAACTCGCGATGTTGATCGCCGCGCTCGACCCAGACGAAGCCGACGAGCTCGTCCGCCGGGCCGTCCACGGTCTGTTCCAGACGACGGTCGAGACCGGCCGCCTCGACTTTCACCTCCGGGCCGGCTACGACGTCACGTACGACGAGTACCTCTCCGGAATGACGTTCGACGAGATGACGGGCGCCGATCAGTACCCACAACTCGACGACGAACGACGGTACCAGTTCTAGGGGTGATTTGTGGGTATGGGTTCGGGCGGACCGTGAACGGTTCCGGCCCCCGGCCGACGGGTCGGTGCCACACGTCGCGTCTCCGTCACGGCCGTGCTCCAGCGCGTCGCGACGTCGTCCTCAGTGGCCGCCGTCGGTCGTCGCGGTGGTGACGTCGCTCGCCGCGTCTTCGACCGCCGATCCGAACAGGTCGACCGCGAGGTCGATCTCTCGTTCGGTGACGTCGAGTGGCGGCAGCAGGCGAACCGTTCGGTGCCCACACCCGAGTGTCAGCAGGCCGCGTTCGAGCGCCGCCTCGACGACGCGCTCACGACGGTCTTTTCCGTCGAACTCGACGCCGATCATGAGTCCCGGCCCACGAACGTCCGTGACCCCCGGGAGGGCAGCGTCGACGAGCGATTCACGGAGATGACGGCCTCGCGTTTGGACGTTCTCGAGCAGATTTTCCTCCTGTATGACGTCGAGCGTCAGCGCCCCCTGGAACGAAGAGAGGAGGTCGCCGGCACCCCACGTCGAGGAGATTCGGCCCGTCTCTTCGGGGAAGACGTCGGACCGTGAGACGGTTGCTCCGACGCGCATTCCCTTCGCACAGGTAATCACGTCGGGCGTGAGGTCCAGGTGGTCGACGCCCCACATCTCACCGGTACGACCCAGCCCCGACTGGATCTCGTCGGCGATGACGGCGACGTCGTACTCCTCGCGGATGGCCTGGAGGTCGCGTGCGAACTCGGGGTGGGCGGGTCGGTATCCCCCTTCACCCTGGACCGGTTCGACGATCACGTACGCGAGTTCGGCGGCGTCGACGACGCCCTGTGAGGGGTGAAGTTTGTCCGCGAGGACGTTGCCTCCGGGCCCGTCGGTTCGCCACCGACGATCGTACGCTTCGTCAGTCGATGGGTAGGGAATCGACATGATGCCCGGGATCTCGGGGTATCCCTTCCGGTGAACTGTCTTCGACCGGTTGAGAGAGAGTGCCCCGAGGGTCCGTCCGTGGAAAGCCCCCTCGGTCGTGACGCCGCGGTGGCCGCCGCTCGCGTAGCAGATCTTGATCGCGTTCTCGACAGCTTCCGCCCCGGAGTTCGAGAGGAAGACGGTGTCCATGTCGTAGTGGCTCGTGACGTCCGTCAGTCGCTCCATGAGTTCCGTCGGGCCCGGCCGGTCGCTGTCTTCCGGCGGCCAGTCGCTACTGACGTAGAAGTCCTGGCCCGCGATCTTCGTCGGATCTGGCAGGTCGAACGCGGCGAGTTTCTCTTGCAACGTCGGGTTGTTGTATCCGAGCGGTGCGGCGGCGACGTGGCTGGTGAAATCGAGGAGCACGTTTCCGTCGACGTCGGTACAGAACGGCCCGATCGCCGGTGCTGACGTGTCCCACACGAAGTCGTAGACGTACGTACTCGGTGCCGAATACTGGTGGTGATAGTCGGCCCACTGCTGGGCCCGGCTTCCTGGCATCGACTCGACCGATGGCTCAACCGCGTCTCTGTCCATAGGTACGCTGAGTAACGAGTACGCTAAAAAATATTCGTTGTCCGCGTCGAATCGAGTCCGGTGCTCCGCCAAGGTCGGTGCGTCCCGTCGTGGCACCCAGCGGTCGTGGCGACCGGCGGCGATAGCCCCGAAGCCGTCCGATCGACAGCACCCGTGGCCACGTGGTTTGTCCACTGGTCGTCAGCTGTGTTCGAGTGACGATCAGTTCTGACGCAGACCGTCGCGACGGATCGTCACTGCGGGACGTACTGCGCTTCCCACTCTTTTCGTGCGTCGAGTTCGCGTTTGCCCCGTCGTGTTAGTGTGTAGAAGTTCGTCCGTCGATCACGCTGGCCCTTCTCGACGAGTCCCTTGTCCACGAGGGTGTCCAGGTTCGGATAGAGGCGGCCGTGGTGGATCTCCTTCTCGTAGTACGCTTCGAGTTCTTCCTTGATCGCGAGTCCGTGGGGCTCTTCTTTCCCCGCAATGACGTAGAGCAGGTCGCGCTGGAATCCGGTCAGGTCGTACATGGCTAAGTACTATCGGTCCTTATTCTCGGAATTTTATAAATATTCCGAGTTACCGTTCCCAATCTCGTCCAACCTTGAGTTCGTGGCTGATTATCACCCGCTGACGCTACTCTCGGTTCGAAGACCCGTCTCTCTCGCGTGTTTTCGTCTTTACAGGTTAGGTGACGGACTGGCGATCGGCGGTCGACCATCTGGTGAGTCATCCGTACGCCTTCTCGATCGAGTGTGAATTCGGCGGAGACGCCGCTACGCCGAAGTGATCGTGGACCTGGGGCTCGTCGATGTGCCACGTAGCACACACCTGTCGGTTCGCTGGTACTGTGTGCGTCGGAAACAGGAAAGCGGATCTCGCGACCTGAAAAGGGTCGCGAGATTCGCTTGCCGCCCTGAATTGGTCCCCGCTGACGCTTCGGCCCTCCAAGCGAAGCGTCACCTGAATCGAGCGCATCCCTCTACTTAAATGTACCGACACAGTTCAAACTGTTCGGAACAGTCAGAACCGACCGATAGTTTCGTTGGATGATATGGACAGTAACGGTGGTAGTCAGATCTCCCGACGGAGAGGAGTGTCGTCCACCGTTTACGTTACATCTCTCTCGTCTTCACCTACCGAGCCCGGTGGCCCGACGCTCCTGAGTTTACATGTGTTCTTCTTCGAGCACCCAGCCGAGCGCGCGTTTGTAGTAGGTGAACATCTCCCTGACGCCGTCGTGTCGCATGTCCTCGCTCTCGAGTTCCTCGGCCAGGAACTCGTACTGCTCGCGAACGTCGGATTCGTCTCGCATGGATGCGCTATTCGCGCGCGGGTCACCTAAAGCCCCGGCTGCCCGGCGTCGTCCGCGTGTTGCGCATTCGTCCCGGGTTCGTCGGCGTTACTGGTCACCCCGTGCGCTTCTTCGCCGTGAGCGGTTGTTTGCGTTCGAGGTCGCAGTCGAACGCCGGGTGTTCGACGAGGTGCCAGAGGACCGCGTGTCGTCGGCTCCCCGTCAGTCCCGGCCGTTCGAGGTCGGCCGCCGTGAAGGTGGCCGGGAGCGACTCGTAGCGGTCTCTCAGTTCGTCGAACGAGTCGAACACCTTCCGGTTGCCGGTCGAGGTGACTCCGCGACGTTCGACGACGTATCGCCCGTCGGGGCGTCGGGTTCCGATCGTTCGTCCCAGGACGCGCTCGGTCGCGAGCGCCTCGTCCAGGGCCCGCCGGAGGTCCCTCGCTGCCGATTCGGTGAGTCGGAGTTCGTGTCCGTCGACGCGTACCCGGACGACGTCCCGTCTACCGTCGGCTTCGGACTGTCGGCAGACCGTTCGAACGGCTGTCCCATCACCGGAGAATTTCTCGATCAGGAGCGCGAGTACTCCGTGGCATCGCTGTCCGCTTCTTGCCGGATCGATGTAAGCGTTTGCCTCGACCGGTGTCGATGGGTCTTTGGCCGCGGCGAGCGTCGGTTCCGGGTATGAAGGTCCGGGGTGAGCGCGAGTGCACCGAGTGCGGGACGCGCTGGTCGTACTTCGAGACGGGGGCCGTCGCGTGTCCAGGCTGCGGCAGTCTCCGCAGCGTCGGTTCGGGCGACCGTCGACGACACACCGACGCCCCAGTATCACTCGATCTCACTCCCGTCCGTGCCGAAATAGACGACCGACCCCTGACCGACCTGACAGCGCACGCGACGGAACTGTGTCGCGAGTACGTCGCCCGCCGCGGGTTCATCTCCGGAGGCGACCTCCGTCCTCTCGACGAGACGTTCGTCGCTGCACTCGAACTCCGGTACGTTGATGGCCTACTCGCTGGCCGGCGGGCGCTCGCCGACGACGAACGACTGTACACGCTCGCCTTGCTCCGGGACGCGGACGAAGGAACCCGACCCCCGGTCTCTGACGTACCCGGCTCCGTGCGTTCGGCACGCGGGCTCGCCGTCTCGCGCGCGGTGACGGAGTACCGTCGAGCGATCGGTGACTGGTGCGACGACCGTCGGCTCGAACCGGAGATGGCGACCGCACTCGAGACGCTCACCGATCACGCCACGCGACTCGACCAGCTCGATGGCGACGTGCGTCCCGAGACGGCAGAAACCATCCTCACGGCGGCGGGGTCGCTCGGCGACGCGATCCGTGGAGAGAGCGAGTGCGATCCCGACGCGATCGTCGCCGACCTGGACGACCTGGAGTACCTGGAGTGAGTACGCCGCCGACGCCGATCAATCGATCCCGCCGACGCCGCTCGCCGCGTCGGGCAGGTCGTGCGGTTCGGCGTCGATCCCGAGTTCGTCGAGCGCCGCTTTCAGGTGCTCGTCCTTCGCGTACTCGGCGCCGTCATCCTCGCGGATGCGCTGGGTCGTGGCGAGTACCTCCGCGCGGCGGTCGTCGGGGATGTCGTACTTGTCCGTCGTGAGTTCGATCACGAGTCCGTCCTGGTCGTGCGTGTACAGCGACTGGAAGATTCCGCGGTCGAAGACGTTGTAGCCCCGACCCTTCTCGTCGAGTGCCTCCATGACCTCCTCGAACCGGTCGGGGGCGAAACGAAAAGCGAGGTGGTGGACGGAGCCGACGCCGCCGCGCTGTGGGTTCGGGTTCGACGGCCGATCGCCGACGAAGAACGTCACGATGCGGCCGTCGCCGGTGTCGAAGAACAGGTGGGTCTGGGACGGGTCGTCGAGGTTCGGCTGGCGAAGCACGAGTCGCATCCCGAGTACGTCGCGGTAGAACGCGATCGTGTCCTCGGCGTTCGACCCCCAGATCGTGACGTGGTCGGTCCCGGTGGTTCGCATCGGACTATCGGGTCGCTCCGCACTCACGGGAATGGATTCGTCGCTCATAGGTGACTAGTGGCCCTTCGACGGGAAATAGCTGTGTCTCGCGGCAGTGCCACGATGGCGAACCTGACACAGGTCGCAGAGAGACGTCGTCCGGACGGGCGTGCGTTCGACCGAGGGCGGGCTATGGAAAAATGCTGGCCGCCTTTACGGAAGACCGCTACGGAAGGTCGACTTCGACCCCTTCCTGAATGCCTGCTGCCTTGACCGTGTTGTACAGCAACATCGCACGCGTCATCGGGCCGACGCCGCCGGGGACGGGTGTGATCTTGCTCGCCTTCGGTTCGACGGCGTCGAAGTCGACGTCACCGACGAGCTCGTATCCCTTCTCGGTGTCCGCGTCCACGCGGTTGATTCCGACGTCGATCACGACGGTTCCCTCGCTCACCATCGAGGCGTCGATCATGGCGGGGACGCCGACCGCCGCCACGAGAATATCGGCCTGGCGCGTCTTCGCAGCGAGGTCCTCGGTCCGCGAGTGGGTCACGGTCACCGTCGCGTTGCCGTCGTCGGCCTTCTGCATGAGCAGGTTCGCGAGCGGCTTGCCCACGATGCGCGACCGGCCGACGATCGTCACGTCGGCACCCTCGGTGTCGACGTCGTACGCCTCGAGCAGTTTCTGGACGCCGTGAGGCGTACAGGGGCGGTACCGGGCGTCCCCGGCGACGAGCCGACCGACGTTCTCCGGGTGGAAGCCGTCGACGTCCTTCTCGGGCGCGATCCGACGGATCACTTCGCGGTAGTCGACGTGGTCCGGGACGGGATCCTGCACGAGGTAGCCGTGGACGTTCTCGTCGGCGTTCAACGAGTCGATCGTCTCGTAGAGCGTCTCCGGGTCGGCGTCGCCGTCCACGTCGACGTGGTGGCCCTCGATGCCGACCTCCTCGCAGTCGCGCTGTTTCATGTTCACGTAGGTCTGGCTCGCGGGGTCGTCACCCATCAGAACCGTTGCCAGACCGGGTCTCGCACCGGCGTCGGCCAGCGTCTCGATGGCGCCTTCGAGCTCGCCGCGAATGTCAGCTGCAACTGCGTTCCCGTCGATATGTTCGGCCATACTCGAATCCCCGAAGCGGATCGTAAAGAAGGCTCGGCTTTGCCCCTGGCTCCGGGTACACCGTCAGCGTCGCCGCGGACCGCTTGTCGCCGATAGTGTCTGATTTCGACAATAACTGTCGGTTTGATATAGTTTTACGGTGGTCGGTTCGAATTCCACTGCATGGTCGATCCGTCGATGGACGCGTTGCACTCCCACGTCGCCGAACACTTCGGGGACGCTCTTCGGAGCGTCGCCGGCTACGACGAGGAGGGTCTCGACGTCCGGTACATGCGCGACGACGTCGCCTCGCTGTACGACGAGGCTGATCACGGTCGAGTGTTTCGAAATCTCCGCCTGGAGGCGATGGACCACCCGACGCAGGAGTCGCTGTTCGCTCACGACGATCTCCAGAGCACCTACCGGGTCTACGACGGAGCGATCGAGGTCCACATCGCCGTCTCGGAGACGACGGGTGTCCTCGTCTCGCTCGACGACGATGCCGACGTGGACCTCCGGGTGACGACGGATCGGCTCCTAGAGGCCCTCGAACGGTCATCCGCCGCGAGTGACGCCGATCCGCGACCGGGTGACGAGGCGTCGTCGACCGACGCCGAGTAGCACCGTGACCACTACTTTCGTCCCGAACGAACGCGGTCGGCGTCCGTCGGGGTTCGACGACGAACCGTCGCCGGGGACACTCACTCGGTAGAACCGGTGTCTCGTCGGTTCGTCGTCATCCGTCTGACCGGGAACGGTCACTCGTACAGAGGGTTCGCCTCACAGAGGGTGGCGACCTCGTCGCGGACCGACGCGCGAACGGCCTCGTCGTCGGGGGCGTCGATCACGCGCGCGATGAGATCGCCAACCTGTTGAACTTCGTTCACATCGAAGCCGCGCGTCGTCAGCGCCGGCGTTCCGGCGCGGATGCCGCTCGGGTCGAACGGACTGCGCGTCTCGCCGGGGACGGTGTTGGCGTTGAGGACGATGTCGGCCGCCTCCAGGGCGTCTTCGGCGTCCCCACCCGACGTATCCGGGTGTGACTCCCGCAGGTCGACGAGCACGAGGTGATTGTCGGTACCGCCGGAGACGAGCGAGAAGCCGTGATCGACGAGCGTCTCCCCGAGCACCTGTGCGTTCTCGACGGTCTGTTCGGCGTAGTCTTCGAACGCCGGTTCGAGCGCCTCGGCGAAGCCGACGGCTTTGCCGGCGATGTTGTGCATGAGGGGCCCGCCCTGGCCACCGGGGAAGACGGCCGAATCGACGTCGTCGGCATATGCCTCGTCGGTCATCACGATCCCGCCGCGGCCGGCCCGGATCGTCTTGTGCGTACTGCCGGTGACGAAGTCGGCGACGCCGACGGGTGACGGGTGGACGCCGGCGGCGACGAGTCCCGTGATGTGTGCGATGTCGGCGAGGTGGAGCGCGCCGACGTCGTCGGCGACGGACTGGATCGTCTCCCACTCGACCTCACGCGGGTACGCGGAGTACCCCGAGACGATGATGTCGGGTGCGAACGCTTCGGCCTGCTCGGCGAGGCCGTCGTAATCGATGTAGCCCGTCCCCGCGTCGACCTCGTACTGTTCGACCTCGTAGAGCTGGCCGGTGAAGTTCGCGGGGTGGCCGTGGCTCAGGTGCCCGCCGTGGTTGAGATCGAGCGAGAGGATCTTGTCGCCGGGTTCGAGCATCGCGTAGTAGACCGCCTGATTGGCCTGCGTACCGGAGTGGGGCTGTACGTTGACGTGTTCCGCGCCGAAGAGTTCTTTCGCGCGCTCGATAGCGAGACTCTCGACCGTGTCGGCGTGTTCGCAGCCGCCGTAGTAGCGCGCTTCGGGGTACCCTTCGGCGTACTTGTTCGTCAGGGCGCTCCCCTGCGCACTCAGTACCGCTTCGCTCACGTGGTTCTCGCTCGCGATCATCTGTAGCGACGTTCGCTGTCGGTCGACTTCTGCCTCTAGCGCGTCGGCGACGGCCGGATCGACGGCCCTGACTGCATCGTGGTCCATACGCGATATCGGGCCGGGCCGGGCCATAAGTGTACCTTTCTCCATCATCGAACCGGGTGCGCGGAATCCGGCCGTGATGGGTCGGACGTCGAGCACTCGGGGAGCCTCGGACGCCGATCACCCAGAGAATTCCATCGCTGACCGTCGTACGAAACCCATCAGTCGATTTGGATTTACGTGTTATCTGTGTGAACTTCGTCCGATACAACTAATTATGACTACGCGCATTCCATAACTCGAATGATCGAGTGGGAGGTGGGGGGTGACCACCTTCGCGTCGTGGATTCGGATAACGCCGAACTGCTCGTCTCCGGCGATCTGCGAGACGTCGACCGATCCGACGCGGACATCTGTCGCCCCGTCGACGACGTACTCTCGATGACGGCGACGGAGCTACGCTTCCCCCACGCGGTCGTTTACGCACACGCGATGGGGACGGGGACACAGCACGAACTCATCCCGAACGGCGAACCGCTGTCACTGCCCCCTGGTGAGTACGTGATCGACGTCGACACGGAGATCAAGACCTACGTCAGAGCGACCGGCCGCCTCCGCATCGATCAGACCGACGACTACGAGTCCATCGTCATCTCGTTTCCGGATCGTCGTCGTCTCCTGTGTGGATTTCGGAGTCGACAGGAGTTTCCCATCGGCACGATCACCGTCCCGGACTCGCCGGACGGCCTGGCGTCGGCCCTCACCTATCTGTCGACGTCGCACAAGACGTCGAGCCCCGATCGCTCGTACCCGACGCTGCGTGGCCACCCGCCGCTGTTGAGGAGGGGTCCACGCCTGGACGTTCCGGACCAGATACGGTCACGGCGGCCGGAGACTGGGATCGAACTCACCGTCCCGCCGTCGTACGAGTGGCTGTTCGTGCTCGCACCGCTTTCGTACTACCTCCAGGCGACCGTCGAGACGGCACCTGTCGATACGCCGCAGTTGCGTATCCCCGCTGAGGGTGTCGAAGCATCGTTCGCGTCGTTCCCGGCGTTCGAACACGAGGTCGAGCGGCTGTTGCGAAAGGTGTTCTTTCTCGATTGCCTCGTTCGAAACGCCGGGCCCTACGGGACGAAACTGGCCGAGGCTCGATTGCTCGACGTCCTCGACCTCGAACCGACGGAACTGTACGGCGCCTCGCCCCAGGAGCGCCTGGCAGCCTATCTCGCGATTCCATACGAGGCGATCGAACATCGACTCCCCGAGTGGCATCTGGCGATGTACGTCACGCCGGAGCCCGACCTGTTCGAGGTACTCCCGTTCTTGCTAGACCGGATGAGTCTGTGCTATCTGCCCCGGACGACGGAACTCGAGGGCAGAGAACTCGTCGAGCGATCGCTCGATGACTTCTACCGGGGGACGAATCGGCGTCGGTCGGGCGTCGGGCAGGTCCCGTCCGTAGACATCGTCAAACCGGAGCTCCGGACGGGCAAGGTCCACGGCTGGCTGGGTGAGGGCGTTCCGATCGACGTGTTCAAATCGGCCCCCGACTCGTACTACAATCGACTGGAGTACCTGAACCGGCCGTCAGAGCGGACGCGCATCTGCGTCGTCCTCAACGATCCGTCGATGGAGGGCGAACACGCGGACGTGGCGGACATCTACCGCGATCGATCGGAGGACCTCTCCATCGACGTGACGGTCGAGGAAGGGTGTACGGTCTCGGAGCTCGCGGACATCTTCGCATCGTCGACCGATTTCGTCCACTACATCGGCCACTGCGAGGACGAGGGACTTCGGTGTACGGACGGGTTCTTCTCGGCATCCTCGCTCGATCACTGTTCCGTCGAGACGTTCTTCCTGAACGCCTGTGGCTCGTTCAACGAGGGTCGGACGCTAATCGAGCGCGGCAGCGTTGCCGGTGCGGTGACGTTCACACAGGTCCTGAACGATCACGCGGTCAAAGTCGGTTCGACGTTCGCGAAGCTCCTCGTACACGGGTTCAGCATCGAACGCGCTCTGGGGCTCGCGAGACGGCGAATCATGATGGGGAAGGATTACGCCGTCGTCGGCGACGGGACGCACACACTCACCCAGGGCGAACACCGAACGCCGCTCACCATCGTGCTCGAACCGCTCGAAGGGGATCGATATCACATGACTCTCGAGTGTTACTCGACGCGAGTGACCGGCCGGTATTACTTTCCGCACGTCCCCGACAACGAGTACGCCTCGCTCTGTGGAAACCGAACGGACTTCATCCTCGATCGTGAGACCCTAGAGACGTTCCTGGCCGAATCGGCGGCGCCGGTCATCTACGGAGGCGATCTCTACTGGTCGCTCGATCTGGCCAGACAGGTGTCTGACTGGAACGAGGAGACGTAACGATACGGTCTGACGGTGTGAGAACGCGGATTGGTTCGGTGACGGTACGGTCTGACGGTGTGACGTTACGGTCCGCCGTAGGAACTGACTCGCTTGGCGCGTAGCACCGGCCACTCTCTGGAGTGAACGCTGTCGGTGAGCCGCTCTACGAGTCGATCGACTATCCGAAGCGATTCGGCGTCTCGACCGCTGAAGGCGGTCGTCGAGGGCGCAGTTCGCCATTCGTGGCCTGGACTGAGAGTACCACCCATGGGGACTGACGGTTCGGCCGTTACTTATATAAAGGTACCTGATTGTGCGGTATGGCTGATATTTCAATTTAGAGGTAATTAAACGTGTACTCCTGGATGAACGGACATTCAAGCGCTCTATCTCCTAATTTCTCCCTCTCACACCACCACCAATCACAGAATTCAACCTCGATGGCGGTTTCATTGGGACTCGTATGAAACTTACCGCCTGAGAGGGGCCATCAAAATTAAGTACTCACGGATCGCTTACTTCTCAATAGGCATGGAATCGAATTTACTGAACCGCCAGATTGACGATATCGTCGAAACAGTACTGTCGGAAACTAGTGGTGACGTCTACATGGTCAACCCCTCGTGGGACGCGATCGAGGACTTCGTCTCCGTCGCGACCGCGTACGACGGCGACCTCCCGATGGTGCACATGCTCGCGGACGAACGGACGTTGAAAGACGTCATGGACGACTTCATCGTCGCGAGTAATGCCGCGGACCTGATCGACGAGGACGCCCTCGCGCTGCGTACCCTAGAGGAGACCCCGGAGAACTCCCTGCTGGTCACGGAGGACGCCGTGGTCGCCATCGTACACGCGGCCGATCGCGTCGGTGGCCTCGTCTCCGACGACGACGAGTTCGTCCAGGCGACGATGGACACCTACGCGGACCGCTGGGAGGATGCCGAAGCGTTCAACCTCCGGACGCCGCCGATCACGCGCGTCCGAGAGACCCTCTCGGACGAGATCAGCCCGGACGCCGAGGAGGACTTCACTGCCATCCTCGGCTCGCTCGAAACGGCTCGCGGTGACGGCGAGGGCCTCGACGAGGTGACCATCTCGCTGCTCGTCGCCGCCCGTAACGAAGCGCTGCTCTACGACATCAGCAAGTGGGGCGAGGACGTCGGGATCGCCTCGAAGGCGACGTTCAGCCGAACGAAGACGAAGCTCGAGGACATGGGCCTCATCGACACGGAGAAGGTTCCGATCGACGTCGGCCGACCGCGACTCCGCCTCAAGATCGGTGACGACCGCCTCGCCGAAGCCGACAACGGGCAACTCGCGACGGTCGCCCAGAGCATGCTCACGTAGGACCGATCGCAGGCACCCCACGAATCGGGTACACCAGTGCCCGTACGCGAGTATCGCTCGCGTGCGTCATTCTTTCGTCGCGTCGCCACCCCGTAGTGACAGCTCTCTCGGACCGACCGCCCGGCCGGTACCAGCTATCGACAGCAAGGGTGACCCCGGGATCGTCCCGTCTCGGGATCGGATTCCGTCGAGAACGTAATTCCCAAGGTCACTGCCACCGTCGTGAGTGGTATGTACGATGCCGTCACGGTCGACCGTGAGCGTACGTCGCTCGAACTGGTCGCCGACCGCGCCGAGAGCTACGGATTCGACGGCATCGTCGTTCGAAACGCCGACTCGGTCGATGCGCTGGACGGCGTCGACGTCGGAGATTCGATCGACCTCGTGGATGGTGCGACCGTCAGATCGGCGGACCCACACCGTGCCGGCGGGGCCGTCGGAAACGCCCGCTCCGAGCACACGATGGTCATCGTCGAGGGCGGCTCGCCGTCTATCAACCGGTTCGCGGTCGAGACCGTCGCCGTGGACGTCCTCTCGCGACCGATGGCCGACGACGGGGACGTCAACCACGTGCTGGTGAAGGCGGCCGTCGACAACGGCGTCAGGATCGAGTTCGACCTAGACGGCGTTCTCCGTCGGACCGGCGGCCGCCGCGTCCGTACGATCCAGTCTCTCAGGAAACTCCACGAACTCGTCACGTACTACGACGCCCCCTACGTGGTGAGCGCCGGCGCGACGTCACACCTGGAGCTGCGCGCCCCGCGAGAGCTCTGTGCCGTGGCTGACCAACTTGGAATCTCGGCTGCGTGGCTCAGAGATGGTCTGGCGGAGTGGGGACGGCTGGCGGCGCGCAACCGTCACGTTCGGTCCGGGTCTTTCATTGAGCCCGGGGTCGAACGGGGGCGATATGAAGCGGACCGTTGAGGAGCACGCTGCCCGATTCGACGAGCACGCACCGGCGTACGACGACTCGAAAACGCCCGAGTACCGGGCGTGCGCCGACCTCGTCGTCGATCACGCCGCGCCCGGAGCCGACGACGTCGTCCTCGACCTGGGCACCGGCACCGGCGCCATCGCGCTGGCGCTCGCCGGGGACGCAGAGCGCGTCGTCGGTCGAGACATCAGCGAGGGAATGATGGACGAAGCACGGGCGAAGGCAGCCGACGAGAGTATCGAGAACGTCGCGTTCGACTACGGAACCTTCCGGGAACCCGCCTACGATGGGCCGGCGACGATCGTCGTTTCGAACTTCGCGATGCACCATCTAGCGAACGAGGAAAAGCGCGAAGCGATCGATCGGATCGCCGCGTACGACCCCGACCGGTTCGTCCTCGGTGACGTCATGTTCTTCGGCGAACCGGACCCCGACGAGCCCTTCTTCAGCCCGGACGTAGACGACCCGGCGACGGTCGGACACCTCGTCGACGCGCTGACCGACGCCGGGTTCGCGGTCACGGCCGCCGAGCGCGTCCACGACCAGGTCGGGGTTCTCGTCGCCGAGCGCCACTCGGACCGTGAGGCGGCCCCATGAAACACCTGCCGAAGCACCTCCGGCCGCGCTGGCGATACCTGGCCGTCGGACTGGAGACGCCGGCCGGCGAGTCGATTTCCAGGCGGAGCTTCCAGCGCGAGTGCTGGTACGCCGCGCAAAACCTCCTCGGCGATCCGGGAAGCGCCGCGGTCGACCTGACAGTCGTCTCGTTCGCGTTCGACGACCGTGAGTCGGACGTGGCCGATCGCGTGACGGACGGGACCAGTCCGGGATTCGGGGAGGCACTCGTCAGGGTTCGCCGCGGAGAATCCGACCCGGCGAGGGCGGCGCTGGCGTGCATCGACTGCGTCGACGACACGCCGATCGGACTCTCCGTTCGCGGCGTCAGCGGGACGATCCGCGCCGCGCGGGACTCGTTCCTCGAACTGGCCTGACGAGGCAGTGACAGGGGACGGGTCCAGACGAGGCGGCCGTGACGGCGCGTCGATTCGCGTCTGTCGCCCGCGGCGACGTCACCCTGGTAAGAAAACTATTTAGGACGCGGTGGGCAACGGTTTACCGAGAGAAACGTCGTGTCCGGAACTGAACGTGCGTCCGCACTGCATCCTCCACGAACGGCCGTCCGTTCGCCACCGACACGACAGACCTCGATTTAGCGTGATACTATGCAGGGACAAGCCCAACAGCAGGCCTACGACCGCGGCATCACGATCTTCTCACCTGATGGCCGACTCTATCAGGTCGAGTACGCCCGCGAGGCCGTCAAACGTGGTACGGCGAGCATCGGCATCCGAACGAGCGACGGCGTCGTTCTCGCGGTGGACAAGCGGATTCCCTCGCCACTGTTAGAGGACTCCTCCGTCGAGAAGATACACAAGGCAGACGACCACATCGGCATCGCGAGCGCCGGTCACGTCGCCGACGCCCGTCAGCTGATCGACTTCGCCCGTCGCCAGGCCCAGGTAAACCAGTTGCGCTACGGCGAACCGATCGGCGTCGAGGGGTTGACGAAGGAGATCACGGATCACATCCAGCAGTACACGCAGGTCGGCGGCGCGCGCCCGTTCGGGGTCGCACTGATCGTCGGCGGCATCCAAAACGGCGAACCGCGCCTCTTCGAGACCGATCCCTCCGGGACGCCGTACGAGTGGAAGGCCCTCGCGGTCGGCGCCGACCGGGCCGAACTCCAGGAGTACCTGGAAGAACACTACGACGACGACGCGACGCTCGACGACGGCATCACCCTCGCGCTCGACGCGCTGGCCTCCGTCAACGACGGCTCGCTGCTTCCCTCGGAGGTCGGACTGTCCACCGTCGACGTCGAGACTGAGTCCTTCGAAATCTTCGACCAGGACCGGATCGAGTCCGCCCTCGACGATGCGGACCTTCTGGGCGAAGACGAACCGGAAGACGACGACGAGGAGTAATCGCGACGTCCTTCGTTCGCCCCCTCCGCCGAGCGACCGCGTCGTTCGGCCAGCCCGTCCGCGTCCACTCGTCAGCCCGTCCGCGTCCACTCGTCAGTCCGTCCGATGGACGGTTCCGGCGTTTCGGTCGGCGTGCGCCGGGAACCGAGAGCGACCGTCGGATCGGGTCGGACGCGTCGGGAAACACTCTTGTAATCGCCCGGGAAATTTACCGGTATGATATCACTCGACGAGGCGGTGACGGCGCAACTCGAGTCACACGGGGAGCGCTTCGAGGTCCTGGTCGATCCGGACGCAGCGCTCGCCATCAAGCGCGGCGAGTTCGACGGTGACCTGGAGGACGTCATCGCTGCGGAGGACGTCTTCGAGAACGCCTCCCGGGGCGATCGGCCGGCGGAGACGGCACTGGAGGACGTCTTCGGGACGACCGACCCGCTCGAGATCATCCCCGAGGTGATCGACCGCGGCGAGATCCAGATCACGGCCGAACAGCGCCGGGAGATGCAAGAACAGAAGCGAAAGAATCTGATAACGCGCATCGCGCGCAACGCGGTGAACCCGCAGATGGACGACGCCCCGCACCCACCAGACCGTATCGAGAGCGCCCTGGAGGAGGCGGGATTCCAGGTCGACCCGATGGAACCGGTCGAAGAACAGGTCGACGACGCGCTCGACGCGCTTCGGCCGGTCATTCCGATCCGGTTCGAGGAGGTGACGATCGCGGTGTCACTCCCGGCGGAGTACGCCGGCAGCACGCAGGCGAAAGTACGCCAGTACGGCGATTTAGAGCGCGAAGAGTGGCAGGCTGACGGCTCCTGGATCGGCGTCGTCACGTTTCCGGCCGGCCTCCAGAACGACTTCTACGACCTCGTCAACGAACACACGAGCGGCGAGGCCGAGACGCAGGTGGTCAAGGACAAGGACGACCTGAACACGCGATAGATCGGTTCGAACCGGATCGGGACGCCTTCGGCTGCCGGGCGTACTCGGTTCACTCGCCACGGGATTCAAGACGGTTGAGTGCGTAGATTGCGCCATGGCTCACCGAACACGAATGGGGGTGACGGACTACCATCGCTGATCTCGACCCGGCGGGACGACGAGCGGCGAGCCCTCGCGTGTCCGGCGATCGAACGGCGAGCGCTCGCCCCGTCGGCGGACGAGCAGGTGGTGCTCGCTATCCCACGCGACGACCGGCGGGTGTGAGACTGTCGAGATCGGGGTGGCGCCGTCGATGAACGCCGTCGTCGCCAAACGCGTCGACTCGGGCGTCCCGGACACGAGTGAGATCACCGACCTCGCGTCGGCCGCCGGCTACACCGTCGTGGGCGAGTGTACACAGACGCGAAGCGCGGATCCCGCGTTACAATTTGGCGAGGGAAAAGTCGACGAACTCGCAGCCCTCGTCGCAGAGACGAGCGCGGCGACCGTCGTCTTCGACAACCGACTCGGCCCGTACCAGACGTACAACCTCGGCCGCCGCCTACCCGAGGGCGTCGAGGTGATCGATCGATTCACGCTCATCCTCGAGATCTTCGGCCAGCGCGCCCAGACGCGTACGGCCCAACTCCAGGTCGAACTGGCGCAATTGCGCTACGAGTTGCCGCGTGCGGAAGCGAAGGCGAGCCTCGCCCGACGCGACGAACACCCCGGATTCATGGGACTCGGCGAGTACGACGAGAGCCGGGAGGAGGACATCAAGGCCCAGATCAGTCGAATCCGGGACGAGCTCGACTCGATCGAACGGACCGAAGAGCAACGGCGCGAGCGCCGCCGGGATTCGGGGTTCGACCTGGTCGCGCTGGCGGGCTATACGAACGCCGGCAAATCGACGCTACTCCGACGGCTGGCGAGCGACGTGGCCGTCGACGAGAACGAGGACCTCCACCCGGATCTCGACGCGACCGCCCGGTCCGAAGACCGCCTCTTCACGACGCTGGGAACGACGACGCGCCGTGCCGACATCGAGCCGCGCGACGTGCTGGTCACGGACACCGTCGGGTTCATCTCCGATCTCCCACACTGGCTCGTCGAGTCGTTCAAGTCGACGCTGGATTCGGTCTACCGGGCCGACCTGGTGTTACTCGTCGTCGACGTCAGCGAACCGATCGACTCGATCCACGAGAAACTCGTGACCAGCCACGACACGCTCTACGAGCGAAACGAGGCGCCGATCGTGACGGTCTTCAACAAGATCGATCGGGTGAGTGAGGACGATCTCGCCGAGAAGCGCGACGCCCTCTCCGGACTCGCGCCGAACCCGGTCGCGGTGAGTGCTCGCGAGGGCGAACACGTCGACCGGCTGTTAGCGCGTATCGACGCGGACCTCCCCGACTGGGAACGCGAGCGCCTCGTCCTTCCGATGACCGACGAGACGATGAGCGTCGTCTCGTGGATCCACGACAACGCCCACGTCGAAGACGTCACCTACGGCGATACGGACGTTCACGTCGCGTTCGAGGCGCGTCCGGAGATCGTCTCCAGGGCGCGGACGCGTGCGGGTGACCTGCGCGAGATCGCCGCCGACTCGGTCTGAGACGTCGATCGGCGTTCGGCTGCCGGTCTCCCACGCAAACCCTTTTCCCGCCGTCCGGTGGCGATGTGGCATGGTCACTCACGACACGCTCTACGAACTGTACGAGTCCTACGACACGGACGCGCTGCGGGCGTATCAGGAGTTCGTCGACCTCCTTCCACCGGTGGACTCTCGGGTCGTTCTGGAGTTCTGGGAGCGGGCGGACGCCGAACTCGAGCGACGGAAGGACCGAATCCGATCGGCCTTCGACGCCGGTGAGACGCTCGCCGGCGTGGCCTCGCGCGCGACCCGCGATCAGGCGTTCACCGCGCTCGATCTGTACTCGTCGCACGGGCGGCCCGTCACGGTCCTCGTTCTGGACGTCGACGAGACGCTTCGCTCGGCCGGAGGGACGGACAACGAGATTCCGCTCGAGACCCTCCACGCAATCACCGAGTTTCACGAGGCGGGCGTCCCCGTCGTGATCTGCACCGGGCAGACGCTCGAGAACGTCAAGGGATTCGCGATTCAGGGACTCGGCAGCGAACTCGTCCACTCGGGCGATCTCGCGATCGTGTACGAGGCGGGGACCGGCGTCTTCGCGCCGGGACACGGCGCCGAGACGAAGCAGTTGCTGTACGACGACCTGGCTGAATCCATCCGTTCGATCTTCGAGGACGTCCGTGGTCGCGTCCTGACCGAGGCGCCCGCGGACCTGCGTCGCGGCTGTCACCTGCAGGGTAACGAGTTCAACGTCACGGTAAAGCCCAACTACGAGATCGGCTCGCCCGCCGCTCGCGAATTGATCGACGACGCGCTCGTCTACCTGCTCGACCTGCTCGCCGACGCCGTCGACGAACACCTGTCGGCGGCTGGATCTGACGCGTCGATCGAGCCCGGACGCGTCGATCACCGTTCGCTGACGCGGGCGTTCTACGCGGACGCCGATCCCGAGATCCGACGTGTGCTCGAACGCGACGGTGTCTATCCGGGGACCGACGCGAACGGCCGATCCGACGCCTATACGGACGTACTGGAGCGCATCGACGTCGCGTACTACGAGGCCGACGCCGCCGAGATCGGTAGCCGGGAACTCACCAAGGTGGCGGGTGTCGAACGGGCGTTCGACGTCCTCGACGTGGCGGATCCGTTCGCGCTCGTCATGGGCGATTCGAAGAGCGACCTGCGGGTGATGGAGTGGGTGGCCGAGACCGACGCGGGCATCGCTGCGGCGCCGGAACACGCCTCCCAGGCGGTTCTCGAACACGCACTCGCGACCGACGAACTCGTCTTCGACCGCGGAAAGAGCGTCGACGTTCTGCGGACGATCGCGGCGATGAACGAGTTCGCCCTGTTGCGCGAGTGAGCGGCTTCGACCGTGACGGTCGCGTCTCGTCTCCAGTGGTGCTCTGTGCTCCCGAGGTTCGAGCCAGTCTGCGGGTCGGTCCGTTCGCCTCGCGTGCTTTCGCGGTTCTTTTCATCCGGGTCCACCAAGTGAGGCGTATGACGCTCACGGACGAACAGCGCGCGATTCGGGACGTCGTTCGCGATTTCGCGCGCGAGGAGATCCGCCCGACGGCGCGCGAGGCCGACGAAACGCAGTCGTTCCCGGAGGACGTCTGGGACGGCCTCGCGGAGCTCGACCTGACCGGCCTGACCGTCCCCGAGAAGTACGGCGGATACGACGCGGATCCGGTGACGGCGAGCGTCGTCTACGAGTCGGTCGCGTACGGGTCGCTCGCGGTCGCCACGGCGCTGTCCGTCCACGGGCTCGCGACGTCGTGCATCCGGAGCTTTGGCTCCCCGTCCCAGCAGGAACGCTGGCTCCCGGAGATGGCCGACGGGCGACCAGTCGGCGCGTTCGCGCTCTCGGAACCGCACGCGGGATCGAACCCCGCCGCCATGACCACCGAGGCCCGGCGGGAGGGCGACGAGTACGTCATCGACGGCGAGAAGCAGTGGATCACGAACGGCGTCCGCTCGGGTGTGATCATCCTCTTCGCGAAGACCGACCGCGACGACCCCGACTCCGTCACGCAGTTTCTCGTCCCGAAGGACGTCGACGGACTCACGGTCGGGGAGACGGAGGACAAACTGGGACTCCGGGCGAGCGACACGACGTCGCTCACGTTCCACGGCGTACGCATTCCGGCCGAAAACCGACTGACTGAGGAGGGACGTGGTCTCTCCGCTGCGTTCGAGATTCTCACCGGCGGACGCGTCGCCATCGCCTCGCAGGCGGTGGGACTGGCCGACCACGCCCTGGAGGAGGCGATCGACTACAGCCAGGAGCGCGAGCAGTTCGGCGGACCGATCGCCGACATCCAGTCGGTCCGACACACACTCGCGGAGATGGCGGCCCGGACGGAGTCGGCACGACGGCTCACCCGTCACGCGGCCCGTGAGCGCGCTGCGGGCGCGGACGACGCGCCGATGGCCGCGAGCATGGCGAAGTACGTCGCCAGCGAGGCGGCGATGGACGTGACGAACGACGCCGTCCAGCTCCACGGCGGCTACGGCTACGTCACCGAAGGCGAGGTCGAACGCCTCTACCGCGACGCGAAGATCACCGAGATCTACGAAGGGACGACGGAGATCCAGAAGACCGTCATCGCGCGCCACCTGCTCGACTGACGGCGGCGCCGTCCTGGATCGGGCCGACACCCCGTCGCGTTCGGCGGCCCGTTTCTCCGTCGTCGAGTCCCCCAGGAAATTCGCCCGCACCCCGCCCACCGATACGACTTTCTTCGACCGCCGTCTCCGCCAACCCGTGACCGAGTACGACGCGGTCGTCTACGATCTGGACGGAACGCTGGTCCGCCTGGACGTCGACTGGAACGCGGTGGCCCGCGAAGTTCGGGCGATTTATCGCGAGGCCGGCGTCGAACCGCCGGCCGAGGACGCCTGGACGCTGTTGACCGGGGCTGCCCGGATCGATCGCCGCGAGGACGTCGAGTCCGTCATCGCAGCCCACGAGTGCGACGGCGCGGAGACCGCCGATCGCCTCCCGCTTTCCGATCACGTCGTCGACCGGTCTATCCCGGTCGGGATCTGCTCGCTCAACTGCGAGAGCGCCTGCCGGATCGCGCTGGAACGCCACGGGCTGCTCGAGTCGGTCGAACGCGTGATCGGTCGGGATTCCGTTCCGGCGATGAAACCCGATCCGGAACCGTTGCTCACGGCGATCGATGCGCTTCCCGTCTCTCACGAGAACGTCCTGTTCGTGGGCGATTCGGGGAGTGACGCGACGACCGCCGAACGCGCCGGCGTGTCGTTCCAGTACGTCGAGGACGTCCTCGACACCGAGTAGGAAGACCGGTCAGGATTCGATCCGTCCCGCCTGCGGTCCGACTCGGCGGCTAGCCGGCGGCGACTCGGAACGTCAGTTCGTCACGTCGTTTTCCTGCCGTTTCGCGTACGCGAAGACGGCGAGGCCGGTGACCAGCCAGACGACGGCTCCCACGCGAATGGCGAACTCGGCGCGGGTACCCCAGGTGGGCAGGTCTGCAGGGATCGAGAGGACGGCGACCGTCGGTGCGCCGACGACGATCGTCAGGACGAACGTCACCTGCATCACCCAGCCGTAGTCGAGGCCCTCGGGCGAACTCGTTTCGACGGGTTCTGGCACACCGGAACTCTCGCTGCCGGTACCTTAAAGTCGACGTCACGCACCCGGAGTGGGTCGCCAGCGCATCGTACGGCGCCGCGTTCCTCATCGTGCCTCGCGTTGGATCATTCGCGCGTCTTAGGGGTAGCACGTACGGCGTCGTCCGCTCCGATCGCGGCACGGTGGGACGCCAACCGGTGGAATTTACCCCATCGAGCCGAAGGAATCCACTATGACGACCGTCCGCGACCTGCGAGCCAAGGCGGGGTCCGAACCGATCACCATGCTGACGGCCTACGACGCTCCGGCGGCGGAGATCGTCGACGAGGCCGGCGTCGACGTGATCCTCGTCGGAGACAGCGTGGCGAACGCGGCGCTCGGATACGAGACGACGCTCCCGGTCGACGTCGACGCGATCGCCCACCACGTCGGCGCGGTCACCAGAGCGACAGAGGACGCGATGGTCGTCGCCGACATGCCGTTCCTCTCGTTCGGGACGGACGAGCAATCGGCGATCGAGAACGCCGGGCGAATGCTACAGGAAGAGGGTGCGGACGGAGTCAAACTCGAGAGCGGTCCACACACCGTCGACATCACCCGGCGCCTCGTCGAACTGGGGATCCCGGTGATGGCCCACCTCGGACTGACACCCCAGCACGTCAACCAGTACGGCGGGTTCCCGCGCCAGGGAACCGATCAGGAGAGCGCAGAGCGGATCCTCGAACTGGCCCGTGAGCACGAGGACGCCGGCGCGTTCGCGCTCGTTCTGGAACACGTCCCGTCGAACGTCGCGCGGGACGTCACGAACGCGATCGAGATCCCGACGATCGGGATCGGGGCCGGACCCGAGTGCGATGGGCAGGTACTCGTCTTCCACGACGCCGTCGGGATCAGCGAGTGGTCCCCGTCGTTCGCGGCGCAGTTCGGCGACGTCAGGGCCGAGATGTCGTCGGCCGTCACCGAATACGTCGACGCCGTCGAGTCGGGAGCGTTTCCCGCCGACGAACACAGTCACGAGGAAGCGGATCTCGACGAACTGTACTGACGGTTCCGCCAGAGTCACGACCGCGGCGAGACCGCGGTCTCGACGAACGACGCCAGTGCGTCGTTGAACGCGTCCGCGCGTTCGACCATCGACAGGTGGGCCGCGTCTTCGATCTCGACGAGCGACGCGTTGGGTATCGAGTCGGCGAGGTACTCGTGGAACCACGGGGGCGTGAGCTGGTCGTCGCTCCCGTAGAGGGCCAGGGTGGGGACGGTAATCTCGTCCAGTCGATCGCGGACGTCGAATCTGTGACAGGTGAGAAAATCGCGGTGGGTGACGGCCGACCCCGTCTCGCGCATGGTTTCGATCGACCGTTCGCGCGTCGTCCGATCGGGATCGAGAAAGAGCTTGCCGGGCTCGTGGAGGAACTGGATCGCCCGTTCGAAATCGTCTTCCAGCCACTCTAGCAGGTCCGCCAGGACACCGAGGCGAGCGCCCGTCCCGGTGAGGACGGCCGCGTCGACGTCGGGGTCGCGTTCGAGGAGGAGGTGCTGGACGACGGCACCACCGAGGGAGTTGCCGACGAGGACGCGGTCGTCGGTCTCCTCGAGGACGGCGAGAACGTCGTCCGCGTACGCCGAAAGCGTCTGGTACCCGGCCGTGGCGTCGACGTCGTCCGATTCGCCGTGGCCACTCAGGTCGAGCGTCGTGATCGGAAACTCGGTTGCCAGGGGGAGTTGTGCGTTCCAGACACGACCCGTCGCGCCACTCCCGTGGACGAAGCAACATCCGGGTGCGGATCCCTCCCCATCGCGTCGATCGACCCGGCGATAGGCAGTTCGTCTCCCCTGGTGCGTGACGGTCTCCATACGTCCTGTACGACGACCGGTCTCTTAAGCGCCGGTATCCGTTTTCGGACCACGGAGACCGGCCCCCGATCCAGGGGGTCGTCGCCGACGCCATCGTGGCGTCCGAGCGCTGCCCGTCGTGGTTTCATCCCGGTGTCTGGACCGATCGTGACGGAACTGATCGTGACCCGATAGTCTCCCCACCGGTGACGGTCCCGCTGCCTGGATGTTCACTGCCAGCGCAGTGTGAACCGCGAACAGTCACCTTTGATCGATTCGGGGGATGTAACGGGGTCGATGGGGAAAGTTATATATACTAGTGTCCCTTACCTGGGGTTAGTAACACATGACACTCACCCAGCGTACCGGCGAATCACCGGTAATGGTGCGGACCTACGAGTACGACGACCGACTCGTCGTCGCGGATCTCGCGGATGCGTCCGCAGAACCGACGCTCGACGTCGTCGACGGGACGGCGATCGTCGTCGTAGACGACGACCAGTACGAGATCGACCTCCCGGCGGACGGGTCGGTAGCGCACACGTTTATGAAAAACGGCGTGCTCAGCATCGAACTGGAGGGTACCCGATGAAGCTTACCGTCAAACCGCTGAAACAGAAGGACGCCGGCCGCGGACTCGCCGCGATCGATCGCGCCTCGATGCGCGAGATCGGGCTCGAGAATGGCGATTACATCCTGATCCAGGGTAACAGCGACGGCCGATCGGTCGCACGCGTGTGGCCGGGTTATCCCGAGGACGAAGGGAAGGGAATCATTCGTATCGACGGTCGCCTTCGACAGGAGGCGGGCGTGGGGATCGACGATCGGATCTCGGTCGAGGCGGCTGACGTCAAGCCGGCGACCACCGTCACCGTCGCGCTCCCGCAGAACCTGCGTATTCGTGGCGACATCGGACCGCTCGTGCGCGACAAGCTTTCCGGACAGGCCGTTACGGAGGGACAGACGGTACCGTTTTCCTTCTCGTTCGGACCCATGGCCGGCTCCGGACAGTCCGTTCCGCTGAAGATCGCCGACACGTCGCCCACCGGGACCGTCGTCATCACCGACTCGACGTCGATCCAGATCGCGGAGAAACCGGCCGAACAGATCTCCAGCCCCGGCGGCGGCACGGAGGGCGTTCCGAACGTCACGTACGAGGACATCGGCGGCCTGGAGGACGAACTCGACCAGGTGCGTGAGATGATCGAACTGCCGATGCGCCACCCCGAGCTGTTCCAGCAACTCGGCATCGAACCGCCGAAAGGTGTCTTGCTGCACGGCCCGCCGGGCACGGGGAAGACGCTGATGGCGAAGGCCGTCGCAAACGAGATCGACGCCCACTTCGAGACCATCTCCGGGCCGGAGATCATGTCGAAGTATTACGGCGAGTCCGAAGAGCAACTGCGCGAAGTGTTCGAGGAAGCCGAGGAGAACGCGCCCGCGATCGTCTTCATCGACGAGATCGATTCGATCGCCTCCAAGCGCGAGGAGACCAGCGGCGACGTCGAACGTCGCGTCGTCGCCCAGCTCCTCTCGTTGATGGACGGCCTCGAAGAGCGCGGCCGGGTCACCGTCATCGCGGCGACGAATCGCGTCGACGCCATTGATCCCGCACTTCGACGCGGTGGCCGCTTCGACCGCGAGATCGAGATCGGCGTCCCGGACAAGGAAGGCCGAACCGAGATCTTGCAGGTCCACACGCGCGGCATGCCTCTCGTCGATTCGATCGACCTCGATCAGTACGCGGAGAACACACACGGCTTCGTCGGCGCCGACCTGGCGACGCTCGCCCGTGAGGCGGCGATGAACGCCCTGCGACGCATTCGCCCCGAACTCGACCTGGAAGAAGAGGAGATCGACGCGGACGTCCTCGAGTCGCTGCAGGTCTCCGAGACCGATTTCAAGGAGGCGCTCAAGGGCATCCAGCCCTCGGCGCTCCGCGAGGTCTTCGTCGAGGTGCCCGACGTCACCTGGGATTCCGTCGGTGGGCTCGAAGCAACCGAAGAGCGCTTGCGGGAGACGATCCAGTGGCCGCTCGACTACCCGGAGGTCTTCGCCGAGATGGACATGCAGGCACCGAAGGGCGTCCTCATGTACGGACCGCCGGGGACCGGCAAGACGCTGCTCGCGAAAGCCGTCGCCAACGAGTCCCAGTCGAACTTCATCTCCGTCAAGGGTCCGGAGCTGTTGAACAAGTTCGTCGGTGAGTCGGAGAAGGGCATCCGCGAGGTCTTCGAGAAGGCGCGCGCGAACGCCCCGACCGTGATCTTCTTCGACGAGATCGACTCGATCGCGGGCGAACGCGGCCGGACCACCGGCGACTCCGGCGTCTCCGAGCGGATGGTCAGCCAGCTGCTGACCGAACTCGACGGGCTCGAAGAACTGGAAGACGTCGTCGTCATCGCGACGACGAACCGGCCCGATCTGATCGACCCGGCGCTGCTGCGCCCCGGTCGGCTGGACCGTCACGTCCACGTGCCGGTCCCCGACGAGGCAGCCCGTCGGAAGATCTTCGAGGTCCACACCCGGGACAAGCCGCTCGCCGACGCGATCGACCTGGACTGGCTCGCGGCCGAGACCCAGGGCTACGTCGGCGCGGACATCGAGGCCGTCGCGCGAGAAGCCTCGATGGCAGCCACTCGCGAGTTCATCAACTCGGTCGATCCCGAGGAGATGGCCGACACCCTCGGCAACGTTCGCATCTCGAAGGATCACTTCGAGCACGCGCTCGAAGAGGTCTCTCCGAGCGTCACGCCCGAGACCAAAGAGCGCTACGAGGAGATCGAAGAGCAGTTCGACACCGCCGAACCGGCACAGGAGAAAGACCAGCTCGGTCGGACCTTCCAGTAGGCGGGTACGAGTACGTTTTGTCTCACGCGACGCCGTGACGGAGATCCGGTCGAGGTGGACGAACCAACGTTCCCCCGGGGACGGACACGCAATAGCCCGCCTCCGACGACGTGCAGGATGAGCGTCAGTTGACTGTCCGGAATCGAAAAAGTTCGATTTATTCTACTGTATCTTCTATCGGACGAATCCTGCCGTGCGTGCCATCCCTGATGGCCCCGACATCGCCCGCGCCTCTCTCGCTGCCGCGATCGTCCTCGCGATACTCGCCGCACTTGCCTTCGTTGCAACGGCCGTCGCGGATCTCGCGGACCTCTCGCAGCCGACCACGGCGACGCTGCGAACGATCGTGGGTATCATCGTCGGCGTCGGCATCGTCCTCGCTACCGTCAACGGCGCGCTCGGTAACGACGTGCGCGTCGGTCTCGCTCCGGTCGTCGCAGCCATGCTCGCCGTCGTCGTCTGTCTGCTAGCGACGCTTGCACTCGGACTCAGCACGCCGGACGTTACGTGGACCGGCGTTTTCCTCATCAGCGCGTACGCCTTCGTCCTCGCCATTGCGGCCGGTGTCGGCGGGTTCGCCGTCGGCCGTGCCGGCCGCTGGCTGGTCGGTTCGATCGTAGGGTAGGTTCGTCGGTCGACCCGCTGCCGGTCAACCCCAGCGACACCCGGTAGGGGAATTCCCCAATTCCGTCTACAGCTCCGCCAGCACTTCTTCCGCGTGGCCCTCCGGATCGACGCCCTCGTAGGCGGCCGCGATCCGTCCATCTCCGTCGACGACGTACGTGTTCCGGAAGACGCCGTCGAACGTGTTCCCGAACATCTGTTTCTCGCCGTAGGAGTCGTACGCCGTGGCGACGCTGCCGTCCTCGTCCGAGAGGAGGTGGAAGTCGAGGTCGTAGTCGTCCGAGAAGTCGGCCAGGTCGGGGACCGGATCGTCGCTGATGCCGAGCACGGCGGCGTCGACTTCGTCGAGTTCCGGTCGCGCGTCACGGAACTCGCAAGCCTCGACCGTACAGCCCTCGGTGTTCGCACGTGGGTAGAAGTAGACGATCACCGGCTGGCCGGCGAACGACTCGAGCGATATCGGTTCGCCGTGTTGATTCGGCAGTTCGAACGACGGCGCGTCGGATCCTACGTCGAGCATACCCGATAGATCACAACCCCGTCCCGTAGGAGTGTCGGTTCTGGAATCACCGGTTTCCGGGTCGTCCGAGACGTCGCAGCCCGTTACTCGAGCGGTTTCGCCGCGTCGCGCTCGATCAGCGGATCGGCGTTCGCCTCGGGGAGGGTGACGACGTCGTCGCTCGCGAGGGTGTACTCGCGGTCGTCCACGCCGAGGATCGAGCCGACGTCCGACGTGATCTGGACGGTCACGCGGTCGACGGCCTCGTCAGCGTCTGTGCCCGCGACGTCGGTGGAGCCGTCCGCCTCGTCGGCGGGATCAGCTGTTGTGGAGTCTTCACCTGCCGCCGGTTCGTCGATGGCCGCGGAGGGATCGTTCGGGGGAACCGTTTCGTCCCGACGTCCCTCGCTCGCGCCGGCCGTATCGGTCGCAGAACCCATCGCGTCCGCCACGTCGAACGAGTCCTCCTCGGCACGTTCGGCAGGATCCGTTTCGACCGGTGGCTCGTCACTCGGCGGGGCGGGTGGCGCCTCTGTCGTCGCCTCAGTCTCGTCCAGTGTCCCTTCCTCTACAGCCCCCGTCTCTCGGACCGTCTCCGTTCGGTCGGTCCGTCCACCTCTGGTGTCGGCCGTCCTGCCCTCCAGCACCGAGAGGATCTCCGTCTTGTTGGTCTCGATGCGCTCGACGAGGTCGTCGAAGAGGGCAGCCTCCTCGCTGGTGAGACCCTCCGAGTTGGCAGTCATTCCCGCAGCGGCGAGGCTCGCCTGTTTGACGAGTTTTCCCATCCGCCGTTCGTAGATGGCCTCGGCGACGTCCTTCGCGGCTTCTATTTCGTCGGTGAGTCTGGCGACCTCGGGCGAGGCGAACGGATCCTCGTGTGCCGCGGCGATTTCGTCGCGTTCGGCTTCTAACCGTCCGATGTACTCGCCGACGTCCTGGTAGAACGACGGGCGCAGTTCCTGGAGGCTGTCCTTCTGGCGTTCCGTGTTTCGGACGGATCGAAGTTCCTCCAGATTCATGTGTGGTGTGGGTCGAATCGGTCGGCGCCGTGACGATCGGTCGCTGGAGACGGTCTCCGGATCCGGTCAGGTCCAGCGCACCGGGACCGGACGGGCCGGTTCGTCGATCAGGCGCCTGGTTCCTTTTAGACGCCCGATTCCTTTTCCTTCTCCGCGCGGCCGCGTGCCATGAGGAACATGGCGACGTGCTCTGGTAGTGATTGCTCACCGTCCGTGACTGTAAAGCTGTCGCCACCGAGTTCGACGGGCCCGGCCCGCTCGACCGTCACCCGAATCTCGTGGCCGGTGAACGTCTCCGGGACGGCGTCGACCAGCGGGTCGAAGTCGTCGAGTTCGTCACGGGGAATGCGACGAACCGCGAGTGAACTCCCGCCGTGGAGGCTGCCGGGGAGTCTGATCAGCCGGTTGGTGTCGGTCGTCACCGGTTCGTCGATGGGGGCGTTCTCGGCGGTCACCGTCCGATCGGCGAATCGCTCGGCGAGCTGGGCGACGGCGGTGTGGACGGTCACGTTTCCGGCGGCGATCGCCTCGCGGTTGTTCGTCGCTGCGTTGAGTGCTGCCGTAGCCTTTCCGTCCCCGATCCCGTCGAAGGTCTGGAGTCGCTCTCGTGCCTCGTCTTCGTCCATCGAGAGGAGCTCGTCGACGAAGTCGACGAAGCGATCGTGGATGCGCCCGCCCCAGCCCCCTTCGGTACGAATCGTGCGGCGCTCGGTTGGCGTCTCCCTGCCCAGCCCCGCGACCGTCTCCGTCTCGATGAGGTGGTCGAACTCGAGTCCGATGCCGCGAACGTAATCGACGATCTCGCGACGGTGTTCCCGTTCGAGGTGGCGGATTTCGTCGTCGCGGACGTGGACGTGGTAGCCGCGGCCGCCGGAGAAGACGATCTCCATGTCGTCGAACCCGAAGTCGTCCTCGAGGAAGTCGAGGAGCCGTCGGAGCGCGTCCTTGCAGGTCGCGAGCATTTCGGCGTAGGAGTCCTCGCCGAGGGTGACGCCGGGCAGGTGATCCGCGTCGAGGTCGAAGACGAGATCGGACCGCTGCCACCCCTTCTCGTCCATCGAGTTCGCGCCCGGATCGTCGTACAGCCCGGCGGAGTAGTAGACGTGGCGCGGGCGTTCGCGTTCGAGGAAGGTCTCGATATCGCCGATGTCGAGGACGGATCGATGGCGAATCATCCGCGTGTTTGGGCCCGGCGACCAGGGAATGTACCCCCACTCCCTCGCCTCGACGGACGGGGGAGGTGTGATCGATGCGCGCCGATAGTAGTCCCTGAATCGGCCGCGAAGGTACGCACGCGTTCGCTCCTCCATTCGGCCCCCACTCGCCCGCGGGTACGTATAACTGTATTGGACGGGCCTCCAGACTCGGCGCCCGGTCCGGGGTTCTCGCTACCCGCGGACGAACTCGGAGAGGCGCTCGGTCAGGCCGGTATCGGTCGTCAGTTTGAGGTAGTAGGCGTCGCCGCCATCCTCGTAGTAGTTCTCGATGCGGCGGGTAATCTCGAAGCCGAGGTGTTCGTAGAACTGGAGCGCGTTCTCGTTCGTCGTGCGTGCGTGACACGTGACGGACCGATGCTGGTTCGCGACCTCGGACACCAGCCGTTTGCCGATGCCGTGTCCGCGACAGGTCGGATCGACTGCCAGAAAGAGGATATAGCCGTCGCGACGGACCGTGACGAAGCCGACCAGGTCCTCATCGCCGTGGTCGTGGACGATGCAGTAGACGGTCGATCGCCGGTAGGCATCCGAGAAGAAGTCCCACCGCTGCTTCAGGACCCCCTCGCGTTCGCGAATCCGCTCTTTGAGCTCCCAGGCATCGTCGACGAACTCGTCGCTGCCCGCAGAGACGACACGGCTATCGACGTTGACGCTCACTGTCTCTGGGTACCAGCGTCGTCACTATAATTCTGCCGGCACCCCATATTCCGAATCGATGCACATACCGCCGTGGAACGCGTCGACTCACGCATGCCGTACGAGCTTCGGCCGCACACGGCCGACGTGGCCGTCGCGGCTAGCGGACCGACCCTCGCCGCTGTCTTCGCGGCGACCGCGGAGGGGCTCGCCGCCGCGAGTTGTGACGACCGATCGGAGGCCGGGGAGGGACTCGCCGTCTCGGTCGAGGCCGAGTCCCGCGAGGCGCTGCTCTTCGAATACCTCGACGAACTCATCTACGTCCGCGACGTCGAATCGGTCCTCCCGGTCGACCACGCCGTCGACGTGCACGAGACGGAGGGGACCTGGGCCCTCTCGGGGAGCGCGCGCGGAATCCCGCTCTCCGAGATAGACGCTCGCGAGGTCAAGGCGGTCACCTACGCGGACATGCGCTTAGAGGAGACCGCGGACGGGTGGGAAGCGTACGTCGTATTCGACGTGTAACCCTCGTCGACCGCCACCACCCGCTTCAGGAGTCGCCGCCCGGTATCGGACATTGGAAGCCAGGTGCCAACGCCTTTTAGGACCGCCGACGGACCTACGGGTATGACCACCTACGACGCGAACGGCGTGACCCTGGAGCGGGTCCGCGAGTACGTCTGGGAGATACCACAGGACGGGGACATGCGGACCCCGGCGCGAGTACTCGCCAGCGAATCGCTCCTCGACGAGATCAGCGAGGACAAGACGCTCGAACAGCTCACGAACACGACCCACCTCCCGGGGATCACCGACTACGCGATCTGCATGCCGGACGGCCACCAGGGCTACGGTTTCCCCGTCGGTGGGGTCGGGGCGATGGACGCCGAAAACGGCTGTATATCGCCCGGAGCGGTTGGCTACGACATCAACTGTGGGGTAAGAATGATGACAACTAACCTCACCTACGACGACGTTCGGGGACGCGAACGCGAGCTCGTCGACTCGCTGTTCGCGAACGTGCCCTCGGGTCTCGGCGGCGGCGGCATCGTCGAGGCGGGGATCGACACCGTCGACGAGATCCTCGCACGCGGCGTCGACTGGGCGCTGGAGAACGGGTACGCCGTGCAGGACGACCTGCGTCACTGCGAGGACGAGGGCGTTCGCGAGGAGGCGGACCCGGCGATGATCTCGCAGAAGGCGAAAGACCGCGGAAAGAACCAGATCGGCTCGCTCGGGTCGGGCAACCACTTCCTCGAGGTCCAGCGCGTCACCGACGTCTTCGACGACGAGGTTGGTGCGGCGTTCGGCCTGACGGCGGACCAGATCGTCGTGCTGATCCACTGCGGTTCGCGCGGGCTGGGTCACCAGACGTGCAACGACTATCTGCGGAAGATCGAACAGCACCACCAGGGGCTACTCGCCCAGCTTCCGGACAAGGAACTCGCGGCGGCGCCGGCCGGGTCACAACTCGCCGAGGAGTACTACGCGGCGATGAACGCGGCGATCAACTTCGCCTGGGTCAACCGCCAGCTGATTATGCACCGAACCCGGGAGGTGTTCGAGCGTGTATTCGACCGTTCGTGGGAAGACATGGAGATGGATCTCCTGTACGACGTCGCACACAACATCGCGAAGAGGGAGACGCACACCGTCGGCGCGGACGAGACGGAACGCGAACTCTACGTCCACCGAAAAGGGGCGACGAGAGCCTTCCCTGCGGGCCACCCCGAGGTCCCGGCTGCCTACCGTGACGTCGGCCAGCCAGTCATCATTCCGGGGAGTATGGGTGCAGGAAGCTACGTCCTCCGCGGCGGTGCGGCTTCGATGGACCTCACGTTCGGTTCGACGGCTCACGGCGCCGGCCGCCTCATGAGCCGCACGCAGGCGAAGAACGAGTACTGGGGCGGTGACGTGCAGGACGAACTCGCGGCCGATCACCAGATCTACGTCAAGGCCCAGTCCGGTGCGACGGTCGCCGAGGAGGCGCCAGGGGTCTACAAGGACGTCGACGAAGTCGTGCGCGTCTCCGACGCACTCGGAATCGGCGACAGAGTCGCCAGAACGTTCCCTGTCTGTACCATCAAGGGCTGACGCGTCTCTCTCTCTCTCTCTCTCTCTCTCGCATCGGCAACGGCTGGGCTCGGGTGATCTCGATCGATCGCGGCTGGGGCCACTATCGAAACCCTGGCTCCAGTTGCGAACCTGGCTCTATTGGCGACGCGTCACGGCGATCGCGTGACAGTTCGATCGTCGCCCACCTCGACGTCACTGCAGTTTGAACGGACTGTCCTCGTCGTCCTCGTCGTCTTCGTCGACGTAGGGTTTTCTCGCACTGATCGTCACCGAGGCCTCCGGGTCGTCCTCGTCGGCCCAGGGACTCTCGTAGGCGGTGAGTTCGAGGTCGGTCACCTCCCAGCCTTCAGCCTCGATCAGTTCGACGAGCGTTCGGCCGTCCGCGAGCATCTCGTCTTCCATGGGCTACCCTCGATCCCCGGTCGTGTAGGTGTTGTGCCGTACGAGTGAACCCCTGGTGATACCCGTACAATCCGGGAGTTGCAGTCGAAGGACCCCTGCCGTATCCCGGGCCGAGAGTGACCCGTTTCGACGATGGAACCGGTTCGGTGGATCGGCCGACATGTACGCTTCAAATACAGTCTACTGACATGACTACGAGAGGTGCAGTTCGACCGACACACCAGCTGGAATGACGTTCGACGCACACGTCAATTGGACGGGCATTCGTGTGTCCGGTCCGCTGGATCGCCCTTCGCAGGGTCGGGTCGGTCACTCGCCCGCCGGATTGTCGACGTCGAGCGCTTCGGTGACGAGCCGCCTGTGTGCTCGTCGGAGACGTTCCGAGAGCGCCTGGTGGGAGATCTCGAGTTCCTTGGCGAGTCCCTCCATGTCTACGTCGCGCGGGATCTCGTAGTATCCCGATGCGAGCGCCGTCACGAGCGTCTCGTACTGCGCGTCGGTCAGACCGTACCGGCTCCGCTCGGTGAGTTCGAGTTCGTGTACTCTCGCGACGTCGATGGTGATCCCTGCGTCGGTCGCGGCGTCGTACGTCTCGGAGAGTGCGTCGCGTTCGGGGACGAGGACGCGAAGCCGCCACTGCGCGCCCGAGCCCCTCGCGTCGAGTATCGTCGCCTCCCTGTCCGTCAGGTGTTCGACCGTCTCGACCACGGAGTCGGCCCACCGGATCCGGTACCGGTGTTCGTCCTCGCTGTTTGCGAGTCGGTTCGCGCTATCGACGGTCGGGTCGTCCGCGAGCTGCGTATCCAGACCGTCGAGCGCGTCTGGCTCGCCCCGGAACTGCACGTGTGGCATCGTCGAAGCCGCGTCCGACGCGACGATCGGCTCGATCCGTACCTGGAGCGACGGGAGCCGGTCCAGTGATCGAGCGAGAGCGAACTCGTGAGCCGGTATCACGAGTTCGGCTGTCGTGCCCATAGGGGGGCAACCACCTCCAGTCAAATGAGTTGTCTTCAGTCGGCCGTGACCGTTCGCGCGTCCGATCGGTCCGTGGCTCCGGACCAGCCATCGTGTTCGGTTCTCGTCTGCGTCTCCGCCATCTACGGGCGGCGCAGACCGAGTGGCTGGGACCGTTCAGTAGACGCCGGGTATCGCACTGTCGAGCGACGCCGTCACTCCATCCCTCCTTCCCACTCACACAATCTCTCACACTCTCTTACTCACACATATTCTCTCTCACACCCTCTTACTCACACATATTCTCTCACACACCCTCTTACTCACACACATTCTCTCACACACATCCACTCCCTTACATCACTCTCTCGAACCACGTGACCCGAGGGGTTCACGGTGTTGGCCGTGATCCGGCGTCGGGGAACGAGTTTATGCGGGTTCGGCGTGAATAGCGTGGCGTGCTCACCGACTCGTTCGATCGCGACGTGACGGGCGTTCGCGTCTCGCTGACCGATCGGTGTAACTTCGACTGCGTCTACTGCCACAACGAGGGGCTGGGAGACACGCGGGGTCCCGCGGCACCGCGGGATCACGAGATGGGGGCGGACGACGTCGTCCGCTTCCTCGAGGTCGCAACCGAGTTCGACGTCGAGGCGGTGAAGTTCACCGGCGGCGAACCGATGCTACGTGAGGATCTGGCGGAGATCGTCGCTCGAACGCCCGACGAACTGTCGGTGTCGATGACGACGAACGGGACGTTCCTTCCCGGGCGCGCCGAAGCGCTCGTCGATGCCGGGCTCGATCGGGTCAACATCTCACAGGACGCGCTCGATCGGGAGACGTTCGCACAGGTTACACAGAGCGGGGCCTACGACGCCGTGTTGGAGGGCGTCGGCGCCGCGCTGGACGCCGGACTCGACCCCGTCAAACTCAACGTCGTGGTCTTCGAGCGGACGGCCGGCTACGTCCCCGAGATGGTCGAACACGTGGCGGCGAATCCGGGACTCAGACTCCAGCTGATCGAGTACATGCCCGAGTTGACTGGCAATCCGGAGTGGGCGATCGACATGGCGCGTGTCCACGACTGGCTGGCCGAACGAGCGGTAGCGGTCGCAAACCGCGAGATGCACGATCGGACACGGTACTGGATCGCGCCCGACGATGGGGACGAGCGTGGCGGCGAGGACCAGGTTCCGATCACCAGGGACTCGGTCGACGACGAGTCACCGCCGATCGACGACGCCTCGCTGGGACTGGTCGAGATCGTCGACCCGGTCGAGAACCCAACGTTCTGTGCGAATTGCCACCGCGTCCGCGTGACCCACGACGGGTTTCTCAAAGGCTGTCTCAACCGGACTGACGACCTGCGGTCGATGGGCGAGATGACGAACTCCGAGATCCGCGAGGCGTTTCGTGAGGTCGTGGCGAATCGCGTCCCCTTCTACGGCGAGTACATGGTGCGGACGGACGAGGGTGGCTGGGAGGTAAACGACGAGTACGTCGAGCCACGCGCGTCGGTCGACTGACGGGGACGGCGGGCGTCGCTGACTCCGTCCGCTCCTGTCAACCGATGGAAGAACTTTAGGTGGTCTGGAAAATGGAGCCACCTAGCATGCGATTCGACGACGCGTTCAAGGGAGGCCTCACCGTTCTCGGCATCGTCGCGATCGCTCTCGTGGCGGCGATCCTCGACGCTTCGTTGGATGTACCCAGTGAGACTGGCGGTGCGCCGGCGAGCCAGCAGTCCGGGCCTGTCGACCCGGTCGTCGTCCCCGAGATACCGCTGTTCGTTCAGGTGCTGGCGCTCGTCGTCGTGGCCTGTCTGGCGGGAGTTGTGGTGCTTTACATCGTCGACGAACCGATGGAGAGTCTCCTGATCGTCGTCGGTATCGTTCTCGGCGTGGCGCTCATTCTCGGGGTGTACACGCTGTTCAGCATCGTCGGTACCGGGCCCGGTCTTCGGGCCGGCGGATCCGAACCGACCGCTACCGGGATCGCGAGCTCGACCGAGGGGCAAGGCGGAAACGTAACTGCAGCGACGCTCTTCGCCGCCTCCCTCGGCGGCTTCTTCGTGGTATTCTTGGGGACGTTGGTGTACGTCCGCTGGCGAGGCGGTGAGACGGACCGGGCGGCGACCGACGAACCGGATCTGGACACTGACGCACCGGCAGTCGCGGTTGGCGCGGCTGCGGGCCGTGCGGCGACGCAGCTCGAAACGACCTCCCGACGGGATCTGGAGAACACGATCTATCGGGCATGGCAGGAGATGACGTCACTCTTACCGGTCGAGTCGCCGGACACAACGACGCCCCGGGAGTTCGAGGCGGCGGCGGTCGACGTCGGGCTGGAACGCTCCGACGTCTCGGACCTGACCGACCTGTTCGAGGCGGTCCGGTACGGGTCTCTCGAATCGACGCCCACCCGCGAAGAGCAAGCGATCGACATCCTTCGGCGGATCGAATCACGGTACGGGGCGGACGACGGGAACGAGGTCGATCGCAAATGAGACACCGGGCGGCCGTCGCCGCAGTCGTGAGTGTCGGGTCGTTCGTACTCGGGGTCGCCATCCTCGTTGGCGGTGTCCCCGGCGACGTGTCGATCGCCGTCTTGTTACTCGTTGGGATGGCGACCGCGATGGTTGCTGCTTGGTCCGTGGTCAAACGTCGCGGCACGCAGCGTCGGTTCGACCTCCCCTCGGTCGAACGGGGACGGGCGGCTCCGATTCCGGGAGCGACCCTCGAGGACGCGGTTGGCGAGTTCCACGAACGAACGACCGGAGCGGGACGGCCGGGCCGGCGAGCGGCGGCCGGCCTCTACGGGATCGCGATCGCCGTTCTCACCCGGTTTCGCGGACTGCCCGAGGACGACGCGACGGCGCTGCTCGACGACGGATCCTGGACCGACGATCCGTTCGCAGCCGGCTTGCTCTCGCCGACCCGCTCCGTGCCGTATCGGGATACGGGCCTTCGAACGAGGCTACTCCAGTACACGTCCCTCGTTCCGACGGCGACACTCCGCAATCGTGTGACGCGACTCATCGAGACGAAATCCCGGTACACCGTCGCCATCGAGCGGACCGCCGCAGCGGTGACGAGAATCAGCGACGAGGCTCGCGGCGGGACGATCCTTCGTGGGGAACCCGATCACGTCGAGCCACCAGCCGACGGTATCAGCGTCCGGACGACCGATGGTCCCGTCGCGGCGCCGACGGAAGCCGGCCACCACCGGACGGCGTACTGGAACGGCATCGGCCTCGTCGCGTTGCTTCCCATCACGGTCGGCCTGTACGCGCGCGAACCGGCTGTGGTCTTGCTTGGCGCCGTAGCCGTGGCGTTCGCCGGTGTGGCATCGATCACGCGGGCTCCGAAACCCGATATCGACGTCACAAGAACCATCACGCCGGAGGAGCCGAAACCCGGTGAGCGCGTCGACGTGACCGTCACGATCGAGAACGCCTCGGCTTCGACGCTGTTCGACCTTCGGTACGTCGACGGCGTTCCGGCCCCGCTCTCGGTCGTCGCGGGGTCGGCGCGTCTCGGGACGGCGCTCGGCGCCGGTGAGTCGGTCTCGTACGAGTACACGCTGCGAGCGAGCCGCGGCCGCCACGAATTCGATCCCGGGCTCGCGGTGACACGCGATCTGTTCCAGTCCGAAGAACGGGCGACGTACGTCCCATCGGAGTCGGTGATCGTCGCCGAACCGCCCCCGACGCCGCTGTCGCACGATCCGGCGCTGCGGCGGGTGGCCGGCACGTTCGGGTCGAGTTTCGCGACCGACGACGGCGGTGACGGAACGGCGTTTCACTCGGTGCGTGAGTACCGTCGTGGTGACCCGCTGAACCGCATCGACTGGAACCGTCGTGCGCGCACGGGTGAGCTCGCGACGCTGGAGTTCGAAGAAGAGTACGCCGGAAGCGTCCTTCTCCTCGTCGACGCCCGGGCCGCTGCGTACGTTACGCACGAGCAGGGCGCACCGCACGCCGTCGACCGGGCGGTCACGGCTTGCAGCCGGCTGATCCCGACGTTGCTCGAAGAGGGTCACCACGTCGGTCTCGCGGCGGTCGGTCCCGCCGTCCGTGCGGCGTCGACAGACACGTCGGCTGGAGCGTGCTGGATTCCACCCCACACCGGTCGGACACACGAGCGCCGACTCGTGGCCGCGATGTCGGGACACCCCCAGTTCTCACCGTCGGTTCCGACCGGCGCGACCCGATGGCGGACGCAACTTCGCGATCTCAAACGGCGACTCTCACAGAACGTGCAGGTGCTCTTCGTCTCTCCGCTCGTCGATAGTACCAGCGTGGAAATCCCTCGCCGACTCGAGGCGAGCGGGCACGCCGTCTCCGTTCTGAGTCCGGATGCGACGGCGACCGCGACGGTGAGCCAGCGTCTCGCACGTGTCGCCAGGCTCATCCGTCGGTTCGACCTGCAGCGAAGTGGCATTCCGGTGATCCAGTGGGATGCCGGCGAGACCATCGAGGGGGCACTCGCCGGCGACGGGCGGACCGTCGGATCTGGACCCGGCGTTCTGGATACCGGTTCGGACGAGTCCGGACGGGAGGCTACTCGGTCTGCAGGTGCGTCGACGGACGAACCGAACGACGCCCCGACGGACATCCCAGAACGGGTGTCACACGCCGTATCTGGGCCCGAAGCCGGTGATCGCTCGTGACGACACACGACGCTCGACCGTCGGTCGTCGCCGGGATGTGTGCCCTGATTGCAGGCGTCGTCGGCGTCGCTGTCGCGGTACTCGGATCGGCCGAATCGGCTGCCATCGCCGTCCTCGGATTCGGCTTGCTCGTCTGGGCCGTTCGACGTGGCGGAACCGTTCCGCTCGATCTGGGCGCGATGATCCTGTTCCTCGCACTGGTTCACGCGACGGTTCGATCTCCCGGCGTGGTCGTAGCGTTCGTCGGGTCGCTCGCGGTGGTCCTCGCCTGGGACTTCGGACACACGGCTCGTGACGTGGGGCGCCAACTCGGGCGGGAATCCCGGACGAAGCGGCTCGAGATCGTTCGAATCGGGACGTCGACGCTGGTCGGACTGGTCACCGTGACGCTCGCGTCCCTGGCTTTCCTCTCGGTTGGGACCGTCGGTTCCGTCGGTGCAGTGATCGCGCTGGTCCTGTCCGTCCTCTTCGTGACGATCGCGCTGGGTACCGGCGTCACCGCGGTACGCTCGCACGACGACGTGTTCAGGGACGTCTGAGAGTCGACTCGTGACCAATAACCGTACGTCGTCGTTACACGAGGGATACGGTGCCGTGCGACGGGGTCTCTTCTGGATAGGGGCCCGGCGTTTCGTTGCCCTTATGTACCCGAGGGGGTGTACCTTCGGGTACGTTACGCTGTAGGGGGTCCGCCCCCGAGTCCAGACGGGCGACGATAGAACGCGGGTCGTGGTAGCCAAGCAGGCCCAAGGCGCATGGTTGCTAACCATGTGGCGTCAAGCCTCCGGGGTTCGAATCCCCGCCACGACGTCCGTACCACAGAACAGGCTGGTGGGCCGAGCAGTCGGTTCCACCAGGGACACGCAGATACACGATACATGAGCGAGGAAACACCGCACGAATCCGAAGACGAAGACCTCCAGTACTTCGTTCGGATCGGTCAGACCGACCTCGACGGGACGAAGTCCGTCGAGCGGGCGCTGACCGGTCTCGACGGGATCGGCCGGCGAACGGCCAGGCTCGTCGCGAACGAAGCTGGCGTCGACCGAACCGCCACGTTCGGCGCACTCGACGAGGCCGCGATCGACGAGGTCGTCGGCGTCGTCGAATCGCTGGACGAACAGATTCCCGACTGGCTGACGAACCGTCCGGGCGACTTCTACACGGGCGAGACGGAACACGTGGTCGGCAACGACCTCGGTCTCACCCGACAGCAGGACATCAACCGGATGAAGATGATCGACTCCTACAAAGGTGCCCGCCACAAGCGCGGCCAGAAGGTTCGCGGCCAGCGGACCAAGTCCACCGGCCGCACCGAGGGGACGATCGGCGTCAACGTCGAGGAGATCCGCGAGGAACAGGCCGAGGAGGCCGCCGCTGCCGAAGAGGAGGGTGATGAATAATGGCGCTCGGAACCGACACCAAACACTACGAGACGCCGAACCACCCCTACCAGGGCGAGCGTATCGCGAGCGAACACTCGCTACTCGACCGCTACGGCCTGTCGAACAAGGAAGAACTCTGGCGAGCGCAGTCCGAACTTCGATCCTACCGACGCGAAGCTCGGGAGCTGCTGGGACAGGCCCAGGGCGACGAGGTCGTACAGCGGCGATCCGAGGAGTTCCTCGGTCGCCTGAAGCGCGTCGGCGTCCTCGACGAGGCCGAAGGACTCGGCGACGTTCTGGGACTGGAGATCGAAGACGTTCTCGAACGCCGCCTCCAGACGGTCGTCTACCGCAAAGGGCTGGCCAACACCCCCCAGCAGGCTCGTCAGTTCATCACGCACGGCCACGTCACGATCGGCGATCGTCGCCACCGCGTCCCCTCCTACGTCGTCGACGTCGACGAGGAAGACGACGTGGCGTTCGACGGGACCAGTCCGCTGGCCGACGAACTGCACCCGGAACGCGCGGAGGGCCAATAACATGAGTCAGGACGACGACAAGTGGGGTATCGCCCACGTGCACGCATCGTTCAACAACACCATCATGACCGTGACGGACCTCACCGGTGCGGAGACGATCGCGAAGTCCTCCGGCGGGACAGCGGTCAAACAGAACCGCGACGAAGCCTCGCCCTACGCGGCCATGCAGATGGCCGAGGGTGTCGCCGAAGAGGTCAAGGCAGCAGGTATCACCGGTCTCCACGTCCGCGTCCGCGGACCTGGCGGCAACCTCCAGAAGTCACCTGGTCCCGGTGCGCAGGCGACGATCCGGGCACTCGCACGCTCGGGTATCGAGATCGGACGCATCGAGGACGTCACGCCGATCCCACACGACGGATCGCGCGCACCGAAGGGCAAGGGCGGATTCTAGATCCATGGCAGCCGACTACGACGTCGAGTTCGTCGAACGCGCCGATCGGGAGGCCAGAATCCTCGTCCGCGGGATCACCCCCGCGTTCGCCAACGGCATCCGCCGGGCGATGATCGCCGACGTCCCAACGCTGGCGATCGACACCGTCCGGTTTATCGAGAACTCCTCGGTCATGTTCGACGAGCAACTGGGACTGCGACTCGGCCTCGTCCCGCTGACGACGCCGCGACACGACGAGTTCGGTGAGGAGGACGTCGTAACGCTCTCGATCGACGTCGAAGGTCCCGGAACCGCCTACTCCGGCGACCTCGTCTCTGCCGAACCGGACCTGGTGAAACCTGCCGACGAGAACGTCCCGATTATACACCTGAAGGACGGCCAGCGCCTCGAAGCGGAAGCCGACGCGGTCTACGACCGTGGAAAGGATCACGCGAAGCACCAGGGCGGCGTCGCCGTGGGCTATCGCCACCTTCAGCACGTTACAGTGGAGGGAGACCTCCCGGAGTTCGAGGACGAGGAGCGACGGATCGTCCGCGGCGTCATCGAGGACGACGGCGACCTGATCCCGACGAGCGAGTTCGGTCACGACCTGACCGAGCGCTATCCGGGTAAGGAGGTTTCCGTCGAAGACGTTCCGAACGCCTTCGTCTTCCACGTCGAGACCGACGGTTCGTTCTCCGTCGAGGAGCTGGTGACGCGGGCCATCGATTCGATCGACGACCGCGCAGCAGAACTGGAAGCAGCCGTACAGCTATAACAGAGACCAATGACCCGCCACCACACTTCGGACCCGACGTACGCCGGCGCCGCGAGCGACGAGACCGGCGACCGATCCGTTCGGATCGAAAGCGGTTTGAAGGGGCGGCGGGTAGACGGAAGTGCACGCAGGGATAGCCAAGTCAGGCCAACGGCGCAGCGTTCAGGGCGCTGTCTCGTAGGAGTCCGCAGGTTCAAATCCTGCTCCCTGCATCACTTCTGGGCGAGTTACACTCGCAAGCGGACCACACAGACTATCGGAGGATATCAATGAGTACGAAGACCAACCCGAGGCTCACAGACCTCATCGCCGAGTTGAAGTCTACGTCCCGCTCCCGGGACGCGGACGTCTGGCGCGACATCGCCGATCGCCTCGAGAAGCCCAGGTCGAACCACGCAGAGGTAAACCTGGGACGCATCGAGCGATACGCACGCGAAGACGAGACCGTCATCGTCCCCGGCAAGGTGCTGGGGAGCGGTCGTCTGCGCAAGAACGTCACCGTCGCCGCCGTCGACGCGTCGTCGTCGGCCGCGACGAAGATCGACCAGGTCGGCGAGTACGTACCGATCGAACAGCTGTTAGAAGACAACCCCGACGGATCCGACCTCCGGGTGATCGCATGAGCGTCGCCGAATTCGACGCCGACGTCGTCGTCGACGCCCGCGATTGCATCCTGGGTCGCGTCGCCAGCCAGGTCGCCCAGCGCGCACTGGACGGCGAACGCGTCGCGATCGTCAACGCAGAGGATGCCGTCATCACGGGCGACACGGAGGACGTGTTCGAGACCTACCGAACCAGAGCACAGCTCGGGTCCGACCGCGGCCCCAACTACCCGAAACGACCGGACACGATCTTCAAGCGCTCCGTCCGCGGCATGCTTCCGTACAAGAAGCCGCGCGGACGCGAGGCGTTCTCGAACGTTCGCGTCTACGTCGGCAACCCGTACGAGGGAGACGACGACCGCGAGGCGACGGTCCTCGAGGATACGTCGCTGGATCGCCTGTCGAACATTCGCTTCGTCCACCTGGGCGAGGTCGCAGATCAACTGGGTGCCAACGTCACATGGTAACGAACACGAGCGGAAAGAAGAAGACGGCCGTGGCGCGGGCCACCGTCACCGACGGCGAGGGCCGCGTCCGGATCAACGCACAGCCGGTCGAACTGGTCGAGCCGCAGATGTCGCGACTCAAGATGCTCGAGCCGTTCCGCATCGCGGGCGACGAGCTGCGAGACGGGATCGACATCACCGTCCGCGTCGAGGGCGGCGGTATCAGCGGACAGGCCGACGCCGTCCGCACCGCGATCGCACGCGGTATCGTCCAGCACACGAACGACGCCGAACTGCGCGACGCGTTCATGTCGTTCGATCGCTCGCTGCTGGTGAACGACGTTCGCCAGTCCGAATCGAAGAAGTGGGGCGGCCCCGGCGCACGGGCTCGCTACCAGAAATCCTACCGCTAAGGTGATTCAACTATGATGGTTCCGGTCCGGTGTTTCACGTGCGGCACGGTCGTCGCCGAGCACTGGGAAGAGTTCGAAGAACGCGCCCGCGAGGGTGACGAGGACCCCGCCGAGGTCCTGGACGACCTCGGCGTCGACCGGTTCTGCTGCCGGCGCATGCTCGTCAGCCACACCGACCTCGTGGACGTCGTCTCGCCCTACCAGTAACCCATGCAACAGGAACGATACAACCGGTACGAGAAGGCCCGGATCCTCGGCGCCCGCGCGCTGCAGGTGTCCTACGGCGCACCCGTACTGATCGAGACCGACCAGACGGAGCCGATCCTCATCGCCGCGGAGGAGTACGACGAGGGCGTGCTTCCGTTCACGGTCAATCGAAGCCAGGCATCGACATGACGCTGATCACCGACGTCCGGCTGCGCGAGATCCTCGATTCCCGGGGCAACCCAACGGTCGAGGCCGACGTCGTGACCGAGAGCGGCGGCTTTGGCCGCGCTGCGGCTCCGTCGGGGGCCAGCACGGGCGAGTACGAGGCGATCGAGCGACCGTCGGGCGAGGCCATCGCGGCGGCACGCGAGCGGGCCGTCCCCCGGCTCGTCGGTGACGCGTACGCGGGCAACCAGCGCGAGGTCGACGCGATCCTTCGGGCGGCCGACGGGACCGACAACTTCGCGGAGATCGGTGCCAACAGCGCGGTCGCCATCTCGATGGCGGCGGCGAAGGCCGGCGCGGACGTCCTGGGTGCGCCGCTCTTCCAGCACCTGGGTGGGACGTTCCGGGGTAACTCGTTCCCTACGCCGCTCGGGAACGTCGTCGGGGGTGGCGAACACGCTACCGACGCGACGGACATCCAGGAGTTTCTCGCCGCGCCGGTGGGAGCGCCGAGCGTTCAGGACGCGGTGTTCGCGAACGCGGCCGTCCACGCAGCCGTGGCGGACGTGCTGGACGAACGGGACGAGCCAGCGGGCAAGGGTGACGAGGGCGCGTGGGCGCCGTCGGTGACCGACGCCGAGGCGTTCGAGATCGTCGACGACGCGGTCGGCCGCGTCGAGGACGAGGTCGGGTTCGAAATCGGCTTCGGGCTCGACGTTGCCGCGTCGGAACTCTACGACGCCGATGCCGACGAGTACGTCTACAGCGACCGAACCCGCTCGACCGACGAGCAGATCGCCTACGTCGCCGACCTCGTCTCCGAGTACGACCTCGTCTACGTCGAGGACCCGCTCGACGAGGACGATTACGACGCGTACGCCGAACTCACGGATCGAACCGGTGACGAGACGCTGATCTGCGGCGACGATCTCTTCGTGACGAACGTCGATCGTCTGCGTACCGGTATCGATGGGGGTGCGGCCAACGCCATCCTGATCAAGCCGAATCAGATCGGTACCCTCTCGGACGCGTTCGACGCGATCGAACTCGCGACCGAACACGGCTACGAGGCCGTCGTCTCCCACCGTTCGGGTGAGACCGAAGACGCGACCATCGCACACCTCGCCGTCGCGACCGACGCCGCCTTCATCAAGACGGGGGCCGTCGGCGGCGAGCGCACCGCCAAGCTGAACGAACTGATCCGCATCGAAGACGACGCACTATGACAGAGAACGATACACCACAGGAGGGTCTCGACGCCGCCGAGGATGAGATCGACGAGGAGCCGGCCGAAGGGGCCGGCCCCGCCGCCGAATCCGAGGAGGTCGACGAGGCCGCAACAGCAGAGACCGCCGAGGCGCCCGCCGAGGCCGAACCAGCCGACGAGGAACTCGACGAGTCGGGTCCGTCGCTCGACGACGACGTCATGAGCGACGAGGACGCAGACCTCCTCATCCCCGTCGAGGACTACCTGGGTGCCGGTGTCCACATCGGGACCCAGCAGAAGACCGAGGACATGGAGCGGTTTATCCACCGCGTCCGGACCGACGGACTCTACGTCCTCGACGTCTCGATGACCGACCGTCGCATCCGGACGGCTGCGGACTTCCTCGAGAACTACGCGCCGGAGCAGATCCTGGTGACCTCGTCCCGTCAGTACGGCCGCTTCCCGGCCGAGAAGTTCGCCGAAGCCGTCGGCGCCCGCGCCCGAACGGGCCGTTTCATCCCCGGCACGCTCACCAACCCGAAGTACGACGGCTACATCGAACCGGACGTGCTGGTCGTCACGGACCCGATCGGCGACGCCCAGGCCGTCAAGGAGGCGATCACGGTCGGCATCCCGGTCATCGCGATGTGCGACTCGAACAACCAGACCGGTAACGTCGACCTCGTCGTTCCGACCAACAACAAGGGTCGAAAGGCCCTCTCGGTCGTCTACTGGCTGCTGGCAAACGAGGTTCTGGATCGCCGCGGCGCGGAACCGTCCTACGCGCTCGAAGACTTCGAGAGCCTGGTGTAAGGGTCGAGTTTCTGTGTCTTCTGTTCGTCCTGTACCCACGAGCGACTGCCACCTTCGTTCGATCACACCGTTCGGCGACCGGACAGGGAAAGAGTTACCTGTCGACCGGTTCGACTCCCGAACATGAAGGACGTCCTCTACGAGTTCGAGGAGGAGACGATCCCACCGGTCGTGGCGATGGCAGCGGCCGCGTTAGTCGGACTGTTCGCTCTCGGGTTCGTGTACAAACTCGTCTCTGTGCTGGTGCTCTAGTGCGTCTACCGGTCGCCGGACGGCGAGCGTCGACGGGGTGTGTGCGACCGAGAAGACAGCAATTAAGCCGGGAGGGACGAATCCTCAGGATATGACTCGTTCGAGCGCTCCCGGGAAGGTGTATCTCTTCGGGGAGCATGCGGTGGTCTACGGCGAACCGGCCGTTCCCTGCGCGATCGAACGGCGGGCGCGAGTCGGCGTCGAACCGCGAGACGACGCGACGCTGCGCGTTCACTCCGACGACCTCAGTCTGGACGGGTTCACCGTGGAGTACTCCGGTTCGACGACGGGAACTCCGGATATCGACGTGGCAGAGTCGCTGGTCGACGCGGCGATGGGCTACGTCGACGAAGCGATCGGGCAGGTGCGCGACGTGACCGGCGATACCGAGACCGGTTTCGACGTGACTATCGAGAGCGACATTCCGCTGGGGGCGGGCATCGGTTCGTCCGCTGCCGTGGTCGTGGCGGCGATCGACGCGGCGAGCCGAGCCCTCGGCGTCGAACTATCGACTGACGAACTCGCCGAACGGGCCTACCGGACCGAACTCGCCGTCCAGGACGGGCAGGCCTCGCGTGCCGATACGTTCTGTTCTGCGACGGGTGGCGCCGTTCGCGTCGAGGGAGCAGACTGTCGGTCGATCGCGGCGCCCGACCTGCCGTTCGTGATCGGGTTCGACGGCGGTGCGGGGGACACTGGCGCGTTAGTCGCCGGCGTCCGCCAGCTTCGCGAGGAGTACGACTTCGCCGCCGAGACGATCGAGTCGATCGGCGATATCGTCAGACGGGGTGAACGGATTCTCGCCGACGGAGACGTCGAGGAACTCGGTGAACTGATGGACTTCAATCACGGATTGCTCTCGGCGCTCGGTGTCTCCTCGCGATCGCTCGATTCGATGGTCTGGGCCGCTCGCGAAGCCGGCGCCCACGGGGTGAAACTGACCGGCGCGGGCGGCGGCGGCTGTATCGTCGCGCTGGATCCGACGCCGGAGACGGCGACGGCGTTGCGGTACCTGCCCGGCTGTGAGGAGGTGTTTCGTGCGGAACTTGCGACCGACGGGGTGAAACGACTCGAATGACGATCGTCCTGAAACTCGGCGGGAGCGTGATCACCGAGAAGGACCGCCCCGAGACGCTCGACGGCAGGGCGCTCGACGAAACGGCGGACGCGATCGCCGAGGCGCTCGCAGACGGGACCGTCGAGGACATCGTTCTGGTCCACGGCGGCGGTAGTTTCGGCCATCACCACGCGAACGAGTTTGGCGTGAGCACGACCGCCGGTAGCCACGCGGTCGACGCCGTCCACGCGATCCACGGCGCGATGACGACACTCAATCGGTTCGTCCTCCAGCGGCTGCTCGACCGTGACGTGCCCGCCGTACCGGTCGCCCCGTTTTCTGCCGCCTATCGAAGCGGAGACGGTGCCCTTACCCTCCCGACCGGGCAGGTCGAGACGCTGCTGGGGGAGGGGTTCGTCCCCGTGTTGCACGGCGACATCGTCGCCCACGTCGGTGCGGGCGTGACCGTCGTGAGCGGTGACGAACTCGTCGTCGAACTGGCCGACCGCCTCGGGGCCGATCGGGTCGGTCTCTGCTCTGCGGTGCCGGGCGTCCTCGATGGGAACGATGCGGTGATCGAGCGAATCGAGAGCCACGAGGACGTCGCGTCGGTGCTCGGTGACAGCGATACGACGGACGTGACCGGCGGGATGAGTAGCAAGGTCCGCGCGTTGCTGGCGCTCGACGGACCGGCGTCGATTTTCGATCTGGACGGATTGACCGCGTTTCTCGCGGGCGAGCGCCCAGGGACGACCGTCGACGGCGAGCGTCAGTGACCCGACCCGGTATCGTGGAGCGAAGCGACCCGTCGGAGTCTCGCCAGGTGTCGGTCCGTTCGCGCTCTCTCTCGGTGTTGCAGACGACCGCCGTGTCGAAGCGGAGGTCCCCGAGTCGTCGCGTCCCGTGGTTCGAGCGTGCAACGACGGGCTACCCACGTAGCCGGCCGGGAGAATATCGATGAAGCGCAACAGGGTCCGGCCGATCGCGTGCTGCCTGCGCAGGTCGACGGCGACCGCGCTGACGCGCCGGGTCAGGACGCCGTTCGTCCTGTCTTCGCCGACCTCCAGGCCGTGGTTCATTGTCCCGGCGTCCCGGCTCCGTCATCGGGATCGACGATCGCTGCGTCTGGTCGGACGTGCCGTGACCGGTCACGACACTCGCAGTGGCGCCGGTGACCGACTCGGGATACTCCGGGCGGCTTCGTCTCGGCCCGACCCCTGACGGGCCCGTGTCCTGGTCACGTTCGATCGCCGGCCCGTCACCAGCGTCGGCGGCGGTACCGCCGCGAGGATCCACGCCTTTAAGCCGATCGGGCCTGTACCCCCGGACAACCGAGCGAACGGTCGTCCCGGGACGAACGGAGGGCGACCGGCGATCCGCCGGCAGACGGCGATGTGGGCCTCCGGCCCGTACGCCCGACGGCGGACGACTCGACGCAGTCGGGACCCCGCATCCGGTCGAGCAGTCGACCGTGCTCGCGGGCGCCGGTCGACCCCTGCGGGGCGGGCCGACTCGGACACAACTATGGAAATCGAAATTGCAACGATAGGCGGCTACGAGGAAGTTGGACGGCAGATGACTGCCGTCCGCGCGGGCAACGACGTCGTCATCTTCGACATGGGACTGAACCTCTCGCAGGTTCTGATCCACGACAACGTCGAGACCGAACGGATGCACAGTCTCGATCTGATCGACATGGGCGCGATTCCGGACGACCGGGTTATGTCCGACCTCGAGGGCGACGTGCAGGCGATCGTCCCGACGCACGGTCACTTAGACCACATCGGCGCCATCTCGAAACTCGCCCACCGGTACAACGCGCCGGTCGTCGCGACGCCGTTTACGATCGAGCTGGTCAAACAGCAGATCGAGAGCGAACAGAAGTTCGGCGTCGAGAACGATCTGATCAAGATGGATCCCGGCGAGACGATGTCGATCGGCGACAGCGGCCAGGTCGACCTCGAGTTCGTCAACGTCACTCACTCGATCATCGACGCCATCAACCCGGTCCTCCACACGCCCGAGGGCGCCATCGTCTACGGGCTGGACAAACGCATGGATCACACGCCGGTCATCGGCGACCCGATCGACATGGAACGCTTCCGCGAGATCGGTCGAGAGGGCCAGGGTGTCCTGTGTTACATCGAGGACTGTACGAACGCGAACAAGCAGGGTCGCACGCCGAGTGAATCCGTCGCGAGACGCCACCTGAAGGACGTCATCTACAGTCTGGAGGACTACGACGGCGGCATCGTCGCGACGACGTTCTCGAGTCACATCTCCCGGGTCACCTCGCTCGTGGAGTTCGCCAACGATATCGGCCGCCAGCCGGTCTTGCTGGGTCGGTCGATGGAGAAGTACTCTGGGACCGCGGAACGACTCGACTTCGTCGACTTCCCCGACGATCTGGGTATGTTCGGTCACCGCAAGTCGGTCGACCGAACGTTCAAACGCATCATGAACGAAGGCAAAGAGAACTTCCTGCCCGTCGTCACTGGCCACCAGGGAGAACCGCGCGCGATGCTCACCCGGATGGCCCGCGGCGAGACGCCGTACGAACTGGACGAGGGCGACAAGGTCGTCTTCTCTGCGCGCGTCATCCCGGAACCCACCAACGAGGGCCAGCGCTACCAGGCCGAGAAGCTCCTTGGCATGCAGGGCGCACGCATCTACTCCGACATCCACGTCTCCGGCCACCTCAACCAGGAGGGTCACTACGAGATGCTACAGGCGCTGCAACCCCAGCACATCATCCCGGCCCATCAGGACATGAAGGGCTTCTCTGGGTACGTCGGCCTCGCACAGAGCGAGGGGTACAAACTCGGTCGTGATCTGCACGTCACGTCGAACGGCAACCTGATCCAGCTGGTCGAGTGAGATGACGACCCCCGAGGCACGCGAACAGGCGGTGCTCGAAGCGGTCCGGAAGCGGCGCGAACTCGTCAACGACGCGATCCCGGAGGAGTTACCGATCCGTCGTCCGGAGCGCCTCTACGAGGCCTCGCGGTACCTGCTCGACGCGGGTGGCAAGCGCCTCCGGCCGTCGGTGTTACTCGTCACGGCGGAGGCTCTCACCGACGTCGATCCGCTCACGGAGTCGTATCGGTCGTTCGAACCGCTCGACGATTCGTCGCCGATCGACATCCTGGCGGCAGCGATCAGCGTCGAAGTGATCCAGTCGTTCACCCTGATCCACGACGACATCATGGACGACGACGACCTTCGACGTGGCGTCCCGGCCGTCCATCGCGAGTACGACGTAGAGACGGCGATTCTCGCCGGCGACACGCTGTACTCGAAGGCGTTCGAGATCATGCTCGATACGGGCGCCGAGACGGACCGGATGGTCCGCGCGCTCGACGTCCTCGCGAACACCTGTACGCAGATCTGCGAGGGCCAGTCGCTCGACGTCCAGTTCGAGGAACGCGACCGGGTCACGACCGACGAGTACCTGGAAATGGTCGAACAGAAGACGGCGGTCCTCTACGCAGCGTCGGCTGCCCTGCCCGCGGTCCTCCTCGGTGCCGACGACGAGACCGTCGACGCGCTCTATGGCTACGGGCTCGACATCGGACGCGGGTTCCAGATCCACGACGACGTCCTCGATCTCACCGTCCCGAGCGAGACGCTCGGCAAACAACGCGGCAGCGACCTCGTCGAGAACAAACAGACCCTGATCACCGTCCACGCCCGCGAGCAGGGTGTGTCGGTCGACTCCCTCGTCGACACGGACGACGTCGACGCCGTCACAGAAGCGGAGATCGACAGTGCCGTCGCCGAACTCGAAGCGGCAGGCAGCATCGAGTACGCCCGGGCGAAAGCCCACGAACTCGTCTCGCAGGGCAAAGGTCGCCTCGACGTCCTTCCCGAGAACGAGGCCCGGACACTGCTCGAAACCCTCGCCGAGTATCTCGTCGAGCGCGGCTACTGAGCCAGTACAGACCCGTTTTCGGCGCCGAATCGACGCTCGAAACGGAGCGTGGGTTTTTGTCCGCCAGGTCGGTACGTCCCGACATGACGCAACCGCAGGGTCCCAGATCACTCTCTCGCCGCACTCTACTCGCCGCTGGCCTGTCGGCCGGGATTACGGCCGTCGCCGGGTGCACCTCCCTGGTCGGAAACACGTCAGACGGGTCGACGTTCGACCCTGAGGAACCGTCCGACCCGCCGACGGGGACGCCGAACGAACTCCACTACGTGCTCGAAGAGCGAACGCCCCAGCACGAACTCGACGTCGAGTCCATCTACGAGAGCGACGGTGATCTGATCGTCGAGTACTACTCCGACGCCGACGCGTCGGTGGACGAGAACGCGACCGGCGAGAACGCCTCGATCGTCGTCAGGGAAGGTGGACCGCTGTACAACTTCACGATGGAAGAGGCGGGCGTGATCGCCGAAGCGTTCAACCAGGTGTGCATCCAGTACGGCTCCGGCGACGAGTACGACATGCTCGTCGGGGAGCTCGTCAATCCACTGGAAAACCAGCCGTGGGGTTGGGGCGCCGAGACCGCCTGGTTCACAGAGTACAACGCGGGCAACATCACGCGAACCGACGTCGTTCAGCGAATGGGTCAGTACGTCGTCTACGAGGAAGACGTGACGGCGAGCGAGTAGTGATGCAGACGCTTCTAGTGAGCGTCCACGCCGTTCGGTACATCCCCAATCGCCGAACCAGCGGTCGGGCGCGGACGTCCGTGGCCGAGTTGTCGAGAGCGATTGGAGCCGAGCGGTTCGGTAGCGTGATCGGAGCCGAGCGGTTCGGCCGGAACCTACCGTCCCTCTCGATCAGTCGGTGGGTGGCGAGACGGTAGTGGCGCTCTCGTTGGTTCCGACGGCCGTCTCTCCGTCGGCGGAGGTCTCGAGGATCGTCGCCATCGTCTCGAGTTCCTGATCGAGCGCGTCGTCACCGATGGCGTCAGCTTCGGCGGAGAAGTACGACCGGAACGTCGCGAACCGCTCGACGTACGCCGGCGAGAGTCGTAAGTCGGTCGACTGGCGTTCCCACTCACCGAGGGCCACCGTCTCGGACTCGTCGATCCCCGCGTCGGGTGGGTCCGGGTCGTCGCCTGCGAGTGTGGCGCGTTCGTACTCGATCCAGTGCTGTGTGAGCGTGGCGTATCGAGTGAGCAGGACGGCCTTCCGGACGCTGTCGGTCTCGAAGTACTCCGGTTGGCGATCGTCGAATCGGAGGTGTTCGGTCGTCTCGTGGCGTTCGCCCGACCGGTCCTCGTAACTCGCCGTCAGTTCCAGTGTCGATTCGTCCCCCGTTCGATTCAGTTGTAGCAGGATGACTCCACCCCTGCTGGCGCCGTCCTCTGTGGGGGAGGGAAACAGCGTGTTGACCGACATGAGCTCGCCGGTCGCGTCGTCGGCGTCGGGTGAGCCGTAGACGGATTCGATCTCGTATCCCGGGGCGTCCAGGGTGAGCTCTAGGTCGTAGACCATCGGCGTGACCATGTAGGCGAACTCCTCGCCCATCCGCTCCTCGAAGCGCTCGGCGGCGTGGACGCTGTAATAGTTCGCCCCGCGAACGGCCGTGATCGCGTCGACCAGTTCGGAGTTGAAGTCCAGTCCGACGCCGACGAACGTCGAGTGAATCCCGCGGTCGGCGTCGGCGTCGAGACGCGATTCGAGCCCGTCGGCGCTCGTCTCCCCGATGTTCGGCATCGCGTCGGTCAGGTAGACGACGCGAGTGTCGTAGCCCTCCTCGCCGACGTGCCCCTCGGCGAGCCCGCGTGCCCGGTCCATTCCCGCTTCGAGATCGGTCCCGCCGCCGGCCCGGATCGACTGGACGTCGTCCGCGAGGGCTGTTCTATCGCGGTCGCCCATCCGGTCTAGCGGTACGACGGTGTCGGCCCCGCTGTCGAACGTGACGAGTCCGAAGCGGTCGTCGGCCTCGAGCTGGTCGGTGAGCGCGACGACGGCGTCGGTCGCCGCGTCCATCTTCGGTTTCGTCTTCCGGTCCTCTGCCGCCGTCTCGTTGTCGGCCGTTCTTGGGCCGTCGTAGTAATACTCGGCCATCGGCGACGACATCGACCCGGACGTGTCGAGCACGACCACGAGGTTGAGCCGTTCGCGTTCGAAGTCGGAGGCGTTCAGGTTGGAATTCAGTCCGACGGAGAGGTACGGTTCCGTCTCGTTCGAGAGCGGATCGGCCGTGACGGCGCGGCTGTAGGCCGGACAGAACGACTCGTCACACTCGTGATCACCCGTTTCGAAGTAATAGTCGTAGTACAGTCCCTCGTGCGTGATGTCCGTGGTAGTCGGGAGGTACCCCGATTCGACGTTCTCACGAAACGCGTCAGCATCTTGTGCACCACCGACCGCGTACCCGAGGTCGTTGCCACCGGCGTCGCTCTGGAGTCCGCCGTACGAACAGCCCGCCAGTACCACCACGACCACGAGCGTGAGCGCCATGGGTCCGCGCTCGCGAGCCAATCGCACCATACACACTCTTCAAAGACGATATACTAATATATTCTCCTGGGTGAAAAATCGACTACACCCGATAGCTGGGTGCGCGTTCGGTCCGACCGGCCGGTCGAACATCGCGGCTGTTTTGATGGCTCCCCCTAAACTGACGGCTAATGGACGAGGAGGTACGCGAACGCGTCGAGCGCGAGGTCGAAAAGCACGCGCTGTTGAACGCTGTCAAGCACGAGAGCGACGCGAACGTCGGGGCGATCATGGGGCCGCTCATGGGGGACAATCCGGACTTCCGTCCCCACGGCGACGAGATTCCAGGGATCGCAGGCCCGATAGTGAACGAGGTGAACGACCTCTCCCACGAGGAGCGTCGTGACCGCATCGCCGAACTGGCCCCAGAGGAACTGGCCGAGATCGAAGCCGAGGACGAGGAGGACGAGTGGGACCTGCCCGCGCTCCCGAACGCCGAGGACGTCGAGGAGGTTCGGATGCGCTGTGCGCCGAATCCGAACGGGCCGTGGCACGTGGGCCACGCGCGGATGCCCGCGGTCATCGGCACCTACCGAGAGCGCTACGACGGCTGGTTCTGCGTCAGGTTCGACGACACCGACCCGGAGACGAAGCGCCCCGATCTGAACGCGTACGACGACATTCTCGAGGACGTCGAGTACCTCGGGTTCGAACCGGACGCCGTCTACCGGGCCAGCGACCGCGTCGAGACCTACTACGACCACGCCCGGGAACTGATCGAACTGGACGGTGCCTACACCTGCTCGTGTTCCGGCGAAACGTTCAGCGAGCTGAAAAACGACGGGACGGCCTGTCCGCATCGCGAGAAAGACCCGGCGACAGTCCGTCAGGAGTTCGAGGCGATGGTCGATGGGGAGTACGAGAGCGGCGAGATGGTTCTGCGGGTCAAGACCGACATCGACCACAAGAATCCGGCCCTGCGCGACTTCGTCGCCTTCCGGATGATCGATACGCCCCATCCCCGCGACGTGGCCAGCGACTACCGATGCTGGCCGATGCTGGACTTCCAGTCCGGTATCGACGACCACCTGCTCGGCGTCACGCACATCATCCGGGGTATCGACCTGCAGGACTCCGCGAAGAAACAGCGCTTCGTCTACGACTACTTCGAGTGGGAGTACCCCGAGGTCGTCCACTGGGGGCACGTCCAGTTAGACGCCTACGACGTCCCGATGAGCACTTCGTCGATCAAGGAGTCGATCGACGCCGGCGAACTGGACGGCTGGGACGACCCACGGGCTCCAACGCTCGCGAGCCTTCGGCGACGGGGAATCCGGGGCGAGGCGATAACGGACGCGATGGTCGGACTCGGCACCTCGACGTCGAACGTCGATCTGGCGATGAGCACCATCTACGCGAACAACCGGGAGCGAATCGACGACGAGAGCGACCGCTACTTCTTCGTCCGCGACGGCACCGAGGTCCAGCTCGGCGGAAGCCCGCCCGGGGAAGCGAACCCGCCGCTGCATCCCGATCACGAGGACCGCGGCGTCCGGGAGATCCCCGTCGGCGACACCGTTCTCGTGGAACCCGCGGATCTGCCCGACCGCGAGGGCCGCCTCTGGCTGAAGGGGTTAGGTTGCTTCCGCTACACCCGGGACGCGCTGCAGTACTCCGGCGAGGACATCGAGGTCGTGAGGGACGGCGACGTCGAGGTCGTCCACTGGGTTCCCGCGGACGACGCCGTCGCCGTCCGGATGCGAACGATGGAGGGTGACGTTTCGGGCCACGCCGAACCCGGCGTCGCCGACCTGGCGCCGGACGAGACGGTCCAGTTCGTCCGCGTCGGCTACGCCCGGATCGACCGCCACGACGACGGAGAGACGGTCGCGTACTTCTCACACCCGTAAGAAAACGGCGTGGAGACGAACGCTCGCCACGCTGGAGCGTGACGATGCCCCGTCCCCGGGTGGACTCAATCGCGGGTCTCTTCGACGGTCAGCCCAGCAGGTCGTCGCTCCCGTCCGGTCGCGGGTCGGCGACGACACCCTCCTGACGGCCGAGAACGCGAGCGTGGGCCGCACAGACGAGGCGATTCTCGGCCCACGGGATGTGGAGTTCCACGACGGCGGGCCGCTCGCAGTCGTCTTCGGCGCAGTCCATGGCGACTCTCGCGGGGCCGGCGAGTAGGATTTTTCGGTCCTGGCAGGCACGCGTCCCTGCCGTCCAGAATCGACCGGGTTATGGTGTCCGGGGCAAAGGACGAGACGATGACACGCGGCGCGATCGTCGTCGGTGCGTCGTCGGGCATCGGTGCGGCTCTCGCCCGCCGACTCGCCGCGGATGGGTACGAACTCGGGCTGGCCGCCCGTCGAACGGATCGGCTGACCGAACTCGGCGAGGAACTCCCGACGCAGGCGTACGTCGCGACGATGGACGTGACCGACACCGACGCGGCTCGCGAGGCCTTCGACGACCTCACGGCGGCGATGGACCGCGTCGAACTCGTCGTACTCTCGGCCGGCGTCGGGTCGATCAACCGCGAGCTGGAGTGGCCGCCCGAACGCGAGACGATCGCGGTGAACGTACGCGGATTCACGGCCCTGGCGACGGCGGCGATCGAGTACTTCGAGCGCGGACGGAGTGGGCCGACCGCCGATTCTGAGACCGCGACTCGTCGTGCACACTCGTCCGATCCGCCGATAGACGGCCACCTCGTCGGTATCTCCTCCGTCGCCGCGGGGTTCGGTAGTCCCGACGCCCCGGCGTACAACGCCTCGAAGGCGTTCGTGAGTCGGTACCTGGAGGGGCTTCGTCACCGCCAGTCTACACGACTCGCCGACGTCGCCATCACGACGGTCGAACCCGGATTCGTCGACACTGACATGGCCCTCGGCGATGACCTCTTCTGGCTGTGTTCGCCGGAGACGGCCGCCGATCGGATCCACTGGGCGATCGAGAACCGGCGAAGACACGTCTACGTCACGCGCCGGTGGCGCCTGATCGCCTGGCTGTTCGCGATACTCCCGGAATCCATCGCTCGACGGCTCCTGACGTAGTGGTGGCACTCGCTCGTCGTGGATTCACTCGTCGTGGAATCGGTCACGGAGGTCTCGAACGAGATGGGCAGCCGCGTCGCCGACGAGCGTCGAATCCGTTCCGTAGTGATCGACGAGCGGACAGAGCGCGTCGCCGAACGATCGCATGCACTGGCCCGGAGAGTGGTACCCGAGTTCGGCAGCGACCTCGGGCCAGGGTCGAGCCTGGAGTCCGCGACGAACGAAGAGCCGGTCGGCCCTGGTCGACGGGACCGCCGTGTCGAGGGTCGGCTGTTCGATCAGGTACCGCACCAGCACGGGTCGAAACGGGCCCGGATCGACGTCGAACAGCCCAGGACCGTACGCGGCGCCGGCGATCAGTCGCCAGTCGTGTTCGTCATGGGGGAGCGGTGGTGCGGCGTCGGTCGGGATCGAACGAAGGATCGCCCTCGCGGTGTCGGCGTCGAGGTCGCCGAGTGCGTCACCGAGGACTGCGGGTACACGGGCGGCGAATCTGCGGGCGTGTCGGTCTCGCAGCGAGCGGCCCGCGTCACTCGTCGGGTGGAGGACGATAGCGGAGTACGCTCCGCTACGGTCGTTCCGAGTCGTCGAGGTGTGGATCGCGCCGTAGTCGTTCCGCTGCCAGAAGCGAAGTAGGTCCGGCGTCGCGCCGAATCCCGACCCCAGCCAGTCGACGTCGTCGGCGCACTCCTCGTGTATCTTCGCGAGGAGGTGCGACCCGAGGCCCCGGGAACGGACGGCGTGATGGGTCGCGATCCGCACGATCCGGTACCCCACGGTCTCACCGGCCGACTCGTCCCTGAGCTGGCTCGTCAGGACGTCGGGGAGCATGTTTCCCCTGATCCGAGCGCCCTCGTACATCTCCGCGCGGGTCTCGGCGTCGAGTCCGCCCTCCCGTGCGAGCAGTGCCACGGCGACGACGTGACCGTCGTGTTCGAGCGTGCGGACGGTCACGTTCGGAGCGTCGAGCAGTCGCGCGAGGTCCGTCGGTTCGGTCCGGTAGTGCGCCAGGACGAGCAAGCCGAACGTCTCTCTGAGGCGGTGTTCGTCGCCGACGAGCGTCTCCGGGTCCGGACGCTCGTACGTGACGGATTCCGGCGTGGCGTCGGCGACGAGCGGGTCGACTGGCGGGCCGGCGTCGAGTGCGAGAACGCGGAACGCCCAGGTTTCGATGGGGTCGCCGGCGGCGTACCGGATCGGTTCGACGAGCGACAGTGCCGTCACGTCGTGGGGCGCGTCGTCGAGTCGATCACGGAACCTGACGGCGAATCCGCGCCCCGTTCCTTCGTAGCCGTGGACGGTCGTGGCGTAGGCGACCTGGTCTGCGGCGAGCGTGGTCTCGAGGATCGAGACCGGAAGCGTGGCGGCCTCGTCGACGATCACGACGTCGGGTTCGTCGATCCACGCGTCCACGTTACTCGCCGGTTCGAACCGCACGCGACCGCCGGTGTCCGTTCGGACGGGTATCGCTTCGGACGCGTCACGACCGGACGACGGATCGGTCTCTTCGGGTTCGCTCTCCCCGACGAGTTCGCGGGCCCGAGCGAACACCTCGCCGCAGCCGTCGGCTGACTGCGCCGTGACCGCCACGTCGAGACCCGATAGCGCCAGCGCTCCGGCAGCGAGACCCGCCGCGCTCGACTTGCCGCGGCCCCGATCGGCCTCGAGGACGATGGCTCGCGATCCGACGTCGGCGTCGCGAAACGGTTCGAACGCCGCGACCGCCTCACGCTGATCGGCCGTCAGGCACGCCTCGTAGGCCGTGTCGGGAAAGTCACCGGTGACCGCGTCGGATGGTTGCGACGGCTCGACCTCCAGCCGCGGTGCGGGGTGGATCAGCCCGTCTCGACGGACCCGGTCGTCGTCGACGTCGACGATCGCGATGCCAGGGTGGCGCCTGAGCGTCTCGACGAGGCGACGTCGAAAGTGTCCGGTGACCGATTCGACCGCGACGGGTGGTGCTGCGAGCGTTTCGTCGAAGGCGTCTCGCGTCTCCGGCCAGTCGTCGAGCGGCGGCGCGATGAGGACGAGGAGTCCCCCGCCGTCGACTGCCCCGACGACACTCCCGAGCGCGTTCGGTCGGAGTGCCTGGTGCGTGTCGATCGCGATCACCTCTCGCGTGGTACCGAGGAGGCGATTCGCGGTCGACTGCGAACGGTACTCACAGCGGAGTCGGTCTTCGGGACCGACGAGCGTCGTGTCTCCGATCGATACTGAGAGCGCGTCGAGCACTGCTTCGAGGTGCCTGTAGCCAGCCTCTCTGTCACCGGTGAGCACGAGGAGCCGCCGTTCGTCGACGGGCTTCGCGTCGGTACGGAGTGCCTTCGCGACCGACACCGAGTGCATACCCGACCCGTCGCACCCGCGTGGGGTAACTCCACCGTTCCGCACGGTCGGTCGGCCACCACCGATGCCGAGCGATCGGACCGGTGGACCGAGCGGATGGTCCGAATGCTGCGCTCGATCGACGGCCCTTCCGGGCACATTCGAACCGAACCGACGGTGGTGCGGTTGGACACCGATATCGTGATCGTAACGGGACACGTCTTCACGTCCCTCCCTATCTCGACCCGACGCTCTCGGGCGACCGTTCGACGTGCGCATCGGTGTCACCCCGAATTTCGTTTGAACACGCTTTTATGGGGGGCACCGTTACTCAAGCCTACACCCTACGCGGGGTTGATGATGCTCCTAGCCGCACAGGAACTCCGCCGGAACGTGATTCCGGAACGGGGCACCCAGCGCCCCACCGGCAGGGGAGCGCGAGCCCGCGCGTAGGAGAGGTGAACAACCAATGTCAGTCTACGTCACTATCGACGTCCCGGCCGACCTTCAAGAGGACGCCCTCGAGGCCCTCGAAGTCGCCCGAGACACAGGACGCGTAAAGAAAGGAACGAACGAAACCACGAAAGCGATCGAGCGCGGCAACGCCGACCTCGTCTACGTCGCCGAAGACGTCTCCCCCGAGGAGATCGTCATGCACCTGCCCGAACTCGCCGACGAGAAGGGTATTCCGGTCGTCTTCGTCGAGACCCAGGACGACGTCGGTCACGCCGCCGGCCTCGAAGTCGGCTCCGCCGCCGCCGCGATCGTCGACACCGGCGATGCCGACGACGACGTCGATGACATCGCTGGCAAGATCGAGGACCTCGAGTGAGGTGATCAGAGATGAGCGCTGAAGAGGGTGAAAGCGGCTCCACGCCCGCCGAAGTCATCGAGATCGTCGGCAAGACCGGCATGCACGGCGAAGCCATGCAGGTCAAGTGTCGGATCAAGGAGGGCGAGAACCAGGGTCGCATCATCACTCGCAACTGCCTCGGGCCGGTCCGCGAGGGGGACGTCCTCCAGCTACGCGAGACCGCACGCGAGGCCGATTCGATCGGAGGACAGTGACGATGGTCGAGACACGAACCTGCGATTACACGGGCGAAGAGATCGAACCCGGGACGGGCATCATGTACGTCCGGACCGACGGGACCGTGCTCCACTTCGTCGACTCGAAAGCAGAGAAGAACTACCTGATGGGCCGCGAACCGCGCGACCTTGAGTGGACCGAGGAGGGCCGTCGAGGCAAGGAGTCGACGCGAGCAGCGGAGACCGAGGCGACTCCCGACGACGCCGAACCCGGATCGGATGACGCCGAGGACGCGGACACGGAGACCCAAGAATCCGGCGACGTGGACGAAGCCTCCGACGACGCAGACGCACCAACCGACGGTGACGAATCCGACACCGCGTCGGACGAAGACACCGAAGAATCCGACACCCAATCGGACGGTGACGGTGACGAATCCGACACCGCCGCTGACGACGACGCCGAGGATTCCGAGGAGGCCGAGGCATGACCGATGACGAACGCACGTTCGTGATGGTCAAGCCCGACGCCTTCGCACGCGGACTTGTCGGCGAGGTCGTCTCTCGACTCGAAGATCGCGGGCTCAAACTCGTCGGCCTCAAGGTCGAGAACATGCCCCGCGACCGGGCCGAAGAGCACTACGCGGAACACGAGGACAAGCCCTTCTACGACGACCTGGTCGACTTCATCACGTCCGGTCCGGTCGTCCCCATGGTCTGGGAGGGACAGGACGCGACGCGACAGGTCCGCCAGATGATCGGCGAGACCGACCCGCTCGAGGCGGCACCCGGAACGATCCGCGGTGACTACGCACTCGACCTCGGTCGGAACGTCGTTCACGCGGCGGACAACGAAGACGTGGGCGCGAACGAGCGCGAGATCGCGATCCACTTCGACGAGGACGAGCTGGTCGAGTACGACCAGCACGACGCCTCGTGGCTCTACGAGTAGTCGCCCCGAGTTACTGGGGCCTCTCATCCAGTGTGCGAACTGACGATTCGATAGCGTAGTCTCTTCTTTGCCGGTGTAACCGTTAACACGTGGACCGTCGTGGGTCCCGGTGAGGAGTTCGCGGGAATCCAACCGCCGGATCCGTTGCGCTGTGGTATCGTTTCACTCCTCAACGTTTAACACTCGCGCGAACGAACACCTCTTCGGGTGTCCACAATGACCGAACACGAACTTCCACCACTTCCGTACGACTACGACGCGCTCGAACCATCGATTTCCGAACAGGTCGTCACCTGGCATCACGACACGCACCACCAGGGCTACGTCAACGGGCTGAACGCGGCCGAAGAGACCCTCGCCGAGAACCGTGAGAGCGGTGACTTCGGCAGTTCGCCCGGTGCCATCGGGAACGTGACCCACAACGGCAGTGGGCACTACCTCCACACGATGTTCTGGGAGAACATGTCCCCCAACGGCGGCGGCGAACCCGAGGGTGACCTCGCCGACCGCATCGAGGAGGACTTCGGTTCCTACGAGGGCTGGAAGGGCGAATTCGAGGCCGCAGCCGGCGCTGCCGGTGGCTGGGCGCTCCTCGTCTACGATCCCGTCTCGAAGCAGCTCCGTAACATCGTCGTCGACAAGCACGACCAGGGCGCGCTCTGGGGATCCCACCCGATCCTCGCGCTCGACGTCTGGGAACACTCGTACTACTACGACTACGGTCCGGACCGCGGCGACTTCATCGACAGCTTCTTCGACGTCGTCAACTGGGACTCCGTCGCGGAGGAGTACCAGAAGTGTCTGGATCACTTCGAGTAACTGCCCGACCGACAGCGTCGAACTCCGTATTTTATCGCCACCCGTCCCCGAGCGACTGCACCGGGGTGCACCGATCGTCGGCGGACGACGTCCGTCGTCGGCACTGCCGGGGGTTTTAGGACCCATCCGTTCGTAGCCGGGGGTATGCCACGACCGAAATCGTCGTTCGAGGAGACCTACCCCTGTGACTTCTACGAACCCGAGGATCTCATGGAGTCGGGACAGCTGTACACGGTTTACGAGATTGCCAGACTCCTCCAGGGCCTGGAGCCGACCGCAGAACTCGATCGGGAGACAGAAGATATCTTGCTCGACTGGGCGATCCCGTGGATCATGATCAACGCAGACGATCTCGTGGTCGCGGAACCCCAATCCGACGACGAGCCAGGCTACTACGGGTTGGCTGACTGACGGGCGACTCGGTCTGGCTGACGGTTTCTCCGTCGTTCGGACCCGGTACCTGTCGAACGACGAACGGCCGTCCGCTCGCGGACCTGCGATAGATTCGTTGGTGGCCTCGTCGAGTCGGACTGTCGGTGACGGAGACCGATTCCTCAGTGGCGTCGAGCCATCCGAGCCGCGAGCGAGACGTGTTCTGCGGGATCGTCGGTCACGCTCGGGCCGTGACCGGCGTGGAGTTCCCGCAGGCTATCGTCGATGGTCGACGCGAGCCGATCGATGCTATCGATCAGCGTCGCACGGTCTCCTTCGGGGAGGTCGGTACGTCCGAACCCACCGTTCTGGAAGACGAGGTCGCCGGCGAAGAGGATCCCCGCTTCGGCGGCGTACAGACACAGGTGATCGTCCTTGTGTCCGGGTGTGTGGATGGCTACGTAGTCGTGATCGCCGAGCCGTATCCCCTCGCCATCCGCGAGTTCGTCCGTGACGCCGTCGGCCGTGACGTCGAATCCGCGGACGGGCACGTCGAACCGATCCGTCACGTCCGACAGGGCACCGACGTGGTCCGGATGGGTGTGGGTCAGTACCACTTCGTCGATAGCGTCGACGTGAGACTCGATCGCGTCGACGACGTCGAAGTTCGCCCCGGTATCGACCACCACTCGCCGGTCGCCGTCGACGAGGAACGCGTTGCTGGTGAACGCCGTTTCCGCCGCGGCGAGGTTCACGATCATGGGTCGACTAGGACGGACACTCGTTTGTGCGTGTCGACTACCGATCGAGTCGTCGGAGAACGGCTCTCGATTCGACGATGTGATACGTCCTGATGGGGTTTCCGATTCACAACCTCTATGGGGGGTCCCGCCGAACTCCCCACGAATGAAACGGTCGCTTGCTGTGATCCTGGTCGCGGTGGTCGCGTCAGGTCTGCTGGTGAGCGTCGTTCTCGTCTCGATGACCGACCAGCCGTCCGGGGCGCCGTCGCCGATCAACGAAACGGCGACGACGGCGGTAAACTCGACCGTCGCGACGTCAGCACAGGAGTTCGACCGGACCACGTTCGACATCAGTGTCGCCGAAGACGGGTCAGCGAGGTGGACGTTCGAATACGAACGGACGCTCGAGTCGACGGAGGAGGTCGACAACTTCGAGGCCTACGCGAGTCGGTTCGAGTCCGAAGAGACCGACCTCTACACGAAGTTCACGGAACAGGCCACGGCGCTCGTCACGGACGGCCAACGCTACACCGACCGTGAAATGGCGGCGACGGACTTCAATCGGACGGCCCGTGTCGAGCGATCGGTCAATACGAACGGCGTCGTCGAGATGTCGTTTACCTGGGAGGGATTCGCCGCGACGGAATCCGGGCGAGTCGTCGTGTCCGACGTCTTCGAGGGCGGGTTCTACATCATGGCCGATCAGAAGTTGCGCATTCGGGCCGGGGACGGCCTCGCGTTCGATCAAGTGTACCCGGACCCGGAGGCACGGTTCCCCGAACTGCACGAACGCGACCAGGTGGTCTGGCGAGGGGAACGTGAGTTCATCAGCGGTCGGCCGTACGTCGTTCTCGTCCCGGAGGAGAGTGCTGGGGCGACCGGCGAGCAGGACTCCATTTCCACGCCGGTCGCGATCGGTGGTGCAATCGTGGGTCTCGGACTGGTTGCTGGGCTCGCGCTGGCAGTCGCGAGACGACACCGGTATCCGGATATATTCGCATCCCTCCCCTCCCCCTTCGAAACGCAGGAAACTGCCACCGGCGACGAAGGTGGACCGCCACCGGCCGACACGGGAGCGGCTCGCGAACCGGGCCAGGGGACGGATTCGACGAGTCCGATCTCCGACGCCGAACTCATGACGGACGAAGATCGCGTGGTCTCGTTACTCACCGAGAACGGCGGTCGCATGAAGCAGGTACAGATCGTCGAGGAGACCGACTGGTCGAAGTCGAAGGTCAGTATGTTGCTCTCGGAGATGGAGTCCGAAGGGACGATCAGCAAACTCCGCGTCGGCCGCGAGAACATCATCAGTCTCGATGGCTTCGAACCGGAAGCCGCGCGTTCGCCACACGAGAACGACTCCCGCTGACGGCCTTGAAACGGAACGCTTAAACTGGTTTCCCCGCAACTATTGAGTAGACACGTCGACCCCTCCGCGGGATGGGCGTGCGGGCTCCGTTGGTGTAGTCCGGCCAATCATCTTGCCCTCTCACGGCAAGGACCAGGGTTCGAATCCCTGACGGAGCACTTTGCTGCGAACGAACGTGAGCAGCAAATGCGACCCTGGATTCGAATCAGACCAGTCGCGCGCAGCGAAGCGAGCACGTCTGGGCGTGGTTCGAATCCCTGACGGAGCACTACAGCGAACGAGTTTTGCGAGTGAAATAAGCGCGCCCGGGTGGGTGTTAGCGGAGCGGAGTCACAGCCCGCACGGCGACGTTGTGCGGTTCGAAACGAAGTGAGAACCGCGAAACGCGAACGATACCGGCTGCAGGCGGTTCACATACTCGGTGGCGCACGAGTTTTGCGTGCCGTCGGGCGGTCGGCACCCGCCGACGACCGGAACGGGGTCGATCCGACCGCGAGATCGCTGCGCACAACTCGACGACGCCCGGGGAGGAACTGAGAGCCATTCTGCAACGTAGCACCTGGAGCGTCTCGGCAGTCGGCCACTGATTCATTCGATACCCTTCGACGAGGTGTATTAGCGCCAGTATCCCCAGAAACGCGGTAACCGCCCCTCCGAGCGCCACGACCCCGTCACCCGGTGCGAGCAACACCATGATACCGAATCCGATCACGGCTGAGGCGATACGTATCAACGCACGTTCTGGACCAGACATTTCATCTGGAGAGGTGTGTGGTGACAGTACCGATACCATTGCTGCGATTTACGTCTTAGTATTGTATGTTCTATACGATGTGTGTATGTGTGTGTGGTCAGCCAGTATTACTATTCTGTATGTAACACAGATACTTCTACCTACCACTCCTTCCGACAGTACCGTTGTTGTACTAGTAGCGTCCAGGCGGCATAGATTGAGTCGCGACGCCAGACTTCTCCGACCTGGGTGGGATCGACCGTCGCCAATACGGTATAAATCGAGTGCTATTACCGAATGTGTTAAAGACAGTCGGCGGTGTAGACCGATACAGTGACTTTCGAATGATAGAAATCGACGACTCCCTCCGGACGGTGTTCACTGGGCGTATCGAACGACGCGACGACGCGTACGTCGTCGAGGTTCCTCGGTCCGAGGTCGACCACCGATCGGTCACGGCTGGCGAGACGTACCGCGTCGCACTGATCGAGTCGACGAACGCTTCGTCGGGTCCTCCGGACGGGATCGCGGACCGACGGGAGACACCATCGAGACCGACGTCGCGACCGGAGCCGCCGGTGACGGAGGGAGAGGAACGCGAGGTGACTATCGAGGCGATTGGCGAGCAGGGCGACGGGATCGCCAAGGTCGAACGGGGCTACGTCGTGATCGTCGAGGGGGCAACCCCCGGCGATACGCCCACCGTCCGGATCGACGACGTTACGCAGAACGTCGCCTTCGCGAGCGTCGTGGACGCCGATCGGGCGATTCGCTGAGAGGCGCTCGTCCGTCGACGGTCCCACGCAGGGGGGGCGCCGTGCCACAGAATTCACTCCCAGGGTCGTTCGTTCGACCCCGGTTGCCAAGGACCACCTTTTTAGCCCCTCCGTCGTGCAGGACCGGCATGGACGAGTCGGATCTGGTCACGCGAACGGCGGACGTGCTCTCGACAGACCCGGATGCGTATCAGTCCGCGGTCGACGAGGAGGCCGTGATGTTGACGGAGGCGCTGGCCGAGGGCGTCTTCGACAACCCGCAGGCGATCGTCGGCCTGGAGTACGAGTTTTACGCCGTCGACGCCGACGACGCCTCCCTCGTTCGCGTCCCACGGCGATTACTGGACCTCATCGGCTTCGAGAAGGAGCTCGGATTGCACAACGCGGAGATGACGACGAGCCCGCAGCCGCTGTCGGCTCACGGGCTCAGGGCGCAGGAGTCCGAGGTCAAGGCGCGCCTGGAGACCGCGTTGTCGGTGACGAGTACGGAGGACATGCGCCTGGTGAGCGATTCGATGTGGACCATCCCACCCGCCGGCGAGACGGCCCGGGGCTACCTCACGGAGAGCGTCGAACGGTCGGTCGAGGTGGACGGGGACGAGCGCAGCCTCCGGTTCGCGGCGAACATGAGCGACTCGGCGCGGTATCACGCGATGGCGAACACGGATCGTGCGACGGCAGCGGGGATGCGGATCGACGCTCCACACGTCTCGATGGAGGCAGACACGGTGATGCCCGAGAGTTTGATCACTTCGATCCAGCCGCACTACCAGGTTCCCCACGCGGACGATCTCCCGGCGTACTTCAACTACGCGCTCCGGGTCGCCGGGCCGCTGCTCGCGCTCGGGGCCAATTCACCGTTCTTCCCGCCGGATTGTTACGACGACGGGACGACCGTCGCGGACGCACTCGCCGATGGCTGGCGTGAACACCGGGTCAGCGTGTTCGAGACGGTGCTAAACGCAGATCGCGAGGAACCGGGGAAGGTCAGGTTTCCGGCCGACCTGGTCTCGACCGAAGAGGCGGTCGATCGCATCGCCGCAGACGATGCGGTCGTCCCCATGCCGGTCCAGAAACACGGCCGATACGACGACCGGTTCGCCCACCTCAGACGGACCCACGGCACCTACTGGCGGTGGGTGCGCCCCGTCTTCGACGGCGTTTCCCGATCGGCGGCCAACGCCAGGATCGAGTTCCGGCCGATCCCCGCCCAGCCGACGGTTCGCGACTCGATCGCCTTCCAGGCGGTCTTTGCTGGTCTCATGGAGAGCCTCCCCCGGCTCGAACACCCGGTCGCCGACCTGGAGTGGGAGTACGCCCGCGAGAACTTCTACGGCGCGATGCGGGACGGCTTCGATGCGGAGTTGTTCTGGATCACCAACGACGGCCACGAGACGACCGACGTCGACGCGGTGTTCGCAGACATCCTCGCCTACGCCACGGACGGTCTGACCAGCCGCGGGCTCTCGAGCACGGAGGCGGCAGCCTACGTGGACCCTCTCCGCAAGCGAGTCAAACGGCGGACGGCTCCAGCCGATTGGAAGCGTGATAGAGTCCGTGAACTGGCCGACGACGGCGCGACGCTCGCGGAGGCTATCCCGGAGATGCAGCGGGCGTACGTAGACGCCCAGCGCGAGACGATCCTCGAGGGATCCTTCGCCGACTGGCTCTGAGTCGGTTCTCCGCGTCACGGGTCCACGGCGTCACGCTGTCGGTAGTCGATCGGGTCCGCTCTGATATTCGATCCGGTCGAGGTACGATGACGTGCGAGCCGGCATTGCTGGCGGTGTCACGATTCCGGAGCCGACCACCGGGGCCGCAACACCTTAGCCGCCCCTCCCGCAAGGTCCGTCCATGGTCACGTTCCTCTCCGGCGGGACCGGAACGCCGAAGCTCCTCGACGGAGCGACGGCCGCGTTCACGCCGGCGGAAACGACCGTCGTCGCAAACACCGGCGACGACGTCGAACTCGGTGGTCTCTTCGTCTCTCCCGACGTCGATACCCTTCTCTTCCAGGGGGGCGGGGTGCTGGACCGTGGCACGTGGTGGGGCATCAACGGGGATACGCACCGGACGCACGACGCGCTCCTCGACCTCGCAGGGTCGATGGGTCGCTCGACCGAGCCGACGTACCTTCCCGAATCGCGCCAGACAGCCGGTCGGGATATCGCCGACTGGCGGCGCTTCTCGGGCGTCGGCGAGTTCATGACGATCGGCGATCGGGATCGGGCGGTTCACCTCACGCGGACGAGCCTGTTAGACGAGGGAAAGACCCTGTCGGAGGCGACCGCGGCGATCGCGCGCGCCTTCGGCATCACGATCGACATCCTGCCGATGAGTGACGACTCGGTCGCGACGCTCGTCCACACCGACGAGGGTCTGATGCACTTTCAGGAGTTCTGGGTCGCGAACGACGGTGAGCCAGCAATCGAGAACGTCGAGTTCAGGGGATCGGCGACGGCCGAACCTGCGCCGGGCGTCCTCGAAGCGCTCGGGGACGTCGTCGTCGTGGGACCGTCGAACCCGATCACGAGCATCGGGCCGATGCTCTCGGTCTCCGGAATCGGCGACGCACTCGCGGAGACCACCGTCGTGGCCGTCTCACCGTTCCTCGGCGGGGACGCGTTTTCGGGCCCCGCGGCGAAACTCATGGGTGCGGTCGGTGCGCCGCCCGGAACCGCGGGTCTCCCCGCGGTGTACCCGTTCGCGGACGCCTTCGTCGTCGACGACTCGGACTCGGGGTCGTTCGATCGACCGACCGTCGAGACGGACATCCGCATCGACTCGCCCGACGACGCCCGTCGTGTCGTCGACGCCGTCGCCCGGGCGATCGATCTCGTGGAGTGAGTCGGGAGGGCACGTACCGACATGGCTACCGACTCACCGTTCGAACCGAGACTCGCCCTGGCGAGCCTGAGTGGGGAGTCAGACGCGACCTGGGCCCGGCAGGGTTCGGACGCGGCGGGTGCCGCGTTCCTCGGCGGTATCGCCCTCGACGAACCGGCCAGAGAGGCCGCTCGCGTCCTCGTCGCCCGCGGCCGGTCGGAATTTCTGCCACCCGATCCGATCAGCTTCGTCGACGAACAGCTCGCGGCGATCGGGTCCGCGCCGATCCGGCCCGGGATCAACGTTCGGTCGACCACCGTCGAGCCAATCGAGACCGTTGCCCGCGTCTGTCGACGCCACGATGCGCTGCTCGAGGTGAACGCACACTGTCGCCAGGACGAACTTCGCGAGGTCGGCTGTGGGGAGACGCTCCTTGGCGATACAGATCGACTCTGCGAGTACGTCTCGGCGGCCGCCTCGTCCGGGGCCACGGTGGGGGCGAAGGTTCGCGCGGAGGTACCCGGCGTCGACCTTCCTGCGACCGCTCGCGCTATCGAGGAAGCGGGCGCGTCGTTCGTCCACGTCGATGCGATGGATTCTGAACCCGTCGTCGCTGCGGTCGCCGACGCGACGGACCTGTTCGTGATCGCGAACAACGGCGTTCGCGACGAGCGGACGGTCTCCGAGTACGTCGCGTACGGCGCCGACGCGGTAAGTATCGGCCGACCGAGCGACGACCGGCGCGTGCGCGAACGCGTCGCGGCCGCTGTTTCCCGTCACCTGGGGTCCGACGACCGGCCCGGTCCGACCGACGGCGATCGGATCGCGTCGTCCGGGTCGGTGGAAAAGGGCTAAGGACGGTCCTCGCCCAGGATCAGTATGAACGGGCCCGCGGATCGCGCTCAACTCGCGCTGTTGCTCGAAGTCGCCGGGACGCCGAAACCGGGGAACGTCGATCGGGAGCGCGATCTGTCTGCTCTCCGTTTCGAGCACTTCCTCGCGGGTGCCGTCGGTTCGCGAACGGGACTCGACATGGCCGAGGCGGGCGACCCTGTCGGCGCGGCGTTCGAACGATCGGTCGCGGGCATGGCGACACAGGAGGGTGGCAACACGCAATTCGGTTCGCTCCTCTTGCTCGTCCCGCTGGTGAGCGCGGCCGCCGCCGAACTGACCCCGGAACGGTGTGACGACGTCGTCTCCGAGACGACGGTGGCCGACGCGGAAGCGTTCTATCGCGCGTTCGATCACGTCTCCGTCGCCGTGGACGATCCACCGGCGGACGCGGCCGCTCTCGACGTTCGTCGCGGCTCGGACGCGATACCGGCCGTCCGGGAGCGAGGACTCGACCTGCAGTCGGTCCTCGAACTGGGTGTGCCCGGCGACGACGTCGCCAGGGAGTGGGTGACGGGATTCGAGCGGTCTTTCGCGGCGGCCGACCGACTCGGGGACCGGTCCGGACCGGTGGTCGACCGCACCGCCGCCGTCTATCTGTCGCTGCTGGCCGAGCGGCCGGACACGCTCGTCGTGACTCGGCACGGGGAGTCGGTCGCCGCGGACGTGCGCGAACGGGCGTCGACGCTGGCCGAACGGGACGCGGTCGTGACCGATCGTCCGGCCGTCACCACATTCGCAGACGACCTTGTGGCCGAAGGGATCAATCCGGGAACGACGGCCGATCTCGTCGCGGCCGGCCTCTTCATCGCGCTGGAGCGAGGAACGATCTCCGTATGACCGGGTCGAACGAGTCGAATCGAAGGGTGGAGTCGGTAGCCAGCGATGGCGAGGATCCGTCGACTGCCGGTGGGGCCAAACCGTCCGACTGTGGCGCGGACGAAACCGCACCAGAGAGGGTGGACGACGGCGGCGTCGACTGGCCCGTCGAACTGACCGGCGTGACCGAGTCGCTGGTGACGACGCTCGGGCCGAACGACCGGTGGAACGTCGCCCCGCTCGGACTCTTCGCCGGCGACCCGGTGACGGCGACGACGTGGGGCGCCACGCGAACGCGTCGGAACGTCGACCGAACGGGTGAGGGATACGTCCAGTTCGTCACCGACCCGGTCACGTTCGTCGACGCGGCCCTCTCCATCGTCGAGACGACGAATCCGGTGGTCGATCAGGCCCACGCCTGGGCTCACGTCGAGTTCACGCGGGTCGATTCGGGCCACGATGGCGACACCGAGTGGGTCCGCTGGGCGCTCGTTCCGGTCGAGACGACGATCGTCTCCCGAACCGTCCCGACGCTTTCGCGCGGGCTCGGCGCCGTCATCGAGGCTAGCGTCGCCGCCTCGCGCCTCGGTACGGACGCCTACGACGAGTCGACGTGTCGGCGAACGATCGCTCGCGCGGGCGACGTCGTCGAGCGGGCGGGCAGTCCGCGCGAACGCGAGGCGTTCGATCGATTGCTCGCCCACGTTGACGAGGATATCACCCTCGAATAAGCGCTGCCGTCCCGTTCTGCCACGTTCCAGCGCGGGCGCTCCGGTCGTCGCGGCCACCGGAAAACGGTGTCTTTTAAGGTCCGCGGGTCGGAGCCACACGCATGGCCATCAAACCCGCCTACGTGAAGAAGACTGCGACGCTCCTCATGGAGCGCTACCCGGACGCCTTCACGGACGACTTCGAGCAGAACAAAGAGAGCGTCGAGAAACTCACGAACATCGAATCGAAGGGCGTTCGCAACCGCATCGCCGGCTACGTCACGCGCAAGCAGGGCGTTCCCGCGGCCTGAAACTGGTTTCGTTCGGACACAGATTCGTCGTGCACCGGTGGTGAGCGACAGCCGCGTGTCGAAGCGCCGCCTGGAAACGGACGTCCCCTCGTGGAACCACCGAGACGCCGTGGCGGGACGAACGCAGCGAGAAGTCGTTCGACGATCGACCGCCGCTCCTCGTCGCCTCAGCTGGTCGATCAGTTCGGTCGAAAAGACGCCTGCGGGATCGTTCGGAACCGGTTTCGGTGGTCAGGGCGTCAGTGCGAGGCGTCCGGGTTCCAGGAGAAGTCCGCGACCGTCCCGAGGACGACGGCGACCAGACCGACGATCACCGAGAGGAACGCGGTCAGGACCGGTGCGAGCGTATTTTGCCGTGGGGTGTTTTTGAGCAACTGGTTCCAGATCTCTCCGTAGAAACCGAGGATAGTATACGCGCCGTAGAGCACGAGGACGATCCCGAGGATGAGGACGAGGCGGTTGACGATCTTCCCGTTCATCAGCGTGTCGTAGATCGGATCGGTGATTTTGCTGAACATGGTCGATAGGGGTGCTCGCTGGTGGCCCGGTGGTCGACCGGTTCGCCCCCAGCGGCGTTCGTTGCTCGGACGATTTCGCTCCGGTCGCTTAATATCTTCTATCCGCGAGCGATCGTGATCGCTCACGTGGTGTCCGTGCTCCAGTCGACTCCGCAGACAGAGTCCAGTTTTGCACGCACCCAAACGGCTTTCTCCGCGGACTTCCGAGGGAAGCGCAATGAGCGTTAGAGTCGGAATTCTCGGAGCGACCGGTGCCGTCGGGCAGCGTCTCGTCGAGTTATTGGCCCCGCACCCGTCGTTCGAGATCGCGTCGGTGACGGCGAGCGAGTCGAGCGCAGGGGCGACCTACCGGGACGCGGCGAAGTGGCGCACGGGATCCCCGATTCCCGATGCGGTCGCGAACGTCGAGGTCGTCCCGACCGAGCCCTCGGCCGTCCCGGACGACGTGTCACTCCTGTTCTCTGCCCTCCCCTCGGACGTCGGCGCCCGGGTCGAGCCCGCATTCTGTGAGGCGGGGTACGTGGTCTCGTCGAACGCCTCGAACGAACGGATGGCGGACGACGTGCCGCTCGTCATCCCCGAACTCAATGCCGATCACCTTGCGCTACTCGACGTACAGCGGGCAGAGCGCGGCTGGGATGGCGCGCTCGTCAAGAACCCGAATTGCTCGACGATCACGTTCGTCCCCACGCTCGCGCCCCTCTCCGAGTACGGACTCGAACGCGTCCACGTTGCGACGCTCCAGGCCGTCTCCGGTGCGGGCTACGACGGTGTCTCGTCGATGGAGATCGTGGACAACGCCCTCCCCCACATCGGCGGTGAGGCCGAGAAGCTGGAGACCGAGTCGCGAAAACTGCTCGGCTCGTTCGACGGGTCGGCCATCGATCACCACGACGTGACCGTCTCGGCGTCGGTCAATCGAATCCCGACGCTCGACGGGCACCTAGAGAACGTCTGGGTCGAAACCGACGACGACGTCACGCCGGAGGCGGCCGCGGAGGCGATGGCCGCCTATCCGGGAATCGACCTCCACACGGCCCCCGATCCGTTCATCGAGGTGCTGTCCGAGCCAGATCGACCGCAGCCACGTCTCGACCGGAACCGGGGCGACGGCATGGCCGTCTCCGTGGGTGGGCTGGAATCGTCGGCGACCGGCGGCCTGCAGTACAACTGTCTCGCGCACAATACGATCCGCGGGGCGGCCGGCGCGAGCGTACTGAACGGCGAACTGCTCGTCGATCGCGGCTACGTCTGAGCCCGGGGACCAGTCCTCTCGCTCGCGGGCGGTGACAGTGCAAGCGAGGAAGCGACCGTCTCGTCTCCGGCGCCGTCGACACCGCGAGTCGCCCCTTCACCACGCTCGGGTTCACCGCGAGTCGAGCCTTCACCACGCTCGTGGCCGCTTCCGAACGGCTTAATCCGCCGGCGGTGACAGTCACCGTATGCGCGTAGGCGTACTCGGAGCGGGAACGATGGGACAGGGTATCGCCCAGGTCGCCGCACAGGCCGGCCACGACGTCGTGGTCAGAGACATCGAGTCTGAATTCGTCGAAGACGGACTCGACGGGATCGAGTCGACGCTCGCGGAGGGTGTCGAACGTGAGAAGGTGACGCCGGACGAGAAGGCGGCCACGCTCGATCGACTGTCGGGGACGACTGACCTGGAGACTGCCGTCTCGGAGTCCGATCTGGTGATCGAGGCCGTCCCCGAGGACATGGATCTCAAACAGGAGACGTTCACGTCTGTCGAGGAATCGGCGGATGAGGAGACGATCATCGCGTCGAACACCTCCGCGCTCTCGGTGACCGAGATCGCGAGCGCGCTGGAGCGACCGGAACGGGCGATCGGGCTGCACTTTTTCAACCCCGTCCACCTGATGTCGCTCGTCGAGGTCGTGGTTCCCGAACGGACGAGCGACGAGACCGTCGAGACGGCCGAGGCGTTCGTCGACGGAATCGGGAAGTCACCGATCACGGTCCGCGATTCCCCAGGATTCGCATCGTCACGTCTCGGGGTCACGCTCGGCGTCGAGGCCATTCGGATGGTCGAGACCGGCGTCGCATCGCCCCGCGACGTCGATCGGGCGATGACGCTCGGGTACAACCACCCGATGGGCCCGATCGAACTCACGGACGTGGTCGGTCTCGACGTCCGCCTCGACATCCTCGAACACCTCCGGGAGGAACTCGGCGAGCGGTTCAAACCGCCGCAACTGCTCAGACAGAAAGTCCGCGCTGGCAACCTCGGTCGAAAGACCGGCGAAGGGTTCTACGTCTGGGAGGACGGCGAGATCGTCGGGGTGAGCGACGGCGCGATGAGCTCCCCGGAGGGTGACCGATGAGCGACGACGCATCGGCGGACGACGCCTCGTCTGAGTCACCCGACGGTGCGGTCACCGGCGACGTGACCGAAACGTCGTTCGAGACGGTACAGGTCGAGATCGGCCAGCGTGCCGAGAACGTCGCGACGGTAACGATCGACCGACCCGACGCGAGAAACGCGCTCAACGGAACCGTCAGAGCGGAACTGAAGGCCGCACTGCCAGCGCTCGAAGCGGACGACAGCACCCGCGTCGTCGTCCTCACGGGCTCGGACGAGGCGAACGCGTTCGTCGCAGGCGCCGACGTGAGTGAACTCCGCGAGCGCGGGCTGGTAGAGCAGCGCGAGAAGAGCGAGCGACCGCGCGTCTACGAGGTCGTCGACGAGCTCGACGTGCCGGTGATCGCCCGGGTGAACGGCCACGCACTCGGCGGCGGGTGCGAACTCGCGACCGCCTGCGACGTCCGCATCGCAGACGAACGGGCCAAACTCGGCCAGCCGGAGATCACGCTCGGCCTCATCCCCGGCGGGGGCCGAACGCAGCGACTCCCGCGTCTCGTCGGACCCGGGCAGGCGAAACGCCTGATCCTCTCGGGCGACGTGATCGACGCCGAAGAGGCCCACGAGATCGGGCTCGTCGAGGACGTCTGTGCGCCGGACGAACTCGACGATGCGGTGTACGATCTCGCGGCGTCGATGGCTGCCAACAGTCCGCTCGCGCTCGAATACGCCAAAGACGCGATTCAGGCGAGCGCCCGGCTCCCGCTCGACAGCGGGATCGACTACGAATCGGAACTGTTCGTCCAGCTGTTCGCCACCGACGACAAGAACGAGGGCATCGACGCGTTCTTCGAGGACCGCGAACCGGAGTGGCGCGGTCGGTAGCGACGACCCGTACCCGGGTCCGTCGATCGGACGGACCGTCGTTCGATTGCAACGCGAGCACTCGGGTGAGTAGCGTATGCGGGTGGCGTTCTCTCAAATCGAAATCCGGCGAGAACGTCAGATCTGAACCGGCAATCGGTGAACGCGATGTCGGTGGCGGGGTTCGTCGATCGACGTCGACGGTGCTTCTTCAGTCTGCGTTGACGGCGGTCGGCTGACTCGTTCCGGCGGTCGCTCGATGGGTGGCGACGTCGTCCTGCGGGCCATTGATGAACAGGGCGTGGCCGATCAGGCCGGTCGCCACGAGTGCGCCACCCGGAATCGCCGTGATCGTCGGCAACCCGGCGACGGTCAACACGGCGGCGATTCCGAGCAGCGATACCGGAATGAGGGCCAGAACCAGATCGTAGTATCGAGCCATAGTTGTTACGTACTACGTCAAAGCGCTATATAAAGATTTTCCATATTCTAACTGTACTTGATCGGCTTACCACGACGATAGTGGGTGGATCCATAGCATAAGTTATGCAGTGAATTTCCCCCCTGGACGTGGGATGCGGCGACGCCAATCGCCGTCGAGACGAGACGACCCTGTAGCGCGAGCTGGTTCAGCCAGAACGGACCGCGGAGGAGAACGGAACGTTGCGGACAGTGAGGGGACCGAATCGAGAATGGTAGTGGCGAGGTGTTCGTGATAGACCGACTGTGACGCGGCGCTCGTACCCGACGCTCGCAGGCGTTAGCGGAGCTGATCTCTCTCTCTCTCTCTCTCTCTCTCGAACCCTGCAACCACATCGATCCAGTGAGGTCGGTCGTCGATCGGTTCGAACGGACGCCCAGAGCGACTACAGCCGTTCCTCACGGGATCGAACGACCCATTCGAACGTGAGGCGCGACCCGAGAACAGCGACGGAACCCAGGCCCACCATCACGGCCATGAACGACCACGGCACGTTCCCAGGGGCGACCGGCGACCCGCGGATCAGAAAGGCGACGTTCGTCGCGGCGAGCCAGCAGATCAGGACCGACCGGAGGTGCGTTGTGAGTCCGATCCGCCGTCGATCGCGGTACAGGTTCGAGAGCGTCGCACACCCGATCCAGCCGAGTACGAACGGGGCGATTGTCGCCAGGGCGTACCCCGGATCTTCGATCGGGTCGCCCCGGTGTCTCAGCAGTCCGAGCAGCGCGAGACCACCGATGACGAAGCTATCGACGGCGAGTGCCCTGATCTCTCCGTTCGCCACCGACTCAAATCGAGTAGGTAATCGCTCGAGCACGGTCGTGCGTCGGTGCCCAGGGACTATCCGTGTCTCGATTTCGCAGGAGGTGTCCGGGTCCACGGAGAGCAGAACTAATATATCACGACCACATATGTCGAGACAGATGGGTGTCGCCGACGAGACGCAGCGAGGCTGTGACGGCTGTGACCGGTCCGTCGCGGTGGCCGACCTCACGACCGTCTCGATGCCGGACGGGACGCTCGTCGCGTGCTGTCCACGCTGTACTCCACACGCCCGTGCAGCCGCGAAACGGGCCGCAGAACTGGATACGACGAAAGGAACCTGTGACGGCTGTCGAACGACCGTCGCGGAGTCGGATCTGGAGGACGTCGTTCTCACCGACGGCGCCGTGGTCTCCCTCTGTGGGTCCTGCAGGGAGGACCGACCAGGTCGATCGAGGACCCCGTCGTCGGGGGTCGCCGATACCGAGACGACGGAGATCGCACGTCGAAAGTCGCTGTGTACCCACTGTCACGAGTGGGTCGACGAGGAACGCTATCGCGTGACGCTCGTGGACGATCGGGCGGAGAAACTGTGTGAGACCTGCAAGGAGACGGCCGTGGAGACGGGGATCGTCGTCGACGTCTCGATGCGACGGACCGACGCGAGAGACATTCTCGGCGTCGACGAAGGCGCATCCACCGCCGCTATTCGATCCGCGTTTCAGACTCAGATCAAGAACGCTCACCCAGATCGCCCGACCGGCACCAGGGAGGCGTTTCGACTCGTCACGGAGGCCTACGACCGGTTGCGATCGTCTCAGTGAGCCGACCGCTGCCATTCGACATCCATTTCCGTGGGGGTGGATCGGGAACCGCGTCGGTTACGCCGTCTCCGGTGTGGACGCGTCGCGTCTGACGAATCCGATCGTCGCCGGATCGAAGAAGTAGGCGGTATCGCAGACGTCGCAGGCCGTCTCGAGCAACTGACCGTGTTTGTGCAGTTTCCAGAGTTTCGTCTGTCCCTCTTCGAGTTCCAGCGTGACCGGGTGACCGCAGTCGGCCAGCGTACACGGAAACCGGATGTACCAGTTCGGCACCGAAAGCGCCCCGAGGGGGGCGAGCTCGGCTCGCAGCCGACTGAGGAGGTTGAACACCGTCACCGTCAGATTCTCACGATTCAGCGTGACGCCCTCGACACCGTCTACGAATCCGCCGCCGAGATCTGCACGCTCGTACAGCGGCAGGACCGGAATCCCCTTCGCGATCGCGTAGCCGATCTCCTGGTTGATCCACTTGCTGTCGGCCGACGATTCCGTCAACACCGCGACGACGACGTCGCTGTTGGCGAGTCGTCCTTCCAGTCGGTCACGGCTCCGTCCGGACTCGACGGCTTCCAGGGCGAGGTGGACGCCAAACGGGAAATTTTTCACCGTCGCGAAGATCTCCTGGACGATCGCGAGGTCCGCCGGATCGTGCGAGACGAAGACCTGTTCCCCGGACATTTTCGGTTAGTCTACCACGGGTGTACACCATTATTAATGTACCTACATCCCTCGCAGGGAGGTGATGGTCCTGACTGAACCCCGGTGGGTTTTTAGATTCCAAAGGAGACTGGGTCGAACGATATCGGACGATCGACCGTACCTCGCCGACCCGTCGGAGTGACGTGACCATCACCGACCCGTCGGAGTGAGTACAATATCACCGACCAGTCAGAGTGGGTACAATACTACCGACCCGTCGGAGTGAGTACAATATCACCGACCAGTCAGAGTGACGTGAATACCACAGTCCGTTCAAAGTGGGTCGACCAGCGATTCGAGGGCGGCTGCCGGGTCGTCGGCCTTCGCGACGCCGCTGGCGAGCAGGACGCCTTCGGCACCGAGCTCGCGGGCGGCCACCACGTCCTGGCCGGTCGAGATGCCTGCCCCGCAGAGGACGGCGACCGACTCGTCGACGCCGTCGACGGCAGTCACGGCGGACTCGACGATCTCCGGGTCCGCCTGGCTGACTGGCGTGCCGGTCCCGATGAGTGCGGGCGGCTCGATCGCGACCGCGTCGGGTCCGAGTGCCGCGGCGGCGGCCGCCTGCTCGGGCGTGTTCGCGCAGACGATCGTCTCGAGATCGGCCCGGTCGCTCGCCGACAGACCCTCGTCCAGCTGATCGAGGCGGATCCTGTGCTCCGAGTGGTTGAGGAGTGTCCCGGTAGCGCCCGCGTCAGCGACCGATTCGGCGAGTATCGATCCCGTGTTGCTCCCCGGTTCGATCGGATCCACGTGCTGTGCCCAGGTTTCGACGCCCGTGTCGGCGACCGCGTCGATCGCCGTCGGTTGCGGGGCGACGGCCAGTCGGGCGTCTGTCGTCGGCTCCACAGCTGCAGCCGCCTCGGCGACCGCGACCTGATCGCACGGATACGTCTTGGTGTTGACGAGGACGAACATACCCGAACGGCTTCCGGGCGGCAGGAAAAGCCTTGCGAGTCGGTGGGACGGCGCGAAGCGGTCAGTCCTTGCGTTTGACGACGTCGCCGAGCGTGTAGCTGCCGGTGCTCGATCCGCCGCTCCACTCGGCGTCCTCGTCGCTCCCGCTGCTTGCGGTGAGCGAGACGTCGAGGAAGCGTTCGAGTTTCGACTGGACGTCGTCGCTCGGGAGCGTCTCACCGCGCTCGAGTTTTCGGATCAGGCTCGCCTTCTCGTTGAGTTCGTTCGCGAGGTCGGACTGACTCAGGCCCGCCTCCTCGCGTGCCTGTCGGATGGTGTCGTCGTAATCCGGCGCCAGTTCGTCCATCTCGTCGAACATGTCCGAACTGCGGCCACCACCGCCGCGACCGCCGGAGGCTCCGCCGGCTCCCGACGTGCCGGACGACGACCCGCTGGTCCCGTCGGATCCCGAACTCCCGGTCGAGTACTTCGTCGACGTACTCGAGGTCGAACTCGGCGTCTGCACCTCCGTCCCGAAGTCGGTACAGTTCGAGCAGACGTCCAGCTTCGCCCCCTCGACCTTGATGGTCTTCGGGGCCTGCGTCTCGGCGCCACACATCTCACACTGAACCATGCGCCAGGATATGTCGTGGCGAGTGATAAAGGATGCGCCCCCGGTGGTCGACCCAGCGGACGGCGCCTACTCGAGGGCCGTCCACGCGTAGTAAAACCGCTGCAGAGCGGTCAGGTGACCGACGGCGGCGAGGAAGGCGAGGAGCCACCAGACGAGTCCGTGTCCGCCGTACGTGCCCGAGAGTGGGACGACGAGCAGTCCCACCAGGCCGATGAGGGCGAGTCGATCCGCGCGACCGACGAGACCGCCGTAGACGCGGTCTAGACCGACTGCCTGAGCCTGCGTTCCGAGGTACGAGGTCAGGAGGACGCCGCTCACGGCGGCGAACCCGAGCGGGTAAGCGTCGATACCCGCGGCGAGTCCGGCGATGATCACGACATCCGCGTACCGATCGAGGACGTGGTCGAGCAGGTCGCCGGCCTGCGAAGCGACGGCCTGTTTTCGGGCGAGGGCCCCGTCCACGACGTCGAGCCAGCCGTTCGCCAGGACGGCCAGTGCGGCGACGGCGTACCACCACTGCTCGGCCACGCCCCCGAGATAGAACGCCCCCGCGGCGGCCAAGGCCATCGCGAACGCGACGACGCTCACCCCGTTGGGCGTCATCCCCGCACGGTCGAACCCGTTCACGAACGGTCGGAGCGCCCCCGAGATGTACGGACGGAGTGAGTCGAGCGTCATCCCAGGTACCCCACGAAGTCGACCGTCCCGGCGCTGGGATCGCGCTTTCCAACCACGACATCGGCGATGCGATCGGCGACGGACACCGGATCGATGTCGGTCGTGTCGATCTCGTAGACCGCGTCGCGACCGTGGATCTCGACCGCCTCGGCGAGGATGACGTCGAGCGCCTCGCTCTCGGCGTTCTCCCGGGCCTTCGCGGCCGATTCGCCCCGATCGCGAAGTCGTCGTTCGAGCTCGGTTGGCTCACACCGCAGGACGACGACGCGGTCTGCCTGGAGGTGGTGGGAGAGGTGTGACTCGACGACCAGCGGCGCGCGGTCGTCGACCGCCGCTTCGAGCGCGTCGAGGTCGGCGATCACGCTGTCTCTGTCCTCGTCGACGTCGGTGTACAGCGACTCCGATTCGAGGAGGTCGTTCAGGTGACAGACGCCGTCCGTGCTGAGGCGGTTCCGGCCGCTCGACAGTTCGGCGCGGATTTCGCCGTCGGTCGCCACCGACCCGAGATCAACTCCTCGGTCGCCGAACCGGTCGGGAAGGAGTTCCGTCGCCGACGTCTTTCCGGTCCCCGGCGTGCCGGTGACGGCGATCCTCACGACTCGTTCACCTCCCGGTCGGTGGCGGCTCCTCCGGCGTCGCCTCGATCGGGAGTCGGATCGCGAGCATCGAGTACGGCGTTGATCGCCTCCGCGGCTCGCTTCGTCTCCGACTCCGTCCCGCAGGTGACCCGGATGCAACCGGGGAGCCCGAAACTCGTACAGTCCCGGACGATGACGCCGCGTTCTTGCAGGTCCGACGCGACACCGGCCCCGTCCCCGACGTCGAAGAGGACGAAGTTCCCCTCGCTCGGCCAGGCGGGTGCCTCGACGCGGGTGGCGAGGTGCTCGCGGGCCCAGCGGACAGATTCCACGGTCATCTCGACGTGTTCTGCGTCCTCGAGGGCGGCCAGCCCGGCCCGGCAGGCGAGTTCGCTCGCGGCGAATGGGGTGTTCACCCGGGCGTAGGCGTCGGCCCACGCGTCGGGCACCACGGCGTATCCCAGGCGAACCCCGGCGAGGCCGTAGGCTTTCGAGAACGTTCGAATCACGGCGACGTCCTCACGCGCGTCGAATCCCTTGCGCCCCTCGATCAGCGCGACGGCGCTGTCCGTCTCCGCGAACTCGCCGTAGGCCTCGTCGACGACGACGAGCGTCCGGTCGCTCGTCCCGTCGGCCAGACGCTCGATCGCGTCGAGGGACATCGTCGTTCCCGACGGGTTGTGCGGACTGGTCAGGTAGACGATCCGTTCGCCGTCGTATGTACCGAGGATGGAATCAGGATCCTGCGCGAAGTCTCGGTCCTTCGAGAGCACGTACGCGTCGAGCGTTCCGTGGTGGAACCTGGTGCTCATGGCGTAGTACGCGAATCCGGGTTTCGGGACGAGGACGGCGTCACCTGGATCGAGCATCGCTCGCGAGAGGTAGTCGATCGCGCCGTCGCCCCCGTTGCCGAGCCAGATCTGGCCGGACGAGACGTCCCACCGATCGGCGAGCGCGTCGGTCAGGTCCGCGTGGGCGGCCTTCGGGTAGTCGCTGGCCGTCTCCGCGGCCTCGCGCAGGGCTTCGACGGCGGCCGGGGCGGGGCCGTGCGGGTTCTCGTTCGAGGAGAGCGTGACGAACGATGCCGGGTCGCGACCGAGTTCGCGCGCCACCTCCTCGATACCCCGGCCCGCCTCGTAGGTCGCGTGGGCCGAGAGGTCTCGTGGCTGCATGGACGATAGTGCTCACCGACGACTCTTAAGGTGTCCGCAATCCGGGAGTCCGCAAGTATTCGTCTGTGGGGGCGACAAGGCCGGGGACGGGTCTAGACGACGACAGGGCCTGGGCCCGCTCTAGACGAAGTCACCGAGCCCGGACTGTCCGTCGTCCCCCGATTCGTCGTCGCCGGACGCCCCGTCGCCGCTGGATCCGTCGGGGTCTCCGGATGCGTCGTCCACGCCCTCGGGGGAATCCGCCGAATCGACGTCGTCGCCCGACCCGTTCGATCCCACCAGTGTTCGTTGATTCGACGGCTCCGACCGATCGTCGTCCTGGGAATCGTCGATCGTCTCGTCGTCGGACCTGACGGCGTCTAGGAAGGCGTCGCCGGAGTGTTCGACCGCCGCTTCCTCGCGGCGGTTCTCGGCGTCCTCGACGATGGAACCGACCTTGTTGGTGTCTTTCCCACTTCCTGTGACGAACGAGACGTCGGCCTCGTCGAGTTCGTAGGCCGCCGCCATCTCGACGGTGAGCTCTCGATTCCGACAGTGATGCGTCATTTCGGCGAGGTAGGGCAGGACGTCGTTGCGGGCGGTCGCGATGCTGACTCCCTCGCGCTCGGCGATGCGGCCGGCGATCGCGTCGCGCGTGTCCCGGCTGCTGCGAGTCCGTCCGAGTTTCGACCAGTAACTCGGCGGCCCGTAGCGCGTCCAGCCGCCCTTCGGCTCGCGCCGGGAGGCGGCGACCCCGGCGGTCATGTTGTCCGTCGCGTAGCGCCAGTAGCTGTAGTTCTGCGTCGCGCGGACACGACCCAGCCACCGGTCCGCGTTCGAGAGGTACCCGTAGGCGTCTGCGAGTTCGGTCCCCGCGTAGTCCTTCGGCACGTTGTCCTCGATCCAGTTGATCAGGTCGTCCGGCGTCTCGTCGACGTCGTAGGATGCTTTCAGGGCCCCTTCGGCGTCCGTCTCCTTGATGAGATCGTCGAGGAAGTCGAAGATCCCCTCGGTCCGGTCGCGCTGGCCGGTGACGACGTCGTCTTCGGTGAGCCGGTCACTCTCCTCGGCGACCGCCTGGAGATCGTTGACGGCCGATCGGAGGTCGCCGCTCGTGTTCTCTGCGATCGCGCGGAGGGCGTCCTCCTCGAACTCGATCCCCTCCTTCCGGCAGATGTCGCGCAGGACGGGCACGATCGACCGGGTGGAGACGTCTCGAAACTCGATGGTCTCGCAGGCGTTGCGAAGCGCGTTACCCATGTCGTAGAACTCGTTTGCCACCAGCACCATCGGCTGGTTCGCCGACTTGACGACGTCCGTGACGGCACGCGATCCCCCGTAATCGGCGTTGCCGTGGAAGTTGTCGGCCTCGTCCAGGATCAATAGCCGGCGACCGCTGGTCCCGCCCGTCAGCGTTCCCGACTTCGAGGCCTCGCCCGCCACGCGCTCGATGATGTCTTTCCCTCGGTGGTCGCTCGCGTTGAGTTCCATCACCGGCCAGTCCATGTCGTTCGCGAGCGCGTGAGCGGCGGAGGTCTTGCCGACGCCTGGACTGCCGTGGACGATCACCGCTTTCCGGTGGTCGTCCCAGCTCTCGGCCCACTCGCGGAGTTCGTCCCGGGCCGTGTCGTTTCCGCGCACCGCCGACAGCGTGTCGGGTCGGTACTTCTCGGTCCAGTCGGTCATCGTGTGTAGTTGGGATGAGCCGCGTTTAGTGGTTCCGGAGACGCCCGCGACCGGCGTCGGCGATGCGCCTAACTCCGTCGTCACACACTACCCGGTATGGAGGTCGCGATCCTGACCGTCGGCGACGAACTGCTCGCTGGCGAGACGACGAACACCAACGCCTCGTGGCTCGCCGCCGAGATTACGGGACGCGGCGCTTCGGTTCGCCGAATCTGCACCGTTCCGGACGATCGACGCGTCATCGCAGACGCGGTTGCGGACTTTCATGGGCGGTACGACGCCGTGGTCGTCACCGGTGGGCTGGGCGACACTCCCGACGACGTGACGATGGTCGCCGTCGCGGACGCGCTGGATCGCGAGTTCGTCGTGAACGAGCGGGCCCGCGAGCGGCTGGTCGAGAAGATCGACCAACTCCGGACCGATCGGCCCGAGCTCTTCGAGGAGCACGACCTCGAACTGGACCCGGCGTCCAGTGCCCGTCTTCCGGACGGAGCGCGCCCGTTGGTGACGGACGCGGGCTGGGCGCCGGGCTGCGTGGTGGCGTCAATCTACGTGTTCGCCGGGATTCCTGAGGAGATGCGCGCGGCGTTCGACCGCGTGGCCGACGACTTCGGCGGCGACGCCGTCAGCCGAACGGTCTACACGCCCGTCCCCGAGGGCGCGCTTACGGGCCTGCTCGCGGACGCCGACGATCGATTCGACGTGACCGTCGCGAGTCACCCGCGGCCGGGAGCCGATCCGGGCCGGGTCAAGGTCGCCGGAACCGACCCCGAGACGGTCGACGAGGCGATGGCCTGGCTCGAAGACCGGCTGGAGACTGTCGATCCGCCGGACGAAGCACGATAGTCGCCCGTTTCGGCGATGATAACCGAATCCCAGTCGTCCACATCGTTCCCGCCCTCAGAGATCCCGGGCGACCATCTCGCCCCAGCCGTCGAAGCCGTGGCGCTCGTAGAACCCGTATGCGCGCTCGTTGTCGGCGTCGACGTCGAGAACCAGCCGATCGAGCGGGAGGTCCTGTTCGCTAGCCACATCGACGGCGGCATCCATCAGCGCGTCGGCGACGTCCGTACCGCGGTACTCGGGATCGACGTAGAGCTCGTTGAGGACGGCCGCGTCCCAGATCAGCGAGAGTGTCTCGGGGAGGACGAAGACGTAGCCGACGGGAGTGCCGTCGGCGAACGCCATGGTCACCGCGCGTGGCTCGTCGGCGAGACAGCGATCGACCCACTCGAGGTAGCGCGTTCGGTACTCGTCGGTCACCTTTCCCTCGTAGGCGGCCTGCTTGTCTGCACTCCCGGTCTCGCTCCCGAGTTCCAGTTCGAACGCTCGCTTGAACTCCCACAGCGCCTCGCGGTCGGTCTCCGGATCGTACGGTCGAACGTCGACGGTCATCGACGGACGTTACCCGGCGAGTCCCTTCGTCGTATCGGTATCCGTGAGACTGGCTGCCGATCAGCGCTCGGTGTCACCAGTCCGGACGTCCTCGAAGATGCGAACGCCGACGGCGAGGTAGCCGGCCAGTGCGACGACGAACCGCTCTCCGTTGTACGCGATCGGGAAGATTCGTTCAGGCTCGGGTTCGGGCTGGGGACCCGGATCGAAACCGGTCCGATAGTGTGTGTCCTCGGTCGTGCCGACCGTCGTCGACTCCGAGACGGTTCGCGTGCCTTCCTCGCTCGTCGAGAACTCGACGAACGTCTGGACGAACCCGTCGTGGTTCGAGAGGTAGAGTTTCCCCGAGAGGTCGTAGAACTGGTCGTGGAGCGGCCAGAGGAGGTTGACGCCGTTGAAGAACGCGTCCAGCAGGACGTGAGCGAAGAGCAGACACCCGAGCGTGGCCCAGAGGGTACGCGGTCCGCCCGGCCCCAGTCGAGTCCGGACGATCGACTCCGATCGAAGTCGGGTGTCCCAGTAGAGCGCCGCGCCGGGGACGAGGACCACGAAGATGTTGTGCAGTGCTGCCCGGTGGGTTCCGTCCCACACCATGCCGATCAACGTGTCCAGATCGAGTGCGGCCGTCGCCGCCAGCACGACCAGGATCGCCTTCGTGTCGAACCGGTCGCCGAGCAGGGCGATGCCCAGAAGGCCAGCCAGTCCGACGTGGACGACGGTCGATGGCATAGTGGGTCCTTCGCGTCGTCACCCTTGTACGTTTCTCCGTGACAGTCACGGGACACGAACGATCTCTGCCTCGTCACGCTTCGCGCGTCGACGTCCCGGTTCGATACGTACTTGCCAGTCCCGTCGAATGGGCGGGCATGAGCGACGACGGGATCAAGGGTGCCCTCGCCGAGAAGATGGCCGGAGAGGTCGTCCTGTCGAGCGATCCCGGGGCGACGATTCGCAAGTGGCGGACGGACTTCGGCATCTCGCAGACGGCTCTCGCCGACGAACTCGACGTGTCGGCGTCCGTCGTCTCCGATTACGAGAGCGGCCGCCGAGAGAACCCCGGGATCGGCGTGGTCGGGCGCATCGTGTCCGGCTTGCTCGCCATCGACGAGCACCGCGGTGGCGAGCGGATCAGACAGTACGGGAACGTTCTCTCGGCGGGGTTCGAGAGCGACGTCGTCTACGACCTGCGAGAGTACGCGACGACCCGCTCGCTCGGGGAATTGCACGACGCCGTCGACGCGACCGAGGTATCGTCCGGGAGTTCCGATCGGATCAGCGGGCACACCGTCATCGACAGCATCGAGGCCATCACCCGCCTCTCTAGCGACGAGTTCGTCCGCCTGTACGGCCAATCGACCAACCGGGCGCTCGTCTTCACCGGCGTGACCCGCGGGGAGTCCCCGCTGGTCGCCCTCCGGGTCGTCACCCAGACGCCGAACGCTGTCGTCCTCCACGGGATCGACGAATCCGAACTCTGGGACCACGCGGCGGACCTCGCGCGAATCGACGGCTACTCGCTCGCCGTCTCTACCGCGCCGCTCGAATCGATGCTCGAGACGCTCGCCGCGATGGAGTGATCGCACGAAACCGAGCGGCCGAATACCCTCCACACGTCTCGACGACGTGTCCGACGGGGTCGATCCGTGTCTTCGGCCCTTCCGTCGGCGGGCGACGTACCCGGTCGGACCGACCGCGTGCCGTGACTCCTGTGGACGGGATGTGGACTGTGGAGGAGATGTGGATGCCGATCTGGCGATCAGTCTGATCGGGTGAGGAGGGTCGGTCGGGTGAGGTGGATGTCGATCAGGTGAGGTGGATATCGATCGGGTGACCGTTCGCGTCCGATCATGTGATGTGGATGTCGATCGGGTGACCGTTCGCGTCCGATCGGGTGAGACGAGTTTCGATCAGGCGACCTGCGCTTCGTACGTCTCGGCGTCGAGAAGGTCGTCGAGTTCCGCGTCGTCGTCGAGCGCCAGTTCGAGCATCCACCCCTCGCCGTAGGGATCGTCGTTGACGAGTTCGGGAGCGTCGAACAGGTCCTCGTTGATGGCAGTGACCTCGCCGCCGACGGGGGCGTAGAGGTCGGAGACAGCCTTGATGGATTCGATCACGCCGAAGTTCTCGTCCTGTTCGATCGCGTCACCGACCTCGGGTAGTTCGACGAAGACGACGTCGCCGAGTTCGTCCTGGGCGAAGTCGGAGATGCCGATCGTGACCTGTCCGTCGGATTCGCTCGCCCACTCGTGCGATTCTCGGTAGCGCCGGTCCGCTGGGATCTCGAAGCTCATTATACCGTATCGATGAATGGGATGGGTTCAACCTTTGCCTTTTTCGTTCGGCCACGGACCCGGACCGAAATCTCGGTCCCCGGGTCTGCGTACTCGACGGGGACGTACGCGAGACCGATGGCGCGATCGAGCGTCGGACTCATGGTCCCGCTGGTGACCGTACCGATCGTTTCGTCGTCCGCCACTACCTCGTGACCGTGCCGTGCGATGCCGCGCTCTTCGAGGGCGAAACCGACGATTTTCTCGGTGACACCGGTCTCGTGCTGCTCGGCGAGCGCGTCGCGGCCGACGAAGTCGGTGTCGAGCGAGACGGTGAACCCGATACCCGCTTCGTAGGGGGTTCGCGGGTTCTCTTCGGGATGGAAGTCCTGCCCGGACAGCAAGAGCCCCGCTTCGAGGCGTAACGTGTCCCTGGCACCCAGTCCGCAGGGCTGGCACGTGTCGGCGAACGACCCCCAGATCGTCTCCGACTCCTCGGCAGGGAAGATGAGTTCGAACCCGTCCTCGCCAGTGTACCCGGTGCGGGCGGTCCAGCACTCGACGCCATCGAACGGGACGGCGGTCGCCTCGAATCGGTTCAGGGTATCGATCGTTCTGGCGTCGTCGGCCGCCTCGGCGACCGCATCGGGTGCCTCGGGGCCCTGTACGGCCACCATTCCGTACTCGTTCGTCTCGTTCGACACGGTCGCATCCAGGTCCCACTCGTCGCGGTGGGTGCGGAACCGGTCGGCCGTCGCCTCGTCGGACCCCGCGTTCGGAACGAACAGGTACACCCGGTCGCCGTCGCGGTCGGGGAGTCGATAGACGACCGTATCGTCGATAATCGTGCCGTCCTCGGCCGTGATCGTGCTGTACTGTGAGTCGCCCGGGTCGAGGCGTGCGACGTCGTTCGACGTGAGTCCGTCGAGCAACTCGCAGCCGTCGGGACCGGAGATCTCGAGCTGGCCCATGTGCGAGACGTCGAAGATGCCGACGTCCTCGCGAACGGCCTCGTGTTCCGCTCGGATGGAGTCGAATTCGACCGGCATCTCCCACCCGCCGAACTCGGTGAAATTGGCCCCGCGTTCCTCGTGGACGTCCCGCAACGGCGGCGCGTTGAGCGACATACGCGGACGATTGCGACGTGCGTAGTAAGGTCTTTTCGTCGGCCGGCTCCCGGACGAACGTACCGGCATCCGCACCGTCGGTCACCACGGGGCCTCGATCGTGGTGACCGGCGTCGCGTGACGGCACCCTTTTCGTCCGGGCCGCCAAGTGCGGACCATGTTCGAGCAGTTGCTAGAACGATTTCGGGCGCCGACGTCGGGCGTCGCACTCGTCGTCGACGGACCGAACGTCCTCCGCGACGAGTTCGACGTCGATCTGGACGACGTCATGGCCGTCGGCCGCTCGGAGGGGCCCGTGGTCGTCTCTCGCCTCTACCTGAACGAACACGCCCCTCCGGGCCTCGTTCAGGCCGCGGAAGCTCGTGGGTTCGAAGTGGTCGTGACGAGCGGCGACGTCGACGTCAAACTCGCTGTCGACGCGACCGCGCTGGTCGCGACGGGGCGAGTCGATACCCTCGCCGTCGTCTCGCGGGATACGGATTTCAAGCCCGTTCTCGAACGCGCCCGGAAGACGGGCGTGGAGACGATCGCCGTCGCGCCGGGCGAGTACGGTCGGTCGGACGCCCTCCGTAACGCGGCCGACCGCGCGATCACGCTGGCAGGCTGACGTCGCGTCACCACTCGAACTGGTCCCCCGGCGACGTGGGGATCACGCGTCGATTCCATATCGGTCCGTGTGGATCCGGACGCTTTTTGCGGCCGCTCGCGAACGCCACACCATGACCGTCGCGGAGTCGCCAGTGCTCGACAACCACATGCACCTCGATCCGGACGCGGGCAGAGGTATCGACGCCGTTACCGACTTCGCACGCTCGGGCGGAACGCACCTCCTCGTCGTGAACAAACCCTCCTGGCACCTCGGACCGCTCCCGGCCGGTGCCGACGATTTTGACGCGGTGTTCGAAGCGACGATCGAAATCGTCGACCGCGCGTCGGCCGAACTCCCCGGTCGCGCGTGGCCGGTGCTCGGCGTTCACCCGTCGCTCGTCTCGCGACTCGTCGAGAACGGTCACGAACCCGGCGACGCCGGGGAACTGATCCGGACGGGACTCGACCGCGCGGCGTCGTTCGTCGGCGATGGTCGGGCGCTGGCTCTCAAGTCTGGGCGGCCGCACTACGACGTGTCGGAAGCGGTGTGGGCCGAGTCGAACGACTGTCTGCGCCACGCGCTCGAACTCGCCAGCAACCACGATTGTGCGCTCCAGCTCCACACCGAATCGACCGAGGACCTGACCGAGGTCGCCGAGTGGGCGCGAGCGGTCGGGCACGATCCGCATCGCGTCGTCAAGCACTACGCGGCCGGTCGCCTCGACGGGGTCACGCCGAGCGTCATGAGCGAGACGGATCGACTCGAGCGGGCGGCCGAACGGGGTGAGCCGTTCCTCATGGAGACTGACTTCGTCGACGATCCCGATCGCCCTGGCGCGGTGCTCGGTCCGAAGACGGTGCCACGTCGCGTCCGCTGGCTCGCCGACCGTGGCTACGACGAAGCGATCCGACGCGCGCACGTAGAGACGCCCCGTTCGGTCTACGGGATCGACACGGAAGGGACGCTCACCCGGTGAATACGCCGCTCGTCGCCGTCGCTCGACGACCGTCCTGGACGCACGGAACTGACGATTTTGGACGTCGACGAGGTGAGTGCGATGTGTCACAGTCGGCGGACGAGCGAGTGGCGCGGATCGACGAAAGCGACGGGACTTCGTCGGGAGGCGAGGAGTGTCCGTTAGAGGGCAGATACGCCCCCGTGCGGTCGTGAGAAGGCTTTCGGGGCGTTCCACCGTAGAGAAAGGCATTTTACGCGGCCGGTGTAGGTTCGAGTATGAGCACGCCCCCGACGGAGTTCTATTCGGAGGAACGCTGGCAGAACTGGATCGACCGAATCGACGACGAGGAGATCGATCCGGAGGACGAATCGTCGGCCAGGTTACTGTTGAACCTCCAGGACGACACGGCCATCGCGGTCGCCAAGATCGTCTCCGCCTACGACGACGGCGATCTCGACGAGGAGACGGCCCTGGAGAAGATCGCCGAGGTCAGAGAGATCGTCCTCTCCGAGGTGGACATCGACGACGAGGAGACGCTGATGCTGGTCGACGGCGTCCAGACGAGTCTCGTCTGCGTCTTCTTCGCGGCGGAGGAGTACGTCGCCGGTGGCCCCGCCGAAGAGGCCACCGTCGAGGAGTACATCCGCGCCGCAGCGGACGCCGAGGCCGAAGAGGATCTCGACGCGGCGCTTGGCTACGCCGCACAGGCGGGAACCCTCGTCTTCGACGACGGGGACGTCGATATCTCCGTCGCCGAGGACCTGGAGTACGGCCTCGTCACGGAGTGGGTGAACGGACTCGACAGCCTCCAGAGCGCGATGAGCGATCCGGAGGTCGTCGAGGAGGACGAGTAAGGGGGCGCCGGCCGCCACACGTATTACTGAGCGGGACTGTCTTCAGTGCATGCCCAGCGAGGGTCGCGAGCGCGGCGTAACCGTCGTCATCGGAGCCGTGCTCATGTTCGGTCTGCTCGTCTCCGCCCTCGCGATGTACCAGGTCAACGTGGTCCCGACGGAGAACGAACAGACCGAGTGGGACCACCACCAGCGGGTGACCGGCGATCTGATCGATCTCCGAAACGCGATCGTCAACGCCGGAAATCAGGACACGACGCGGGAAGCCTCGATCGAACTCGGCGCCCAGTACGACTCACGGACGTTTTCGATCAATCCGCCAGATCCGGGTGGAACGATCAGAACGAATTCGACGGGTACCCCGCAGGTCGAGATCACGTTCGACGACGGGTCGACGGAGTCGTTCGACACCTCGTTCGTCGAGTACGAACCCGACTACACCGAGTACGACGCGCCGACGACGATCATCGAACACGGACTCGTCTACGACGAACACGGTCACGTGAACGTTACGCGCGACGCCGGTAGCGTCGTCTCCGACGAGCGGATCGTCGTTCCGCTGATCGAGGGCGACCTCTCCGAGTCCGGCCGGTCGAGTGCCTCCGTCACCGTCGAGACGATAGACGTCTACCACGTGTCGTCTGACGTCGACGAGATTCGACTCCCGACGAACGCGTACTCCAGGTGGGACGACTCCTACGAGGTATCCGAAAGTGGAGACCACGCCGTCGTAGACCCCAAGAGCGATCAGGAGGTCTACGTCGCCCAGATCGCGGTCGGAGACGACCGCACCGCCAACACTGACACCAGCGACAAATTGAACGAGTTCGGTGACCCGGTAACGGATCGCGGAAGTCCGACGGAGACGAACGAGTTCGGCCTCGCGTGGACGGACGATTCCGTTACCGCCTCGCCCGGGAACTCTGTGACCCTCACCGCGACGATCGACGACGATGTCGAGAACGCGTATGCGGACTTTTCGCTCCGTGATCCGAACGACGTCGTCGACGACTACGATCCGAAAAATCGGATCGCCTTCGACGAGAACGCCGAAGCGTCGTTCGACGTGGCCCTCGCGAACACTGCGAACGATGGAGACGAAGTGACGGTGTACGTCTCCAGCGGCGGAACCACTAGAGAGGCCACGGTGACGGTTCAACGCGGTAGTGGTGCCCCGACGATCGACAATCTGGATGCACGGAGCCAGGACCATTCGAACCACGCCCGTTTCGACGCGGAGTGGGAGGCGACCGCCGGCGACAGTCCTATCACGGCAGCGACGATCGAACTCGTCGATCGGTCGACGGGAACGGTCGAAGATACCGTGTCGTACGACGCAAGCGACATAGACGGCCAGAACCCGAGCGATTCCGGCGTGTCTCTCGAGGACAAACAGGGCGCTGGTCAGGAGTACTCAATCCGTCTCACCGTCGAAGACGCGAACGGAAACGTCGCCATAGACGAAATCGTTCGAACTGGCTGACCGGTAGCCAACCCGAGAATACGACGACTGTCGAAATCGCGAACGACAATATGATATAGTTCCTCGGACACACTCTATCTATGACCAGTGTCGGCATCGACGCGATCGAGATCTGGACGGGGAACCTCGAACTGGATCTCCCCAACACGTTCGCCCCGGCGCAGGGGAAAGATCCGGAGTACTACACGAAGGGCATCGGCCTCAACGCGAGTTCGTTCCCGGACACCTACGAGGACATCGTCACGATGGGGGCCAACGCGGCCTACCGGCTGATGGAGCGAAAGGGGCTGGAGCCGGACGATATCGGCCGGATCGATGTGGCTACCGAGAGTTCCTTCGATAAGTCAAAGCCGATATCGACGTACGTCGCAGGGTGTCTCGAACAGGTCTACGACGGTGACTTCCACCACGCGAACAAGGGCGAGCGAAAGTTCGCCTGTATCGCCGGAACGCAGTGTCTCGACGACGCGTACAACTGGATCCGCGCTGGACGCAACCGCGGGCGCGCGGCACTCGTCATCGCCACGGACACCGCACTGTACGAGCGCGACGACCCCGGTGAGGCGACCCAGGGCGCCGGCGCCGTGGCGATGCTGATCGACGAAGATCCCAGTATCGTCGAACTGACGACCGACCAGGGCTACGGGAGCGCCGACGAGACGGACTTCCTCAAACCGCAACAGCAGTTCCCGAGCGTCGACGGCAAGCGCTCGATGCAGGTCTACCTCGCCCGCATGCGTGAGGCGTTAGAGGACTACGAGCACGTCGCTGGCGACAGCCACCCGGACGACTTCGCGTTCGTCCCGTTCCACACGCCGTTCCCAGGCATGGTGCGCAAGGCCGCCGTCCTGGCGTATCGGCACATGATCCGCGACACCCCGATCGAGGACGAGTTGGCCGAGGAGATCGGGAGCCAGCCCCGCCGCGAGGCGTACGACGACGAAGCGGCCTACGAGGAGGCCGTCCGCGACTACATGGATGCGCTGAAAGAGACCGAGCGCTACCAGGACTGGTACACCAGCACGATCGAACCGACACTTTCGATCTCCCGAGAGGTCGGCAACTGGTACACCGGCTCGGTCCACGTGGCTCGCACCTCGGCGCTCATACACGCCCTGGAGACCGACCGTGACCTCGCCGGCGAGACGCTCGGCGTCGGATCCTACGGTAGTGGCGCCCAGGCCGAGGTACACGGAGAGGTCGTCGCCGACGGCTGGCGCGAAGAGGTCGCGGCGATCGACATCGCGGAGCAACTCGACGACCGCCGATCGATCTCGTTCGAGGAGTACGAGGCCATCCACGACGCCCACAACCACGACAAGGACGTCGAACCGACCGAGATCACTACGCCGGAAGACGAGTTCGTCTTCGACGGCTGGGGACGCATGGGCGAGCGCACGTACCGGTTCGTCGAGTGAGAGGGCCGTCCGCTCGGTCACCAGTCCGGCCGCTCCAACCGTCCCGTCTGTACGTCGTTCGACCGCTCGAACCGTCCAGTTGAGACGTCGTTCGCTCGTTCTAGCTGTTCACGTGGTAGGTTGTTCGCCCGTTCGAGCCGTTCAGTTGTTTCTCCATTACCCCTCCAGACATCCACACTGGCTGTGTTATCGCAACCAGGAGTCTGTCGCGAATTTCGATCGCGGTGTCGGCCGTGTCCTGCCGACCGCTCCGGCGACGCGTTCGCCGGGGACCGCGCTCTCGGGGGTGGCCGGACGTATTAGATATCGAACAATCGGTATCAGTGGACTAATGTGAGTTGCGAGAACAGGTGGAGACATGGACGCGTCTCGGGATCCGCCCGACTGGCTCACCGAACAGCCGGGATTGACAGCGCTCGCGGTCGTCAGCATACTACTGGCGTTGCTGGTGATCGTCCCGTACCTCCAGTACGTGCTGTTCGGTGTGGTCCTCGCGTACATCGCCCATCCGGTCCAGCAGCGACTGGAGCGCTACGTCCGGCCGACGATCGCGTCGCTCGTCGTCGTCGCGGCGACCGTCGTCGTCGTGTTGCTCCCGCTCGTGTACCTGCTAACCGTCGCGTTTCGTCAGGGGCTTCTCGTCGTCGAGTGGATCCGGGACGAAGAACTCGACGTCGCGACGATCGAACAACTCCTGGAGAGCAACGGCTACGCCGTCGATCTGGTAGAACTCTACGAGGCGAACCAGGATCGTATCGCCTCCGGGATCCAGCAACTGACCGACGCGGCGATCAACGTCGTCGGTGGTCTCCCGAACATGTTCATCGGGCTGACGATCACGACCTTCGTCCTGTTCGGGCTGCTTCGGGACGGCGTTCGCCTCGTCGAGTGGGTCCAGTGGGTCATTCCCGTCGACGACGAGATTCTGGCCGATCTCCAGGAGGGAATCGACGAACTCATGTGGGCCTCCGTGGTCGGCAACGTCGCAGTCGCGGTCATCCAGGCCATCATGCTCGGCGCCGGCCTGTGGGTCGCAGGCGTCCCGGCCGTGATCTTTCTCACGGTCGCGACGTTCGTCCTGACCCTCCTGCCACTCATCGGCGCGTTCGGTGTCTGGATCCCCGCATCAATCTACCTCCTCGCGACCGGTAGCACGACCGCTGGTGCGGCGATGGTGGTGTACGGTATGTTCGTCACGTTCTCCGATTCGTACTACCGGCCGGCGATCATCGGCCAGACCGGCGGGTACAACGCCGTCATCGTCATCGTCGGTATCTTCGGGGGCCTGGTCGCCTTCGGCGCCATCGGTCTGTTCCTCGGCCCGGTCGTCCTCGGCGCGACGAAGCTCGTCCTCGACAGTTTCGCCCGTGTTCGAACGGGGGAGGAACCACCCGGTGCGGTTGCCGACGCCGATGGGGGCCCGAAACCTGGCTCGGATGCGACGGATGCGGACGACTCGACGGGGTCCGAATCGGGAGGCGACGGAGCCTCTCACCCCGACGAACCGACGGATCGAACCGGCTGAGTACCCGGACGAGTGACCGAGACGGACATCGAAAGAGGTGCGTTCATTATCCCCCCGTGGCAAGTCACGTCTACTGTGTACCGTCACGTCGCCGACGCAGTGTCTGGCGGAGGGTTCGAACCGACGGCGAACTGGCGGCACCGAACGTAAACAATGGACGGATCACGCACGACGGGGAGTCCGTACGCTCCTCACACGGACACGGAGACGGCGGCCATGCTCGATGCGGTGGGGGTCGACTCGGAGGAGGCGCTCTTCGACATTCCGGAGCCGGTGCAGTTCGACGGTGACTTCGGAATCGACGCCCGCTCGGAACGAGAGGCTCGCCAGCTGGTCGAATCGATTCTCGAACGAAACGACGATCTGGTCGAACTGCTCGGACGGGGCCACTACGGCTACTACATTCCCTCGCTGGTCGACCACCTCTCGGACCGCTCCGAGTTTCTCACCTCGTACACGCAGTACCAGCCGGAAGTTTCGCAGGGCTTCCTGCAGGCACTCTTCGAGTACCAGTCGATGCTCGTGGAGTTGACGGGCCTCGAGGTCGCGAACTGCTCGATGTACGACGCCGCGACGGCGCTCGGCGAAGCGGCGACGCTCGCCGACCGGGTTCGCGGGGTCTCGGGCTCGGTCGTCCTCGTTCCCGAGATCCTCGATGAGAACAAGCGCTCGACGCTCGGCAACTACGTCGCCGGGACCGACCTCGTCGTCGAGACGTACGCGATGGACGACGGCGCGGCCGACGTAGACTCGATCGCCGATCGGCTGGACGAGGACGTCGTCATGCTGTACGCGGAGAATCCCACCGTTCGCGGGACGATCGAACCCGGACTCTCGGCACTCGGCGACCTCGCGACCGAGTCGGACACGTTGTTCGTCCTCGGCTCCGACCCCGTCGCCCTCTCGCTGCTCGAACGGCCGGCCGACGTCGGCGCCGACGTCGTAATCGGAGACGCGAGCGTCCTCGGATTGCCGACCGCCTACGGCATGGGCCTCGGCCTCTTCGCGACGCGCGAGGACTACCTGCGTCAGGTTCCCGGCAGACTGGTCGGTGCGAGCGAAGACGGCGACGATCGTCGAGCCTACACGCTCACCCTCCAGACGCGCGAACAGCACATTCGCCGCGAACGAGCGACGAGCAACATCTGCACGAACCAGGCCTGGGTGGCGCTGCGGACGGCGATCCACGCCGCGACACTCGGGCCGGACGGGTTGGTCGATCTGGCGACGCGCGACGTCACCCGGGCGCGCGAACTGGCCGATCGGGTCGACGCCCTCCCCGGCGTCACGGCGCCGGTTCACGACCGACACCACGTCCGTGAGTTCGTGGCCAGTGTCGACGGCTCCGCGTCGGGGATCGCCACCGACCTCGAGGACCACGGATACGCGGTGCACGCCCTCGGCGCGGACGAACTCCAGATCTGCGTCGCGGGCGCGACCGACGACGAACTCGATGGATTCGTCGACGCCCTCTCGGAGGTGATTCGATGAGTGACGACGGATCGGCCGAGATTCGCCACGACCAGGCTCGCTGGTCGACGAACGGGACGTACGAACCGCTGCTCTCGGAGAAGGACTCGACGAAAGTCACAGTCGACGCCGACGCGGCGGGTCTCCCCGACGACCTGACTCGGGACTCGCTCGAGCTCCCGGGTCTGTCCGAATCGGAGCTCTCGCGTCACTACACGCGCCTCTCCCAGCAGACCTACGGGATCACCAGCGGGCCGTACCCGCTCGGGTCCTGTACCATGAAGTACAACCCGCCGTTCACAGAGGACGTCGCGGCGCTGCCGGGGGCGGCGGTCCACCCCGACCGCTCAGAGGCGTCGATCCAGGGAACGCTCGAACTCCTGTTCCGGCTACAAGGCTACCTCGCCCGTATCGGCGGGATGGACGCCGTGACGCTCCAGCCGCCCGCAGGTGCGGCCGGCGAGTTCGTCGGCATCCGCGTCGCCGCGGCCTACCACGAGCACAACGGCGAGGGCCACCGCGACGAGGTCATCGTCCCAGAGAGCGCGCACGGAACGAACTTCGCGACGGCGGCGCTGGGCGGATACGACGTCGTCTCGCTGCCGAGCGACGAGCACGGCCGCGTCGATCTCGACGCGCTGGAGGCGGCGTTGTCGGAGAGTACGGCTGCGTTGATGCTTACCAACCCGAACACGCTCGGGCTGTTCGAGCGTGACATCGAGGAGATCGCCGCGATGGTCCACGACGTCGGCGGACTGTTGTACTACGACGGGGCGAACTTAAACGCCCTCCTCGGTCGGGCCCGACCCGGCGACATGGGCTTCGACGTGATGCACTACAACGTCCACAAGACGTTCGCGACGCCCCACGGTGGCGGCGGGCCCGGCGCCGGTCCCGTCGGTGTCGTTTCGGAACTCGCACCGTTCCTCCCTGCGCCGCGCGTGCGCGATGCGGACGAGCCGACGGACGCCGGCGTCGAGACCACTGAAGCCGACGCCCCGGATCCGACCGCCGACAGCACCGGCGCGGCGTACGAACTCTTCGACCCCGAGCACACGATCGGGCACGTCCACGGGTTCCAGGGCAACTGGCTCGTCCTGGTGAAGACGTTCGCCTACATCGCCCGCCTGGGCGACGAGGGACTCGCGGACGCGAGCGCGAAGGCGGTGCTCAACGCGAACTACCTGGGGAGCCAGATCGACTACGAAATCCCCTACGAGCCGTTCCACCACGAGTTCGTCGCAAGCGCAGGCGAGCAAGACGCCGCCGACGTGGCAAAGCGCATGCTCGATTACGGCGTCCACCCGCCGACGACGAAGTGGCCCGAGATCGTCTCGCAGGCGCTCATGACCGAACCCACCGAAGTCGAGTCGAAGTCCACGCTCGACCAGCTCGCTGCCGCGTTCGACGCGGTGGCCGAGGAGGACGACGCGACGATCGAGGCCGCACCGTCTCGGACCACCGCAAAACGCATCGATCAGACGAGTGCGGCGCGAACCCCGCGACTGTCCTGGCAGGCGCTCGACGACGAGTAGCAGTATGCCGTGATCAGGTGGACCGAACGCGCTCGGCGATTCGTTCGAGCGTGTCGTACTCGTCTGCGGAATACGCGATCACCCGACAGTCGGTGACCGCGTCCGGCTCGTAGTCTCGGATCGCCTCGAAAACGGTCCGAGCGCCCGCCTCGAACGAGAAGCCGGCCGCACCCGTCCCCAGAACGGGGACGACGATAGACTCACACCCGAGATCGTCAGCCATTTCGAGTGCGTTGACCGTCGCGTCCCGGATGCTGTCCGCCGTCGCCCGCCCGTCGCCGTAGTGGGGCATCGCGGCGGCGTGAATCACGTACTCCGCGTCGAGATCGTATGCGCCGGTGACCGCGACCGCGCCGAGGTCGATCGGTCCCTTCGACGTCGCCTCGTCGTTGATCGGGCCGTTGGCCCCGCGCCGAAGCGCACCGGCGACGCCGCTTCCCATCCGCACACTCGTCCCGGCGGCGTTCACCAGTGCATCCGCACGCTGTCGGGCGATATCGCCCTGGACGGTGGCGAACTTCACAGGGGAAGTAGGGCTTCGAGGACAGTGAACCATCCGCCGGGGGTACGTCGGTCGACGCATCAGACTCGACTCGCTCGACCGTGCGATTCGACCGTGTACATCGACGGCTGGTACGACAAAGCGGTCGACGGTGCCGATCGTACGATCGTGTGTCGACCGATTTAGTCCCCCCACAATCCTCACGGTGTGGTGAACCACCGACGTAGCGTCGGCGGACGACCGAGACCCGCTCACTGGCGTGGGTCCCGTTCGGGGACTCGCTTCCAGCAGTCGGACAGCCGCGATTCGACGGAGACTGGTATCAGTCTCAGGGAGCGTCTCGGGGGTCAACGAAGCGGTTCTCAGGCCGCTTCGCTGACGTGTTCCCAGATCGAACACCAGTCTTCGACTGCGACGTACCCCTCGACCTTCGCACAGGCGCCCCACGTGTCGCCGTTCTCGTCCGGGATGTACTCGGCACAGTTTCCGCAGGACTGTCCCGGTCGAGCGACCCCGTCTGCGATCGCATCTACCGACTCCATCAGGCTACCGGCGTCTTGACTCTGGAGTTCGTCCGGCGTGCGCTCCTCGCCGGCTTGCGAACTCGCGGTCTGGTAGGCCGCCGGCACCTCGGCCGTCGCCAACTCGTCTTCGGATACCCCATCGGGGACCTCCGGTTCGGGCAACGTCTCGTAAATCGTACACCAGTCCTCGCCGTCGATGTACCCCTCGACCTCCGCACAGGCACCGAACTCGTCGCCGTTTTTGTCCGGAATGTAATCGGCGCAGTTCGCACAGCACGTCCCCGGTTGATGCGCGTCGTTCTCCTGGGCCGCCTCGTAGTCGGAGAAACTGACCTCCGATTTCGGACGCACCTCGTCGGGGTCGCGTTCTTCGGCTCCCAGTGAGGTCGCAGACACGTACACGTCTGGAACGGGACCGCTTTCGAACTCCTCTCGTGAGACGCCCGCCGGGCGCTCCTCGCCGTTCTCGTCGTCGGGATCCGTCGTCTCATCGCCGTCGTCTCCGTCGGTGCACCCACTCAGTGCTGCGACACCGACAGTCGCCACGAGGTACCTCCGTCGACACCACATATCGCCGTTCGATACTCGGTTCCACCGAGAACGCCGCTGTGACATACTCGTGGCGTACTCCGAGGTGACTTTGTTAGGTGTCTCGTACGAGCGGTGTCCGCTACGGCGGGTACGACAGGAGTGTTGACGCTGGTTATTACTTCGCGTTCTCGGTCGATTACCGGGTATCTCTCGTCTGGGTCCGACCGGCTCACTCGGTGCTGGTCGTCGAGGGAGTCGTCGTCGGGACCGGCTCGAGTTCCGCGGTGAAGTGTCTGAGCTCCGGAATCGGCGGGTCGGATGCGAGACGGAGGCCGCGCACCGACTCGTGGTCCTCGAAAACCGACCGAACCGTCTCCGCGACGTGGTCGAAGTGGGCCGGGCCGTAGGTTCGGCGGGGGACCGCGAGGCGGACGAGTTCCGGCCGGTCGGCGTCGGGGAAGGCGAAGCTGCCGAGTTCGACGCCACGAACGCCGCCCTCCAGGTAGCATTCACAGACGAGTGCCTGGCCCGGGAATTCGTCTGCGGGGATCTGTGGGAGGGCCGCAGCCGCGTCGATGTAGACGGCGTGGCCGCCGATCGGTTCGTAGACGGGAACGCCGTCGTCGGCGAGTCGCTCGCCGAATTGCCGGACCTGCTCCACCCGATCCGCGACGTAGGCCGCTTCGACCGCTTCCCTGAGGCCGACTGCGAGCGCCTCCATGTCCCGGCCGGCCATCCCGCCGTAGGTTGGAAACCCCTCGTAGAGGATGGCCCGGTGCTTGCACGCCTGATAGAGGTCGTCGTCGTCCGTCGCGACGAATCCCCCGACGTTGACGAGCCCGTCTTTCTTCCCACTCATCACGAGCGCGTCCGCGTAGCCGAGTTGTTCGCGTGCGATCTCGGCGACGGTCGCGTCGTCGAACTCGTCCTCTCGTTCGGAGACGAAGTAAGCGTTCTCGGCGAATCGACAGGCGTCGATGACGAACGTCGCGTCGATCTCCGCGGCGAACCGGGCGACCTCCCGCGTGTTCGAAACGCTGACGGGCTGGCCGGCCGCCGAGTTGTTGGTGATGGTGAGCACGACCGCCGGGATGGCGTCGGTGCCGACGTCGTCGACGATCTCGCGGGCCCGATCGATAGAGAAGTTGCCGTCGAACTGGCCGCCGCGGGCGGTGGGATCACGGGCCCCGTCGACCGGGCAATCGACCGGCCGGGCGCCCTGGTTCGCCACGTGCGCTCGCGTGGTGTCGAAGTGGGTGTTGTTCAGGACGACGTCGCCCTCGTCGACGAGTGATCCGTAGAGGACGTTTTCGGCGCCGCGACCCTGGTGGGCGGGGACGACCTGTGGAAAGCCCATGACGTCCCTGACGGCCGATTCGAGGCGTTCGAAGCTCGACGACCCGGCGTAGGACTCGTCGCCGCGGTGGAGGGCCGCCCACTGCTCGTCGCTCATCGCGCCCGTACCGCTGTCGGTGAGCAGGTCGATATAGACGTCGTCTGCGTCGACGTTGAAGACGTTGTATCCGGCCGTTTCGAGTGCTTCCTCACGCTCGGTGCGTGACGGCAGTCGGATCCGCTCTGAGACCTTCGTTCGGTACGTTGGCATACTGGACACAGGGGCGTTGGCGTGAAGAAATCGAGTGATCGTGCCTGTTCATCACCGATCCGATACTCGCTCTCGTGGCGGTCCCCGTCCAGCAACCGATATCCGCCACCACCGGTGGACGAGGCCGTCGGAGACGGCAGGGGTGCGGCGGGCATGGGACCGCCCGGTTACGGCAGTCGTGTTAGGGGGCGTGCGATCGTGACCGTCTCCGCTTCGAGCGAACCGGTCACGAGCGGTGCCCGTCGATCCGGCCAGTTCGCGATCCGTCGTCACTGGCTGAGAGTCGATGCTCGTCGTGACGGGACCGGTACCGTCCCGTCGGTCCGGGCGAAATCAGTACGATTTATTGGGCCGGTCGTGAAGGTTCGAGCATGCACAAACACGTTTCTCTGTTGACGCGCACGGACGCCGTTTCGCACGACGAGTTCGTCGACCGTTGGCAGGCCGCCGACCTAGACGAGGAGATCGACGGCGTCGTCCGCTATCACGAGGTCCTCCCGACCATGCCGGAACACGCTGAGTTCGACGGCCTCGCGGAGTTCTTCTTCGAAGACGAGGCGGCCTACGAGGACGCAGTCGACGACGATTCGCTCGTCTCGAACGTCGGCGGGGAGTTCGCCGAGGCCGTCGCGGACGAGCGCGGAATGGCCGGCGAGCCGATCGTCCAGCGCGACGACGTCGACGGCGACTCCGACGAACTGTTCAAGCACTCTGCCTTCCTCGTCCGGCAGGCGGACATGACCCACGAGGCGTTCGTCGATCACTGGCAGAACAACCACACGCCGATCGCTCGCGAGATCACCGGCGTCGTCAAGTACGACACCGTCGTCCCCACGGATCCCGACGCCCAGCCGTTCGACGGCATCGCGGAACTGTACTTCGAGGACATCGACGCCCTCTACGACGCGCTCGGCAGCGAGGGCTCGCGTGACTACGAGGCAGTCGGCGAGATGGCCGAGAAGGCCCGCGAAGACGTGAACAACTTCCTGGCGATCGACGAGCGACCGCGCTTCATCGGCCAGGAACACCTCGTCAGCGGGCGGTGATCCCCGTGTCCGATCTCGCCGCCCAGGTCCGCGAGTCGCTTCCGGAACTGGATGAGATCGAGGACGCAGGCCTTCGCGACCGGGTCGTCGAGGCCTGGATGCTCGGCCTCGAACGGGGCGGCTGGCAGGATATCGCCGATATCCCCTACGCCTGGAACATCCACGAGGTCACCAACGTCGAGCACGTCCGCGGCGTGACGAAGATCGCGCTCGAGGCCGCGCGCCTCCAGCGGGAGTTCCACGGCGCCGACCCCGATCTCGACGTCGTCGTCGCAGCCTGCCTCTTGCACGACGTCGGCAAGTGCTACGAGTACCCCGAGTTTGTCGACGACGCCCTCCTCGACGAACCGGACCCGACCTACGTCAGCGAGGAGATCCCCCACTCGATCTCCGGCTACGCGCTCGCCCACGAGGTCGGCTGTTCGCTCGCCGTGCAGCGGGCGATCCCGCACTTTCTGGGAGAGGTGCCGACGCGGACGCTCGAAGCCGAACTCGTAAAGAGCGCGAACTCCGCCTCGTCGAATGCGATTACAGAGGCGTCCATGGGTATCACGCTCCAGGAGTGGGTCGAGGAGTACTCACAGACGTCCTGACCGGCCTCACCTCCGGACGCCGTTCCGGTGGCGATCCCGGTCCTTCGATCCGGGTACGCGACGCCGAGTCACTGGTCAGTCGTCGAGGGGTTCGTCGAGCACCCGTTCTTCCGGCGTCGGTGCGCTCGGGTGGAGGCCGTATCTGGCGACGCCGTACAGTAGCGTCGTCGTGATCGCAGTCAGGACCAGGGCACCGGCGATCGCTTCGAGGGCGACGAGTCCGACCGATCCAGCGAGCCTGGCACCGAGCGCGGCAGCGGCCTCGGAGTCGGGTGCGGTCGCCAGTCCGTACGGGACGAATGCGACGAACGCAACGATCCAGCGACGTCGTACTGCGTTCGAGAGGTCCGCAACCGAGGTGTTCGCCGCCAGGTTCGAGATCCCGGCGGCACCACCGGCGAGCAACGCGAGCGCAAAGAGCGTCCGGAGCGAGGGGGCGAGCCCGTCGGCCATCCCCACGCCGACGGCCGTGATCGAGACGGACCCGAGGAACTGGACGCGAGACCGGGTGGTGTCGTGCATGCCCGTCGGTAGTGATCCATTACACTAAACTCTCTCGAACCGGCGATAGGGAGTCTGTCCTGACTGTTCAGCGATCGTGAGCGACGACAAACAAAGGACGTATTACCGGGCCGTTCCGAAGTCCCGTCGTGCCCCGTCGAATCGATTGCGACCGACTCCCTCACGCGGTACCGTTCCGCGGTGACGATCCTGGCACCCCTTCAGGTCGGGTGCCGGTCGGTACCGGTCGCCGCCTCGGCTCGGAATCGACCGGTCTCGCTCACACGGATGGTGCTCCATGAGCCTGCTCTGTCGCAGTCTTCGGGCCATTCGGACGGTCTGGAAACGAGACGTACTGTCCAGGCCGGATCGGTACCAGGTGTACGTCTCCTTTCCCACCGACGAGACGCACTCGCGATCGGAGCCGGTCGCCGATCACGTCGCCGAAATCGAGCGTCTCTTCGAAGGGTGGGTCGACGTCTACGCCAGAGCGTCGGGCCTGGCGGTGGTCTCGGACCCGGTTGCGGCCGACCGCGTCGATCTCTCGCAGTTTCGATCCCTCCTGGATCGGATCGAAGAGACCTACGCCGCGACGCACTCGCTCGTGCGACTCGAAAAGTGGCGGACGATCGACGACGCACTCGTGAAGTCGTTCGTCGTCGTCCCGGTCAGACCGCTCTTCCCGCCGACCGAACAGCGCACGGAGAACCGACCGCTGACTGCCCCCGCTTCCGAGTGACGGCCAGTGCTGGCAGCCGTCGGTTTCTGACGGACGATCAGTCGTCTTCGGCTCCGGGCCCGGCCTCGCGGTCGGTACCGCGTCGCTCGCGCGAGGTCGTACCGCCGGTCGTCTCGTCCGGCGCCATCGCGTTGGCACCGCCCATCCAGCGGTCGATGTTCTCCGAGACGTAGTCCTTGCCGCCCCAGCCGAAGGCGACACCGGCGCCGATCGCCACGGCGGCCGCCAGGCCCCAGGCGAGCGCCCGGGCGAACACGTAGAGGATACCGACGTCGATCCCCATCGTCTCCAGGCCGATGACCAGCGCCGTGGCGTAGAGGAAGATTCGCGCGCCGTTCGCGAACCACGACGTGTACGCCGTCTCCGTCGCCGCGCGCGTGCGTTCGATGATGTCGCCGATGAAGTCCGCCACGACGAACCCGATCGTGATGACGAGCAGGCCCGCGACGAAGGCGGGGAGGTACGATACCGCCGTCGAGACCCACTCTGACAGCGTCGGAATCGCCAGTACGTTGGCCGCTGCGAGGATCGCAAGCGCGTAGACGAACCACTTGCCGAGTTTACCGAACGCGCCGGAGACGGCCCGTTCCGATCCACCGAGGACGCGCCCGAGCGGCGTTTCGAGGACCATCCGATCGAGTTCGATCCCGTCGGCGATTCGGCGGACGACCCCGGCGACCGCCCGGCCGACGACCCACCCGATCAGGAGGATGACGATCGCCCCGAGCAATCGTGGAACGTAGACCGCGATGTCCGCGATCGGATCCTGCAGGTAGTCGGGGACCTGTACTTGCTGGACGACCAGTTGCATGTCTCCCATAGCCGTAACGAGGGAGGAGACAGCTTTCGTAATTGTGAGGCTACAAAAAAGTCGGCCGTGAAACAGTCTCGGCGCACCGAGTGCGAACGCGTTGAATGATGGATTACGACCACAGGATCCACAGCATCCATATCCGTGTGTACGGGCCATCAGCGACCGATTCCACGCAGATCAGAACCTGTGTGCTGTGTCGCCTCGGAAGGAGCGAGTAACAATGCCGTTTTACTTTTACACCAACGCTGCCTGCGAGAAATGGCCGTGTCGTGTGCGTACTCCGGATCGACCGGCGACGCTGGCTTGCGATTAGACTGCTTCGAGCCCGGCGTCGCGTCGGAGCGTGTTGATGTACGTGCGGAACCCGGTCTCGAGGTCGAACTCCGGGTCGTACCCGAGATCGGTCTGGATGGCGCTCATCTCGAGTTGCTGGGTCCAGGGCAGTTCACCGTCGTCGCTGACGGTGATGTCGGCGTCGGGCATGATCGTCTGGACGGTCTCTGCGGCCTCGCGGATGGTCGCGACCTCGCCGCGGACGTTGTACACCCGCTGAGAGAGGTCGGACTCGTCGGCGAAAGCGGCCAGGCGGAACGCCTGGGCGATGTCCTCGACGTACTGCCAGTCGATTACTTGATCGCCGTACTCGACGCTGAACGATTCTCCGAGTGCTGGCTTCTCGACGATGTTCGCGAGGAAGGCCGAACCGCCGGTCTCGCGATAGGGGCCGTACGCGACCGTCGGTCGCAGGGCCACGTGGTCTAACCCGTAGTCTTCGTGGTAGATGCGAGCCTGGTGCTCGTTGTACTCCTTCGTCGCGCCGTAGAGCGTGTCGGGGTAGACGAGGTCGTCTTCGGTGACCCAGTCGTCCTCGTAGTTCGTCGGCGGCGCGAAGACGGCCGCGGAGGAGGCCCACGCGACGCGCTCTACCTGATCGTCCAGCGTACGTGCAGCCTCGAAGACGTTGTTCGTCCCCATGACGTTCACGTCGATCGCCGCCCGCGGGTTCTCGCGGGCCGTGGTCGTCAGGAGCGCGGCCAGGTGAACGATGCGCGTCGTCCCCGTCTCGCGGACGGTCCGGATCACGTCCGTCGGATCGGTGACGTCACCACGCACGACGTCGACCTCGTCGGCGACGCCGAGTTTCGCCAGAATGCTGGTGTCGGTCGAGAGGTCGTAGGCGACGGCGTCGTGGCCGTGCTCGATCAGATCGGCACAGATGAACGAGCCGATAAAGCCGGTTCCGCCGGTTACGAGTACGGTTTCGTCGGACATTCGTTCGAACAGAGGCGTTCCACGGTAAAAAGTGTATGCAGATCGGATCGAATCGCGTCGGACGAGGCCCGACGGGCGACGACGGTTACTCGTGGAGTCCGCCGACCGCCTCGTAGAACGACGAGGTGAGGTGTGCTTCCATCTCCTCGTCGCGATCGATGCGTACGTCGATAACGGTCGGTACGTCGCGGCGTTCTTTCGCGGCGACGAGCGCCGACGCGAGGTCGTCCGGCGCAGTGACACGGTCGCCGACAGCGCCGAAGGCCTCCGCGACTCGCACGAAGTCGGTGTCGTGGAACTCGACGCCGGCGATGTCGCCGTCCTCGTCCTGCATCTGCCGAACCATACCGAGGCTTGTATCGTTCAGGACGACGAACGTCGGGGCGACGCCGTACTCGACGGCGGTCTCGACGGAGTTCATGGTCATGGCGAAGCCGCCGTCGCCGGCGACGGAGATGACGTCACGGTCGGTGGTCAGCGCGGCGCTGACACCGGCGGGCACGGACCAGCCCATGCCGCCGACGCCGCCGCTGCCGAAGTAGGTGCGGACGCCGGGCGTCTGCAGGTAGTTGAGCAGCCAGAACCGGTTGTTCCCGGAGTCGGCGGTAACGATCGTTCCGGCGTCGACGACGGCCTCGATCTCTTTGATCGCCCGCTGGGGTTTGATCGGTGAAGCGTCGGACTCGCAGGCAGGGGCGTGGAAGTCTTCGCGTGCGCTGGCCGCCCGGTCTCGCGCCGCCTCGGAGTCTGCGCCGGCGTCCTTACCGGCGCGCGTTTCGAGCCCGGCGAGTGCGTGGGTTGCGTCGCCGATCAGACCGACGTCCGCTGGGTAGACCCAGCCGGCGTTGCGCGCGTCGATGTCGGCGTGGACGATCGTCTGTTCGTCCGGGCGGATGAAGCCGGGTGCCTGCCAGTTGGTGTCCATCGGGTTGAGCCGACAGCCGACGACGCAGAGGACGTCCGCGTCGCTGACGAGCTGGTTCGCCCCCTCGTGGCTGAACGAGCCGATGACGCCGCCGGCGAGTTCGTGCGTCTCGGGAATCGTCGACTTGCCGAGGTAGGAGGTGACGACGACGGCGTCGTAGGCCTCGGCGGTCGCCTGCAGCTCGTCGTAGGCCTGGGCCGCGTGGACGCCGTTGCCGGCAATGATGACCGGTCGGTCCGCGTCGGCGAGCGCGTCGGCCGCGTCGTCCAAATCGTCCACGGCGGGAGCCGCTTTCCACGTCCGAACCTGTTCGTCGGCGTCCCAGACGGGTGGCGTTGGATCCTCGGGCACCTCTTCGTGGACGGCGTCGCCGTCCAGGATGACGGCCGTCGGTCCCGGTCGACCGGCGACTGCGTGTTTGAACGCGAGCTGGAGGCTGCGGATGGTCTCCGTCGGCGTCCGGGGGAACCAGTGTTCCTTGGTGATCGAGTCGAGGATGTTTGGCAGGTCGAGCCCGCCGTAGTCGCCGCGCGATTGCTGGTAGGGCGCGAGCGTGGAGTACTCGCCACGTTCGGAGGCTTCCGTGATGGCCACCATCGGTGACGAGGCAAGTCGGCCCTCCATCTGTCCGATCGCCCCGAGGCTGCCGATCCACGGGCCCTGTCCGGCCAACACGCCCGGTGTCTGCGTGAGACGTCCGTGTACTTCGGCCATGACGCTGGCCTCGCGTTCGTCGCGCGGTCGAACGAGCGTGATCGAGGAGTCGGGAACTTCGTCGAGCAGTTCGATGACCCGGCCGCCGGGGTACCCGAAGATGTACTCGACGTCGAGGTCGTCGAGCGTCTCGACGAGCGCCTCGGTCGTTCGCGTCATCGACGAGTCACCTGCCGATTCGCGTTCGGTCGTCGGTACGGGGCGGCGGACGGTCGGTGCGCGTTCGCGTCCGTCGACGCAGTCGGGTCTGGCGATCGACCCCCAGTAACCTGCATGACATAGTGTTTCGCGTGCGGTACCTTTGTTTTATTGATACCGACCGAATCGACCGCGACCGTCGAGGCGGTCTCTGCCCGCCGGATCCGTATGCCTGCGTGGAAACCGCACAGACGGTCGAACGGTAGCCTTTTTGGTCGATCCCGCGAGGCTATCGAATGGCAATGACGTTTCACGAACGCGGCTTCATGGAAGGGACGCTGGGAACGCAGGCGGTCGACTGGGAAGGCCGTATCGACACCCAGCGGCTGCGCGAGGAGCGAAAACAGCGCGCCCTGGAGCGCCTGCAGGAGACGGACCTCGGCGCGATGCTCTTGCTCTCTGATCCGAACATCCGCTACGTCACCGGCCTCGCGATGACCGGCGGCAGTGGCGCCGATCACTACACCTTGCTGACCGAGGACGGTGACGTGGTCCACTGGGATACGGCCGACCACGCGAGCAACCAGCGCGCGAACTGCCCGTGGCTGCAGGACATCCGGTACGCCTGTCCCGGCCTGGGGAACGTCCCGCGCGCGTCGGGCAGCGACTCTGCGCGTCGCTTCCTGATCTCGACGATGGTCGAGACGGTGACGACGGCCATGGACGAGTACGGCGTCGCGAACGAGAAACTCGGCCTCGACGTCGGCAACTCGGGACTGGTCTCCGGGTTCGAGGACACCGGTGTCGAGGTCGACGTCGCGACGTGTAACGCCGTGATGGAGGACGCTCGCAAGATCAAGACGGAGGACGAGATAGAGGCGTTGCGGATGGTCGCGGCGATCTGTGAGGCCGGCTTCCAGACGATTACGGAGACCGCGACGCCCGGCATGCGCGAGAACGAGGTCTGGGGCGAGGCCGTGGGCGAACTCTGGCGCCACGGCGCGTTCGTCGGCGGCGGGTACCTCACCTCAGGCCCGAACACCTGGCCGAAACACCAGGCGAACACGACTGATCGGATGATCCGCCCCGGCGATCTGGTCTACGCCGACATGTACAACATCGGCTATCTCGGCTACCGTTCGTGTTACTACCGCACGTTCTCCATGGGCGAACCGACCCAGGCCCAGCAAGACGCCTACGAGACCGCGCGCGACAACCTCTACGACGTCCTCGAACGGATCGAGCCCGGCGCGACGACGGACGAGATCGCGCAGGGCTTCCCGGACATGGAGGGCGAGCACGCCGACTTCTACGACGCCGACGAGCACTGGCAGATGACCACCAACCACTGGGCCCACGGCCTCGGGCTTCAGCTCTACGAGGTTCCGCTCATCTGGCGCGGCCTCTCGCCAGACCACCCGATCGAGATCGAGGAGGGCATGACGATGGCCGTCGAGACGCAGGAACCCGCCGATCGGCAGGGCGTCCGCGTCGAGGAGATGGTCGTCGTTCGCGAGAACGGCGTCGAGATCCTGAGCCAGTGGCCCGTCGAGGAGATCACGACGATCGACTACTGAACCCGACGGTCCTGCCGTTTCTCGGCCGCCCGCGGACCCGTCGAGATGCGGACGAGCCGATCGGAGTCGAGAGATGTATAGTGGTCTCTGAGAAACCAGTTCGTATGCAACTCGGGACCGGACTCTTCACCGGCCAGCGCCGACCCGACGACGAGCGAACGACGAGCGAGCGCTACGACGAGATTCTCGACCTCACCGCCCACATCGAGGACGTCGGGATCGACAGCGCGTGGGTCTCCGAACACCACTTCCTGGAGGACGAGTACCTCTCCGGGACGTTGCCGACGCTGGGCGCGATGGCGGCGGTAACTGACGAGATAGAGATCGGTTCCTGCGTGGCGCTCGGACCGCTGTACGATCCGATCCACCTCGCCGAGGACGCCGCGACGGTCGATCTCCTCTCGGGTGGCCGGAGTACGCTCGGACTCGCGATCGGATCGCATCCGACGGAGTTCGACGTCTTCGGCGTTCCCCTGGAGGAACGCGCCGACCGGCTGGCCGATCTCGTATTCTTCCTCGATGGCGCCTGGAGCGAGGGTGACCTCGGCTACGACTCCGACTTCCACGACGTGCCAACCGACGTCTCGATCACGCCAAAACCTGACGACGGACACGTCCCCCTGATGCTCGGTGGGGCGGCAAAACCCGCGGTTCGCCGGGCGGCCAGAACTGCCGAGGGCTGGTGCGCTCCGTCCTCGCTGTCGATCGAGGACGTTCGCAAGCGCGTCGAGGACATCAGGAACGTCCGCGAGGCCGAGGACATCGACGGCGACTTTACGATCTACGTCCTCCAGCACGGGTGGGTCGGCGACTCCTGCGAGGAGGCGTGGGAGGCGATGCGAGACGGCTACCTGTTCATCCAGCGTCGCTACGCCGAGATCTTCTCCGGCGAACCCGTCGACTCGCTGGACGAGGAGCGAATTCAGGAACTCAAAGAACAGGCCATCTTCGGGACGCCCGAGCAGGTGACCGAGGAACTGGACGCCTACCGGGAGGCCCTCGGCGACGATATCCACTTCATCTTCCGGACGTACCACCCCGGAACCGATACCGAGGCGATGCGGGAATGTATGACCCGTCTTGGTGAGGAGGTCGCGCCGCAACTGCGATAAGACGGTTTTTGCCTCGGTCGCGGGTACCGTGGTCCATGAACGTTCGCCCGCTCCGTGCCGACGAGATCGATCGACTGATCGACGACTGCTGGCTGCCGTTCGCCCGTGAGATGGCCGACCTCGACGCGTACAACGAACTCGCCGAAGACGTCAGGGCGGACGCGCGGTCGTACCGGCAGGCGAAGCTGTCGGATGAGTCGACCGCCACCTTCGTCGCGACGGTCGACGACGAGCTGGCCGGATACGTGCGGGTGACGGCCGATCAGTCTCCGCCCGTGTTCGCTCGCGGGCCCGAAGCGACCGTCGGGGAAGTGTCCGTCGCGCCGTCGCATCGTGGCGACAGTCTCGCGACGGCACTCCTCGATCGAGCCGAGTCGTGGGCCGAGGACCGCGGCTGTGAGTACGCTACGTTGTCGGTCAACGAACGGAACGAGTCCGCACGGGCCGTGTACGATGCACGCGAGTACAGCGTCCGTCGGTACAAGGTGGACAAACGCCTCGGCCCCTGAACCGACTGCGCGATCGAGCCACGCAGGTATCGGCCACCGGCCGTGGATTTCGATGCTGTGGTTCGTCCGATCCGAACGGGCGGTCGACACTCACCGCGGGTTCCTGAGTGCCGCTTCGACGAGTTTCGACTCGGCCTTCCGGAGGTGCTGGTGGAACGTCGACGGGGCGATGTCGAGCGAGTCGGCGACGTCCTCGCCGGAGGCCAGTCGCGGCCACTCGAAGAACCCGCGGAAGTAGGCGGCCTCGATGCTCGATCGCTGTTGCTCGGTGAGCGAGTCGAGCGGGTGGTGCCCGTCCGCTGCGAGTGATCCGTCTCGCGTGAACTGCCTCCGGGAGAGCAAATCGATCTGCGGGTAGATGTCGGTCATCGCATCGACGAACGCCCTGATATCCGTGTGGGGCGAGAGCTGGACCGTCAGTCCGATCTCTCCGTCTTCGAGGATCGCCTCGTCGACGTACCCGCCCCGGGAGGCGATCACCGAGAGAATCGTCGGCTCCGTGAGCCGTGCCGAAAACTGGATCGAATCGCCCGTCTCTCGAATCGTCAGGTCCGCCCAGGTCTCCGTCGTCTCGCTGAGTCGTTCGAGATCGTCGACGGCGTCCGGGGTCACCGTTCCGTAGAGATGGAAATCCGATTCCGACACCTGCGTGACGTGGTCGATCCGGGCGGTGCCGTCCATCCCGATGGCTGCATCCAGCTGGCCGAAGGCGTCCGGGACGTGGAACTCGATCTCGACCACTTCGTCGCTCACGAGCGCTCGTTTGCGTTCAGTCGCAGCGATCGCGTGACCGATCACCTCGCCGAGCTGGGCGACGACCGCACGCTCCTGAGCGGTGAAGGCGGTCGGCCGATCGGTGTAGACGTTGAGAACGCCGTAGACGGTGTCCTCGTGAACGATGGGGATGGCTGCGGAAGCCTGGAAATCGTAGGCTTCGGCTGTGTCTTGCCAAGGATCGTACCGATCGTCCTCCTGTGCGTTCCGGGTAACCTGGAGCTCGCCGGTTCTGAACGCGCGACCGGTCGGTCCACGACTTCGTTCGTCGGCTGGGTCGGTCGAGATGGTAACGTCGTCGAGGTAGCCCTCGATACCGGCCTCAGCACGCATCGAGACGGTTTTCGAGTCGATCCCCGCCGTTCCCACCCAGGCAAATTCGTAGCTTTCGGCGGCCGCGAGGCGCTCGACGACCGTCTGTTCTATCTCCCGGCGCGTCGACTGGTCGATCACCGCGTCGGTGAGTTCTCGGACGACCTCGTTCAGCCCGTTGAGCGCTTCGAGCCGTTCGCGCTGGTCGACGAGTTCGCGTTCACGCTCGTCCCGGTCGATCGCCGACGCGAGGATGGACGCGACGGTTCGGACGAAGTTCGTGTCGGTCTCGTCGACCGACCGGCGCTCGGTGTCGTGGACGCCGAAGATACCCCACGGCTCCTCCGTCGGCCCGATGACGACGCTGATCCCGCCTGCGACGTCGTGATCGGTGAGGAGCGCCGGCCCGCTGAACCGGGTCTCCTCGCGGAGGTCCTCGACCACGACCGGTTCCTCGGTCCGGAGCGTGTAGGCTGCCTGCGAGTCGTCCTCGGTCGCCGAGACCGCCGTCTCGCCCACGAGCCCGTCGTCCCAGCCGACCCCCTCGCACAACTGGAGCTCCTCGCCGTCCTCGTCCAGATCGAGCACCTTGCAGTACTCGGTGTCGAGCGTCTCGGCGACGAGTGTCGTCACGTCGTCGAGCAGTTCGTCCACGTCGTGCATCTCGAGTGCTCGACGGGCGATCGTCGCTACTACGTTTTGTTGCTCGACGCGTTTTCTGAGTCGGCGTTCTTTTCGCTTGCGAGCCGTGACGTCGCGCGTGTAGACGGAGACGCCCGAATCGGAGGGGTAGATCGTGTACTCGTACCAGACCCCGGTCGTGTGGCTTCGCTCCTCGTCGACGACGGGTTCCTGTGTGGCTCGAGCCGTCTCGAGTGCCGATCCGAACTGCTTCGACGTCTCGGTGGCCGTGACGAGTCGGTCGCCGATGTCGTCCTCGTCGACGTCGAGTATCGCCTTCGCACGATCGTTTACGTACGTGAGTCTGTCTTCGTCGTCCAGGCCGTAGACGCCGTCCGAGACCCGATCGAAGACGGCGTCGAGCTCTCGCTCCAGCTCGTCGCGCTGTCGTTCGACGAGATCGGCGTGATCTTCGAGACGACGTTCGTACGCGCGTCGATCGGTCATGTCGCGCGTCACTTTCGTAAATCCCGTGAGGGTCCCGTCGTCGTCTCGGATCGCCGTGATCGTCACGTTCGCCCAGAACCGGGTTCCGTCGGCCCGACAGCGCCACCCCTCGTCTTCGATCGACCCCAGTCGCCTCGCGGCCTGCAGGTTTCGTTCCGGCACCCCCTCGGCGACTGCTTCGTCGGTGTAGAACGTCTCGAAGTGCGTCCCCACGATATCGTCCGATTCGAACCCCTTGATTCGTTCGGCGCCGTCGTTCCAGCTTTCGACGAATCCGTTCGGATCGAGGGCGAAGATCGCGTACTCGGTAACGGCGTCGACGAATTCGTCGAACTGGATCGAGATACCTCGTCCGTTCGCCAGCGTTTCAGTGCCGGATATCGACGAGGGTTGGCCGTCGCCGCCGTCGACCTCGCGCCACCAGACCCGGGCGCTCGCGCCCACCTTCTTCGTCTGGACGACGTCTCGATCGGCGAGCCGCTCGAGGCGTTCGTACGTGGCCCGACGTCCCAGGTCGAGCCGAGAAGCGACCTCCGACGTCGAGAGCGGTTCGGCGCGACCGTCGAACGCGTCGACCGTCTCCCGGAGTGCGTCCGTCAATCCCTGTGTCGTCATTATCCGGCAAATGGACCGTACCGCTGTCAACCCTCCGCCGGCGGATGCCGGGTCTATCGGCTGGGCCGACTGTCGTTGCCTGCTGAACCGATCGGACGAATCGAACGGAGTTACCGAATCGGTATCGAAAGATTACCCTAATCGTTGGCGCTCGTCACTTAGGGTCGTCCGGTTCTTCGTACGAGATACGTCGGTGGTAGTCCGGGTGACGACGGGCGGCGTTCACACTCGCCCCCGTCTCGCCCGCACCGCCGACGCACTGGCTCGGTCGTCGTCGCGCTCCCGTTCTCGAGGGGGCGACTCGATGGTCGACGCCGAACGACGCGCGATACCCATGACACAGGCATACCCGCACCCCACGATCGAACTGACCGAACAGAACGACCTGACCGACAGCGAACGATACCGGCTGCTCTCGTCGGAGCGTCGGCGCCGCGTTCTGGCAATTCTCGCGAATCAAACCGGTCCGATCTCGTGTGACGAACTCGCCGGGATGCTCGTCGCCGAGGTGCGCGGGAGCGACGCGAGCGAGGACGTCCGTCGTGACGTCGCCATCTCGCTTCACCACTCGGATCTGCCGATGCTCGACGACCTCGGAGTCGCCACGTACGATCCCACGGCGAACGTCGTCGTCCGCGATGGACGCTGACCGTCCATCGACGGGTCGAACTGTCCCGGTGAGCACCGCCCGGCAGTAGCCGGCGCCATCGCGCGTTTTGCCGCCGGTGAGTACCCTGCACATCGAACCACTGTCCAGGCTATCGGAGCCAGTCGATCGAATCGAGTTCTCCTGCCGTGTTCGAACCGAACAGCCGGTCGTCTCCCGAACGACGTGGGCTCGGATGTGTCGACCAGCGGAGTCGGCACTCGATCGAATCGAGTACTCGCAATTCATTCGGAGGTGGGAACGGCCGTTACCCGGTCTTGTAGACGCCCCTGGCGTCGGCAACGTGCGCATCGTCGTCGGCCGCGTAGACATCGACGTCGACGACGCCCACGTCGCCGCCCTGACGGACGACGTCGGCTTCCGCGTAGAGGTCACCTGTCCCTGCGCTCAGGTAGTCGATTCGCATGTCGATCGTCGGCACCGGCTGGTCGACGAGCGAGACGAGTGCCGCGCCGCCGACGGTGTCGGCGAGCGTGAACGTGACCCCGCCGTGGGCCATGAGTCGATCCTCGTTCCAGGAGAGATCGTCGGTCATCTCCAGGTGCCCTTCGGCGTGACCGTCGGCACACTCGGTGACTTCGATCCCGAGTAACGATGCGAAGGGCATTCCCTCGAAGAACGCTTGCGGATCCATACTCGGATGGTATCGAACGGGGACACTAAAACCGGTCCGATCCGTCCGCGCGACGCGATCGGTACCGTCTCGGTGATTGAGTCGCCCGTATCGGCGAGCCTCGTGGAGACACTGTCGTCTCCGGGTCCACAACTCGGAGAGCGACGACCAACCTCGTCGGTCAGCGCGCCTCGGCCGGATCCTCGTCGCGGGTGATGAACTCCAGGTGCTCTGCGGACTCGATCGTCTCCTGTAACTCCCGGTTCTGTACGGATTTTTCCGCCACCGGAGGGACGTACAGCGTCTGTATGGGGTTGATCTCGTCGGCCATGGATTCGAACGCCTGGAGCTCGAACCGCAACAGCTTCGAGTCGGTGATCGGGTACGTGGCAGTCTGGACGATCGTTACCTCGTGATCGGGCGGATAGAACCGCTCCAAGTACTCTCGAAGCCGCGTGAATCGGGCCGGTTCGTTTCCGGTGCGCTCAGAGTACTGAACGGCCTCGACCGAGCCGACTTGCCAGATCATCGCCGGGACGTTCGAGTTGAGCTCGAATTCACGGAGCAGGAGGTCGGTCGCCTCGAACATCTGGATTCCGTTTCGAGACGGATCCAGCCCGAGATCGCAGTAGAGGCAGTCCATCGAGGAGATACCCGGTTGCACTTCGACTCTCAGCCCGGCTTCAGTGGCTCGCTCGGTCACCCACTGACTCGGCGTGACGAAGACGAGCGGGTGTCCGTACAGGGCGAACGCGACCGGCCCATCGATCTCTCCGGCACGGTCGATCACCCGCTGTGCCATCCGCTCGTAGGTCTCGATGCGATGCTCTCCCTCCGTGTACTCCTCGGTGAGGTCGACGAGTTCGTCCACCCGGTCGCCGACGTACCGTTCGAGCATCTCGGTGTGGTAGTCGACCGTGAACAACACCTGCGACTTGTCGATAGCCGCCTCGGCCTCGTTCGTCAGTTGCCTGATCGCGACCATCCCCAGTCCGATGACGTAGATGTCGACCGGATCGTCGCTCACCGCTCTCGCCGCTGATTGGGTAGTTGGCGTCACGTCAGCACATACCATTTCCAGACCTTATTACTTTCGTCTGTAATCAGTACTGTGACACCGCGTCTCGTAGTGAGGGAACGTGTACCGTCGAATCACGGCCGTCCTCCGCCGACGGTTCGAGGGACCGACGGCCGAGAACGAACGCGGTCGGTGCCGCAGAAGGGTACGCGTTCGACCCTGGCGAGGTTAGCGAATCCGAACGATGATCGTCACTGAGACGTCGGCTCGGTTGACGTCACCCTCGTCGCCTGCGACGGTCTTCACGGTGAGGTCGTCGCCGCTCGTAAGCGCCTCTGTTTCCTCCGCTGTGAGGTCGTACCCCTCGAGTGCAGCCTCGGGGTCGGTCTGGAACGCGTTCAAATACGATTCGTCGGTCAACGTTTGGTAGACGGCGTCTTGGGCCGTGGCAGTCGCGGACATTGCAACAGCGATTTCCATAAACGATCACTTATAGATTTCGTCAGTGGACAAGCATTCGACGGACTCGATACGGTCTCGGCGCACGGGCAATCCCGATATCCACGACCGGACGAACCGTCCTCCGTGGTCGAAAACCGGACCGCATCGAGACGGCCGCTACCTGAACCAAGGTGAGAGTTCCGCCCTGGTGGGCGAGCCTGACTCCGATATTCTACGATACAGCCCACTCTACGCTTACTCGAACTTCTCGAACGGCTGCTCGCACGCGGTACAGAAGTGCATCGAGCGACAGAGCGACGGCCCTTTCGGGTGCTCGCGCTCGGTCTCCGTCGAACCGCAGTAGGGGCACTCGGCGCCCGACTCGTCCCCGCTCGTCGTCACACTCGGATCGAATCGTCTCATAGGATTATCGGTGGTGTCAGATGCTCAGCCCGAACTCCCGAAGATCCGCCTTGCCGGCCTCGGTGACGAGTCCGACCGACCATTCGGGGCTCCAGACGAGGTTGATGTCGACGTCGTCGACGCCGTCGACGGCTGCGACTGCCTCGCGAACGTCGGTCTGGAGCATATCGCGGGCCGGACAGCCGCTGTACGTCAGGGTCATGTCGACGCGCGCGAGCCCGTCGTCGACGCCGACGTCGTAGATGAGACCCAGATCGACGATGCTGACGGGCATCTCCGGGTCTTCGACCGCGTAGAGGGCGTCCCAGACTTCCGCCTCGGTCCCCGTGGCGCCCGCGCCGGTCGCGGGCAGGTCGTCGACGACCGGCCCCTCGCGGTACTCGGTGTACGCACAGGGTGTGGCGTCGGTCTCTGGTTGTGTTTCGGATGGCATCGTGTGGATAGGTGTGGTGATCAGCTCGCGTGTGTCTGTTTCGTCTCGCGTGTGTCTGTTCGCGTGGGCCCAGGTCACTCGGGCCGGTCCATGATCAGCGTCGCCTCGTCACGGCCGAGTTCGCGATACGTGTGCGTGAAGTCGTCGTAGAGTGCGTCCCAGTCGTCGGTGTGACGTCCGTTTCGACCGCACGCGGCTGGGACGAGCTCGTCCGTGATGTCGCCGTCGGCCGGCACTGGCGTTCGCAGGCCGTACGATTCGAGCGTCGGGACGACGCGATCGAGCCAGCGCTCCCCGAGCGTGGCGAGCGTCTCGGTCCGGTAGCCCTCCTCGACGATCGTTTCTTCGACGGTCGCGGCGTCGGGGAGCGCGTCTCCGTCGGTGTAGGGTTCGGCTCCCGAGCCGTCCGCGCTGACCGTCTCGGCTCCGAACGGGACGGGCTCGGCCGGGACGAAGATGGCCAGCGCGTGCGGGAAGAGTCGGTCGACGGCGTCCTGGAGGTGGTCGGAGCCGTCGTCCCCATCGGCCAGCCGTTCGAGCCAGTTCTCGGCGTGCTCGACGTGGTAGTCCTCCTCGCGCTGGATCTTGCCTACGCGGTCCGCGATAGCCGGATAGGCCGACTCCGCGAGGGCCTCGAGGCGGAGCTCCTCGGCCACGTCGAACAGGTACGAGCGAACGATCGCGTCGGCCCACTCCCCCTCCGGGAACGGGAGTTCCGCCAGCGTCGCGTGCCGAAAGGTCTCGGGGGCGCGTTCCCAGAGGAGGTCGGTCTCGTCGTAGCCCAGTTCCTCTAGCAGATCGTACCAGAGGCGGGCGTGTCCCAGTTCGTCCTGGGCGATGTTCGCGAGTGCGAGGTCGGATTCGAGCGTCGGGGCGTGGACCTGCCACTCTACGTATCGTTCGGCGAGGACGAACTCGTCGTCGGCGAGTGCGCGCAGTTCGGTTTCGAGTGCGAGACGCTGGTCCGGCGTGAGTTCGATCTCGGTGGCTGCCATCAGTCGTCACCTCGCTGTCGGTCGGCTTCGGCCTGCTCCTGTTCTTCCTGGGAGGCGATGACCTCCTTGGCGTGTTCCGTACTGGAGGTGTAGGCCATCGCCCAGCGGTAAGACTTGTCGGTCGTGCCGCCGAAGGCGACCTCCTCGGCGTCGACCTCGCCGACCTCGTCCTGCGGGACGACCCAGAGACTCTCGGTCGGCTTGCGACGCCCGTGCTGGATGACCGCGAACTGCTTGGCCATCTCGCGGTCGGGCGCGTGAACGTTGCCGCAGTGGGTGTGGTAGTCGCCGGGCTTCTCCTGGCGGAAGACTTCCCAGATCATGGTCAGTCGGCCGCCGGGGCAGCCTGGCTCCCGGGCAGGTTTGCGTCGCCCTCGATCGTGTCTCGGACCCAGTCGACGGCCTCCTGGGCGGCCTTGCGCGAGTCGATCTGGCCCTTGCCGGGCTCGAACTCGTTCTTCGAGACGGTGAAGAACTCGTCCCAGTCCAGATCGTCCTCCTCGACGTCGTACTTGCCGTCGCCGAGTTCGCGAATCCGCGGGTACTCCGGGATCTCCAGGCCGTAGGACTTCGCTTTCGGGACGTAGGCGTCGAGGAAGGCGTTGCGAAGCTCGTCGTTGGTCTTCTGCTTCAAGCCGACTTCCGCGGAGAAGTCGTGGTGGGTGGACTTGTCGTCGGTCGGGCCGAAGAACTGGATGATGCGTGGCCACCACTCGTCGAAGGCGTCCTGCAGCATCTGCTGTTCCTTCCGTGAGCCGGTGGCCATCCGGGCCATGATATCTTCACCGTGTTTGACGTGAAAGCCCTCCTCGAAGCACACCTTGTCCATCGCGTGTGCGTACGGTTCCCAGCTCGAGGACTTGAGCGTCGCCTGCCGGCGCATGGCCGCCCCGTCGACGAAGAAGGCGATCATCGGCACCTCCGCCCACGACTCCATCGGGTAGTGGAAACAGTTGAGGAACTTGCCCTCACCGTTCTCGAGTTCGTCTAACATCTCCTCGCGTGTCTTGATACCGAGCGACTCCGCAGCCCGGTAGAGCAACTGGCCGTGGCCGATCTCGTCCTGGACCTTCGCGGAGAAGGCCAGTTTGCGATCGATCGACGGTGCCTGGCGGATGAACGGCTTCTCCAGGTACGCCCCCATGATCTCGCTGTTGGCGTGGAACTGGATCATCCGCGTCGCCGCCTTCCGGTACTCCTCGGGCATGTCGTCGGCGGGCGAGAACGCCCGCGGCGCCGCCCGCTCTTTGACGGTTTCGACGTCCATTGCTAGGTGTGGATACCGGTGCCACCCTGTAAGTGATTACCCCGTTCATACACGGGTTTTAAATACCGAGTGAACGGCGGTCGCGTTAGACGTCAGCAACGTCACCCCATCGACGTTCGATCGTTTCATCGTCGGCGTTCGAATCTCCCGACGTCAGCGTTCGACCACCAAACCGAACGCGTCGACCACTGTGTCCCGTTCCGCGATCGGTGGCCGACGCTCCTCGATCGACCCGTCAGGGGACGACGTCGAAGGCGTACAGTGCCAGCGCGACGCTTCCGGCGACGATTCCGATCGAGAGAGCGTACCCCGGCGCGGTCGACGCGACGAGGAGGCCGCGGGATCCGGCCGCGAGAAAGACTAGCGAGAGCACGAGGAGCCAGACGGTACCGACGGCGTCAAGCACCCCCGCGGTCGTCGCTCGTCTGACCGCATCGATGGACGGATTCGTGTCACCGTCCGTTCCGTCGCCAGACGCCGATTCATCCATACATGCCAGTGAGTTCTGACAGATAATAAATCGTCGGACCCGTCGGAGCGACGCGTTCGTTCGACGAACCTCACTGCTAGTCGCCGGGCGCGCCGTCCAGGTGGTCGAGCAAGCGGTCGTGGAGCAGGCCGTTCGACCCCAGGAGGGGTGCCCGGCCGTCGCGTTCTACCGCGAAGGGATACTCGCTGCCGTCCGCGTCGGTGATAGTCGCACCCGCTTCGTGGGCGATGACGATGCCCGCGGCGACGTCCCAGGGGTAGGTGTCGTACTCCCAGATGGCGTCTGCGCTCCCGCTCGCCAAGTAACACAGGTGCAACGCGGCGCAGCCGAGGCGACGGACGCCGCGGGCTTCCTGGTAGAACCGCGTCAGGAACGACCCGTCGGGGTCGTAGCCCGACAGGAGCATACTCTCGTCGAGTTTGGACCGGTCGGTCGTTCCAAGCGGCGTGCCGTCAGCGTAGGCGCCTTCGCCCGCGATGGCGCTGAACGTCTCGTCCGTTTCGGGCACGTGGACGACGCCGAGGACGGGTTCCTCGTCGGACACGAGGGCGATCGAGACGGCGTAGTTCGGGTTGCCGTGAGCGAAGTTACCCGTCCCGTCGAACGGGTCGACGACCCAGGTGTAGCTCGGTTCGCTCGGCGTCGCGTCATCAGGTACCGGCGCTTCGGTACCCTTCAGTCGGCGCTCCGTGTCTGGCGTTGCCCCGTCGGGGACGTTCGCGTCGCCGGCGGGTCGAACAGCGGCCCATTCGTCCGCTCCGGAACCCCCGCGACTCTCCTCGGAGACGATGGCGTGGTCGGGGAACTCGTTGGCGATGACGGTCGAGATGATCCGGTTGGCCTGGTGGTCGGCCTCGGTGACGATGTCGGACTTGTCGGATTTGTACGTGATGTCTTCGACACGGCCGTGCAGTTCACGGAGCGGTTCGGCGGCGCTGTGTGCGGCCTCGATCGCGATGCGGCGCGCTCGCTCTAGGATGGACTCCGGGCGTGTCTCGCCGAGGCGGCTGAACCCAGCTGGGGGATCGGCCTCCGGTTCGCGGATCGACCAGCCGAGTTTCTTCGTGATCGCCGTGAAGAAGCCGTAGCCGTACGAGGTTCGGACGATGTGTGCGCGCGTCTCGGCGCCCGTAATCAGGACGTCGTCGGTCGGTTCGAGGACCGTGTGTTCGCGACCGCCGTCGACGGTGAGGCTGGTCTCGCCGGCCGGCTGGACGTGAATCTCGGCCGTCGGGGCACAGACGATCGGTCGGACACCGAGTGCGTGGGTCTGGAGCGGAATCAGTTGCAACGCGTAGTTGTTCGCCGGATAGTGAAGCGGCCCGTTAGCCGAGAGCGAGACGCCGGTCGAACCCGTTGGCGTCGACACCGCCAGTCCCGTCCCCTCGAATTCGCCGACGTACTCGTCGTCGACCGCGACGTCGAGTGTGGTGACTTTCCGTCCGATCGGACTCTCGGGCGGGACGTGCTCTAGCATCACGTCGTTGATCCCGGTGGTGTCGATTCCCGGCGCCTCGATGGCGAGCTGCTGGCGGCTGTCGACCCGGGATCGTCCCTGGATCGCCTCGTCGAGCGCGGCCTCCATGTCGTCGGGGTCGACCCTGGCGAGAAACGAGAGCGTCCCCAGGTCGATCCCGAGCATCGGTACGTTCCGCGGGGCGAACGTCTTGATACCCTCCAGGAAGGTGCCGTCGCCGCCGAGCGTGACTCCGAGGGTGGCGCGATTCTCGTCGTAGACGGCCGCGATGTCGTCACCCACGTCGACCGTCGAGAGGCCGATTCCGCGATCGGTACACCACGTCTCCAGCCGCCCGAGCGCGCCCCCCGCGTCGGGGCTGACGATCGCGATCACCTCGTCCGTCGTCGCCAGCCGTCGTCCCTGCATCGTGCGAGGTGTCGGGCGTGACGGGTAAATTACTGTCGCACGGTCGCTCACCGGGACCTGACTGCCGACGTCGATCCGACTGCCGACGTCGATTCGACTCGAGACCGTCGATTACTACAGTGTCTCTCTACGGGCGATGGTCGCCGGGTTGGGGCCGATCAGCTATCGGTGCGACGGTCGATTTGGTCTCGGAACGAAGATGGGGTCGGTTTCGCCACGGTGCTCTCACGTTTCGGTATACAGATGTACCAGCCCGGTCGAGTTCGTTCCGTGACCGACCCTCGGCCATTTATCGACGGACGCGACGGTGAACTGGACGTCGATCGAATACTCGTCGAGACGATCCCGATCGCGAAACTGATGGGTTCGTTCCTCCTCGTCGGACTCGTCTTCTTCGCTCTGGCGACCCTCACCACGTCCCTGGGACTGTTCGAGTTCCTCCTCGTCGTCGCGGGGCGGTTCGTTCTCGTCCTCGGCGGGTTCGTCGTCCTCCTGTACGTCATCGTGCGGGGGAGCCAACTCGCAGACGAGATCGCGGACCACGAGTCGCAGGAGACCGGGAATTGATCGAACCAATCGGTGAGTGTGCGTGTCGGACGGTGGGTGGCGTGTCCTATCAGGCCGCGCTGGAGTCGATGCCGTCGATCTTGACGAAGCCGTAGTCACAGTCGGGGCAGTGCCACTTGACCTTCTCGCCCAAGTGGACAAGCGTGCTCGCGGCGCGGTAGAAGACCTTCTCGTCGCCACAGTCGGGACACTCGTGTTCGAGTTCGAGGCTCATGCGAGACGTTCGTTTCCGTATCAAATTGAGTGTACTGGTTTCTCCGGCAGGTCGGAACCTAGACGACCCGTCGGGACGTTCGGATGTATATGAGCACAACCGTCGACGAACTGCGAAACGAGATCCGTCTGGCCGTCGGGAGACACGATCGGATCGAATCGACGGCCTTCACCAAGGAGGCCCTCGCTGCGATCTGTGAGGCCGTCGACTACCGACTCGAGAGTGACGGCCGCCCCGCCACGTCGGAGATGCGCGCCGGAATCTTGTGGACGCTCGACGAACTGGATACCGACGATCCTGCTGAGGCCGACCGTCCGCTCCGCAAGACCGAACTCGAAGCGATCCTCGCGGCGCTTACCTGAGGTGTCTCGCACCGCTTCCGGCTCGGACGGCGATCTGGCTGTGTCGACGGCGGTCGGGGCGTCGGTTAGTCGCACCGACGGCGAACGAGACTCCGTATCGGAGCGGGGCTGCCCACGACTGGAGGTCATCGAGGAGTGGTTCTTGGACGGACGTACGGGGGTTTCGCTCGGTCCCGGCCAGGTGGGTTCGGTGACCCGGACTTAATAGCGGGCGCGGCCATGGCTCGGGTATGCCCATCTACACCGGTCGCGGCGACGAGGGGAAGACGGATCTACGGGACATGTCCCGCGTCTCCAAGGCGAGTGAACGGATCGAAGCCTACGGCACCGTCGACGAACTGAACGCCCTGCTGGGGACGATTCGCCCGACCGGTCAGGACGATATCGACGACAAACTCGCCACCGTGCAGAATCACTTACACGTCGTCCAGGCGGACTTCGCGAATCCGGACCCCGACGAGGAGGATCCGCAGGTCGAAGAAGAACACGTCGAACTGATCGAGACGTGGATCGACGAGTACGACGAGGAACTCGAACCGCTGACGTCGTTCATCCTCCCGACCGGAAGCGACAGCGGCGCCGCGTTACACCACGCCCGAGCCGTCAGCCGCCGCGCGGAGCGGCGCGCCGTTGCACTCTGGACCGAAGACGAATCGGTCAACGCAGCCGCCGTCCAGTACCTGAACCGACTCTCGGACGGCCTGTTCACCCTCGCGCGTGTCGTGAACCACCGCGACGGGGAAATCGAGGACGCGCCCGAGTACTGACTCCACCCTGGAATCTAACGACACGTATAAGGGCCGGCGTTCGGTACACTCAGGTACCGGGTTGGTGATCTAGTCCGGTTATGATACCTCCTTCACACGGAGGAAGTCGGCAGTTCGAATCTGCCCCAACCCACTTCTCCGACGCACCAACGAGGAACGGAGTGACGAGTCTGTGTCGGAGAAGTGATTGACTACGATTCGAACCTTGGATGTCGCAGCGCCGAACGAAGTGAGGCGACCGTCTTCGTCCGGTTTAACTCCGCCCAACCCATTACTGTCTGAGAGTCGATGATCGAGTCGCCCCGCCGAAGGTCTCGATATCGGGTTCTACACAGTCGTCGTACTGTTGCTCAATCGTGCGCAATGACGGATACGGCTCACCGACACCCGTGGTATTTACTGCGTCGTTGACGCATCGGTACTACCGTCCCGCTGGCCGGCGTATCGCCTTCAGCTCTTCACACTGACCGCGGTTTAGCGAGAATATGTACCACTTCAACGTACACGTTTATCCGTTCTCATTCGAGACAAGTGATTATGTCAAAACGGATTCGTCGTCGGAGACTGATCCAATTGGGTTCTGTCGGTATAGCTGGACTGGCTGGCTGTTCCGAAAGGAATGGGGAAGGAGATACGTCACTATCAGATACACCTATGGACGGGGATCGGTCCGAACACGACACACCCGATACTCACTCTGAAGGTGACGAGCAGCGTTCTGTTGATATTCTGGAACACGATGGGCTGGTCGGCGCTCAGTATTATGCCTGGTACAGGGGAGAGGACGGCTTCGCTGCCCAAGGGTTCGGAGGGACGCATTCCGACGGATGGCTTTCGCAGACGCCTGGTGAGCCAGCGTTGGGCGCATACGATTCACAGGACCCTGATGTAATCGACCAACATATGCGCTGGAGTCTCGAACACGGGATTAACTGGTGGATCATTACAGTCGGTGGTCGAAACACAGCAACGTACGAGGCGATCACCGAAGGGATTCTCGAAGCAGATCTGGCGGAGCACATGTCTTTTACGATGTTGACCGGTTTCGTTCCCTCCCAGCAGAATGAGAGATCGAAATACGATGTCGGCGATCCGGATATCCGGACGAGTCTGCGTACTTTTATGAGCCACTGGAAGGACGATTTTGCAACTGACCCCAATTATCTCCACTTCGATGGGAGACCCACACTCTACTTTTGGGATTCCGAGGCCTACGTAGGTGATGTTTCGGGCGTCTTCGAGGAGGTATTTGACGAGGTAGGGGTTGACCCCTACGTCATCGGTGGGCCGAAATATTACGCACAACCCGCGGCAATGGATACTAAACACGAACTGTACGATGCGATTCTCGACTATCATGGAATCTACCCAGATCGAGAATACATGGAGAATTATCGAGAGTATATCATTGACCGACACCGTCGATGGCGTGTCGCAGCGGACCATTTCGATGTCGAGTTTATACCCTCTGTGACACCTGGATACAACACGTCGGCACGAACAACCGAGATAGGTGGCGGTCACTTTTCTACCTTCCTCGATCGTGATCCGGACGCGTTTAGAAAAGAGTGTAAGACACTCAATGGATTTGGGACGCGGAATGCAGTCGTCGTTACCTCGTTCAACGAGTGGCCCGAACATTCTGTTATCGAACCGAGTGTTACAGAGGGGAACACGTTTCTCCAGATCGTCGGTGAAGAACTCACGACCCAGGGCGACGTCCCATCGGGAGTAACCGACTATACAACGATAACTATAACGTTTGACAAAACAGTGATGCCGAATTCGCAGGACAGCCGCGAATTGGCCTTTTTGTGTAGGAATATAGAGCTGAGTGCCGATGACGGAACCGTTGATTTGAACGTTGGATCCAGTACTGAGTCCTACATCGCTCTCTCGGGTGTCTATAGTAACGAATCAGATTCGGTTTCGACGTATCGATGGCTGGGAGGTACCACTGCAAAAACGGAACTTCTAGTTCCCGCCTCAGGAGTGACCACGCTCGGACTCACGGGTCGCGCTATCCAGGACACTATTCAGGCGACTGTCGACGTCGATGGGAACACTCTCGGTTCGGTACCTCTCGGGGCGAGTGACCAAACATATACGATTCCATAGTATTTGGGTGGTATAGGGCCGGGATAGCTATCGAGGATATCGAACCAGTCTGGGTCTGTCACTCTTGCGTCCGTCGCCTGGGTCCACTGCATTCTTCCGATGGGTGCGCTCTATCTCCCCGGGTGACCGTCATACTGGCACTCAATAGCAGCAGGCGACGGATGTGTCTGGGCTGATGGCTGATCGCGAGCGACACCGTCAGCAACGCGTGCCGAGATCGACGTCCGGTGACTGTCGATAGCGAAAGACGACATCAGCACGCGACGCTGGCATTTCAGCGCCACGAACCCAGGTGTGTCCGCGCAGGCGCCGTTCAGAGTAGCGGTAAGAGGACCGAGCCCGTGGCGGATTCGGTGTCCGTGTCGAAAACTACCCACCCTACCGGCTCTAGGGTCTACGTTCAGTCAGCTCTGTGGAGTGAGGAATCCCACCGCGCGAGCGGCTGCGCCGCAATATCCATCTGCATTTGCGTGAGTTGTCGCAGGGAGATGCGGTTCGTATCCTTGAGAACTTCGGTGTTCAACGTGTTGGATCGATTAGTCACAACCTGGCTCAGACGGGCGATTTACACCTTACCAGCGACAACTCGTCGGATCTCGTCGCACACGATGGGAGACCGACACTGGAATCGCACCGCTGTCGAACGTATCTTTCCGGAGATCAAACATTGGACATCCACGTTCGGATATAGGTTCGGAACTGCCGACCCAGAAACTGCCGAGACACGTCTCTTGAGTCGGCGTTCTACGAGAATAGCGGTACCTGACCGATGCCGTTGATTTCGCCCCAACCCACTTCTCCGACGCACCAACGAGGAACGGAGTGACTAGTCTGCGTCGGGCTAGAGATATTTCCAGCGGAGCGACCGGAGTTTGTACCCCAGTGACCCCGCCTGATAGCCGTTCCAGCCGCTGATTCCGCCGAGCAGCGTCGCGGCGTCGTACCCCTCCTCGTCCAGGACCGTCGTCGCCCGCTTGGCCACCATTCCTAGCTTACAGACGACGACCACGTCCCGATCCCGGGGGATCTCGTCGAGTCGGTCGCGCAACGGCGACTCGTTTCCAGACTGGAGGTCGGAGTAGACGGGGACGTTCTGACTGTTCTCGATCGCCGTCTTCTGGAAGTCCGGTCTCGGACGGATGTCGAGGACGAACGGCGGGGCCCCAGAATCCAACCGCTCGTCGAGTTCTGCGGGACGGATCCGTGTCATGGTAACACTATTGCATTGTGTGCCCAAAACCGTGATGGTTCGTCTTCGCCAGTCCATCGGAACGTGGTGTGCGACGGCCCGATGACTCCCGTCTGCTCGCCGGTATCTCCGTGATCTGATCGGTGACGTTCCGTAGGATCGCTGGGTTCGGTGTGAGCCACCGACCCTCGAATATCTCGGCCGTGTAACCCTGGACGAACAGGTCGTCGTCCGTGGCGAACGGCAACCGTTCGAGTGCTCTTGCCGGTCGCTGTCATGGAGCGTTTTCTGCGCCGATGAACTCGGCGTCCACCCACTCCGAGTGTTCCGGTTCTAGTCCGAACTATCATCAGGAGCCTGCCGGTCGTGGGTGACCGTCGTGCGTTCGGCTTCGAACGGCCGGGCGTCGGCCAGGTCGAACAGGTGGGCGACGTCCTCGCGACCGTACTCGTCGAGTATCTCTCGGAGGGCCCTGCAGGTGAGCGTGTCCGTCGCACCGACGGCGGCCAGGTCAAGATAGCGTTCGCCCAGGACGGGTACGTCCCGATTAGTGAGGGTAGCCACCCCGTGGATGGCCGTCGGCCGATCGGCGTCGAGGTCGACGCCGTGGTCGAACGACGCCCAGTCGGTCCCCTCGATCTCGATACCGATCTCCTCGCACGCGTCTTCGAGCGTCGTGTACTCGCCGAAGGCGTCCCAGACCTCCGGCTGGAGATCGACGTGGGTGAGGCTGGTGTCGAAGAGTCGATCGAACCGGTCGGCTGTCGAGCCGTAATCGTCTGTCGGACCGGCGTCGCCGGCCGGGTACGAGCCATCGGGTCGGTCGGAGTCGCCTGTCAGGTCGTCGTCCGCTTCGATAGCGGCGTTGACGCGCCCGCGGAGGTGCGGCAGGTCGAACCCGTCGCCACCGTAGGTCAGACAGAGAACGGGCCCATTGCCGCGTTCGACCCGACTCTCGATCCAGTCGCAGGTTCGTTCGACGAGGGAGAGTTCGGACGACGGATCGGTCCCGTCGCGAAACAGTACCGTCACCTCCCGTTCTCCGTCTGGCACCTCGTACGCGAGGCAGACGGCGAGCAACTCGAAGTACGACGAGTCCTCGAAATCGGGCGGTCGCTCGTAGGGATCGAGCGTCGGACTTACGGTCTCGATGTCGAGGGCGAACCGGCCGGTCATACGGAGTGTTCGCTCGCGCGGACGGTATGAACGTACCGGTGGACGCGTCTGCGTAGCGTGCGGGTCACTGGCCGCTCACGCCGTCGGAGTCGACGCCCGAGACCGTCAGGGCCAATTGGGGTCGACGCCGGTGAGCGCCGCGCAGGTGTTCCAGAGGGCGAGCCGCCGGTCCGAATCGTGGACGCGCGGGTCCGAATCCGTCGGCTCTATGCCGTCGAAGTAGGTCCCGGACGCGTCGACCATGTCGTCGACGAGGTGGACGATGGGATCAGCGCCATCCGCGACGCTGGTACCCACGAACGGGAGCAGGTCCGTGAGCGTGATGACCGCCCGGATCGGGAGGGCGACGTCCCGGTAGAGATCGCTTCCAGGGACGAAGCCCGGGTGGAACGCGTTGACGGCCACGTCGGCGACGCGGTCTGCGAGTTCGACCGCGAAGCAGAGGTTCGCGAGTTTCGACCTGGCGTACGCGTCGAACGCCTCGTAGTCGTCGGTACAGGCGAGTCGTGAGACGTCGAGCGCGGGATCGGGCCCGGTAGCCCCGGGTCCGTCGGGTGACCGGTCCGCGGATCGCGAGTCGGTAGACGACGCGGTCGCGATCGGCAACCCGCCTCGGGTGTGTATGGCGGAGGAGGTGACGACGATCCGGCCGTCCGGCGCGGCCCTGACGAGGTCAATCAGGTCGTGTGCGAGGAGGTACGGGGCGAGCTGGTTGACGGCGAAGGTCAGCTCCACCCCGTCCCAGCCTTCGGCGCACTCGGATCGACTGAGAGCGGCGTTGAGGACGAGCGCGTCGAGCGTCTCGGTATGGTCGCGGACCGCGTCGGCCAGCGCGGTGACGCCGTCCGGGTCTGCGAAATCGGCGCGGACGAACGTAGCCTGGTTTCCGGCGTTCCGGACGTCGTCGACGAGTGCGTCGCCGCGCTCGCGGTTGCGCCCGTGGACGACGACGTCCCAGCCGCGATCGGCGAGGCGTCTCGCAGCATTGGCGCCGATACCGGTCGTCGCACCCGTGATCAGGACCGTCGGCGCGTCCCGGTCGGGCGTGTCGTCCGTCACACCAGGTGTGGCGTCGGTCATACAGGGTGTGTCGGTCAGCCGATCGGAAAGCTGTTCCGCGGAGCACGGCCGACAGCACGTTCGAACTCGACTCACCGTGGCCACGTCGGCCCCAGTCGAGCCGGGCGGCCCTGAACTGTGTGCAGTCGCACAGCCCCGTTACCGGATTGACCGGCGGTTTCAATCCACCGTGTAGCGCCGGTAGCGTCGGATCGCGTACCGGTACGAGCCGTAGGAGATCCCTGCCGTGAGCAGGAGGTACACACTGAGGCCTGCGGCGACGAGGACCGTCGCGGTCAGGTGTCCGGTGACCGCGAACCACGTGACGAACAGTGCGATCATGGTTCCGGATCCGACGACGAACGAGTACGTCATCATCACGAGCGTCGACGGGACGACCGTCTCACTCCCCCAGAACTGCCGCTCTTCGTAGATGGGGTACGCGGCCCCGATCCCGAGCGCGAACTGGCCCGCGGCGAGGCAGGTCCCGATTCCGACGGCCGCGAAGGCGAGCCCGTCCAGGGGGTCCGTCCCGATGGCAACCGTCGCGAGCGGAACCAGTACCGCCACCGGAGCGCCCATCGCCAGGCCCGCGAGCAGACGGCCCCGGACGAACGTTCGTGGATCCGTCCCGGAAAGCACCAGCAGGGGCACCTGCGGTCGATCGTCGCCGAGCGGATTCAACCCGAAGGCCGCACCGGCGACGTACGTCCCGAAACCGACGCCGGTCCCGGCGAGGAGCACCCCGAGCCGTTCACCGGAGGTCCCGACGACGGTCGGCGCGAGCGGTGCGGCGACGAACAGGATCATGACGAGGTGGCTGAGATCCTGTGGATGGCGGACGGCGCGGACGAGCTGGCCCCACGCGATTCGCCCCGATTTCGTCCACGCGAACGGCCGCGGCGGGCGAAAGCCGCCGGATACCGTCTTCGTCTGTCGCGTCCCACCCTCGCGCGTCCCGTCACTGAACCAGAGCCCGGCCGCCAGTCGCGTCGCGACGGCGAGGCCGACTGGTGTGAGCGCGAGCAGGGCGAACAGGACGCCGACGGCACCGATCGACATCGGTCGTGCGAGCGGCGTTCCGACGAACGCGAGGGCGAGGTAGTCGGCGAGCGGCGCGAGTGCCAGGGTCGAGGCGATCGATCGCACCTGTGCGCCGCCGTCGACGAGGTATCGAGCGAGGAACTGCGAGCCCACGACGAGGCCGACCACCGCGAGGAGCCACCCGACGTGCAGGATGCGGCGTGCGCGCGGGACCCGTCGCAACGCGCGCAGGATCGCTATACCGACGGCGTATCCCCAGACCGCCGTCACGCAGACGAGTGGGACCATGACCAGGCCGCCCGTCACGACCAGCCACGGCGCACCGAGTCCGAGCGCGAACGCCGCGACGACCGCGATCGCGGGAAGCCCGAACCACGTCGCCAGTCGTGCGATCTCCGCGGTGATGAGCCCGATCACGATCGCTCGCGGGTGTACCGTCAGCAGGACGAGGTCCGCAGCGTCGATGGAGCCGATGCGTTCGACCGTCCGGAGGGTCGCGAGCAGCACCAGCCCGATCGGGATCGCGGTCGCGGCGGGCCCGAAGAACGGGTTCTCGACGACGGCGGACGCGGTCCGGCCGAAGACGAAGCCTGCCGGGATCGAGAAGAGCAGGACCCAGCTAAAACACAGCGCGACGACCACGAGGCCGAGGATCCGCCGGGCGTCCCCGACGTATCGCCGAACGCTGCGGACGTACTCGGCGCGTCCGATGCGGAGCCCGGCACGGAGGTGTCGCCGTGCGCTCATTCTCCACCGGGGATCGCCTGCGGTTCGCGCTCACTCGTGACGGCGAGGAAGGCGTCTTCGAGGGAACTGCTGTCGCCCGTTTCCGCGCGAGCGGTCACTTCGGCTGGCGTCCCCTCGGCGACCAATCGCCCGTCGAACAGGACGCCGACCGCGTCCGCGACTGCTTCGACGACCGGGAGGATGTGCGTCGAGAGGAAGACGGTCGTCCCCGCGTCGGCGAGGTCGACGATGGATTCCCGGATGCGCCGTGCGGCGCGTGGATCGAGCCCGGCCGTCGGTTCGTCAAGGAAGAGGACGTCGGGATCGTGCAAGACGCTCTGGATGAACGCGGTCTTCTGTCGCATCCCCTTCGAGTAGGCGTCGATGCGCTTGTCGGCGTCCGCCGTCAGGTCGAACCGATCGAGGTGCTCGTCGATGCGCTCGGCCGCCGTCTCCGTCGGCACGTCGCGGAGGTCGGCGACGTACTCCAGTTGCTCGCGGGCGCTGAACTCCTCGTACAGCGGTGGCGTCTCCGGCAGGTAGCCCACGAGCGACGCCATCGCCCGCCGGTCGGAAACGGGCGTCCCGCAGACGCGAGCCCCACCGCCCGACGGCTGGGCGAGTCCGGTCAGCAGCCGCATCGTGGTCGTCTTCCCCGCGCCGTTCGGCCCGAGAAAGCCGTACACCGTCCCCGACGGGATCGAGAGCGAGATGCCGTCGAGCGCGACCTCCGAACCGTAGCGCTTGCGGAGGTCTCTCGTTTCGATAGCGGGGTTCGCTGCGTCTTCGACGGGCATGAACTAATCGAACTTTCTAGGGACCCTACATACCAGTTTCGGACGTGAGGCCGGATCGATTCGGTCGTGGTGTCGGGTTTCGTCGGTCGACACGCCCTACCGGTCTCAGTCGCCCGCAGTCACGATTTTGGGATGCAGATAACGCAGGGGGACGCCACCGAATCCGATTCCAGAGACGGAGACGTTGGTATCGTACACTACTCGGATCGAGCCCATTCGATCGCCTCGTCCACGTCGGCTTCGGTCACGCCCTCGTCTTCGAATCGTCGTCGCACCGCCTGCGTTCGGGAGATACATTCCGCGACTGAACTCGCATCGTCTTCGTCTGTTGCTCTGCGGCCGGCGAGGGTAGCCAGCGCGTCGGCCTGCGTTGCCCCGTCAGCCGAATCGCCGGTTTCGGTGTCCGTCGCGGTGAACCGGCCAGCCTGGTCCTTCGAAACCCGGACCGTCGTCACGGCACTCATCGTACGGAGCCGATAGGTGACCGATCGGCTAAACTGATCCCCCTCGGCCGGCGGATAGATACTGCGTTTGCGGTCAGGACGCCGTCCAGGGGCGAACGTCGCCGGGGCCGTCCGCGACCTGGGTTCCCACGTTCTCGACGGTGACGCCGCCGTAGGTGACGGTGCTCCCCGGCCCGGAGAAGATGCCGACGTCGCAATCCGCGGCCGTGGCGGCGGTCAGGGTCGCGTCGACGTTCTCCCGGAAGCGGACGGCCTGATCGTCGGCGCCGCTGGCGGTGATCGACGTCATCGTGAGGGCGTCCGTATCGTCGACGATGATCGAATTCTGGAACGGGCCCTCGACCCGGAGGTTCGTGATCGTGGCGCCGTCGAAGCCGGCGACGTAGAGACCCGAACCGCCCGCGACGTCCTTCGCGTCGGTCCTGATGGTGACGGCGTCGATGGCGAGCCCGCGCCGGCCGTCTTCGACGTGGCCGAGCGTGATCCCGCGGGCGTTGTCGATACAGGAGACGTTCGCGATGCGCAGGTCGGAGATGGGTTCGTCGGGGTCGGCGCGGATGGCGGTGTACTCGCAACCGGAGACGGACCCGTCCGAGATGGCGATGGACTCGAAGGGACCTCGATGGAGGTGGACGCCGTGGTCGGGCTCGTTGGCCGCGTCGATCTCGAAGTATCGCAGGCGACACCGCGTCGTCGGCGTATCGTTGTCGGCGACGAGGCTCGTCGCCTCGCCGTCCAGCACGCCGTTCCACGCGGTGCCCTCGGGCTGGGTGTCGAACTGGACGGGCGCGTCGGAGTCGCTCTCGCCGCCGCGGGTGGCCCGGAAGCCGTCGATGGTGACGCCGGTCGAGGAGACCACGTCGACGTGGTGGTGATAGATCCGGTCGCCGTGGACGTTCTCGAGACGGACGCCGTCGGCGTGGGCCGGAACGATCCCGTTCGATCGCGGTGAGTCGAGCCGCACGTTCGCGACGCGCCAGTTCGACGCCCCGCCGTAGCCCGGCTCGTCGTAGCCTCGATTCGAGAGGAGCGCGTTGCCCACCTCGTCGTCCGTTCGGGGACCTTCGAAGACGGTGGCCCGACCTGCGCCCACGATCGCCGTATCGTCGCCGATCAACGGTGTCCGCTCGAACAGGTACCGACCCGGTGGGAAGCGGACGACCCCGCCGCCCACTTCGGCGACCCGGGCGAGCAAGTCGTGGACGTCCTGGCCCACTTCGGTCTCACCGTCGCCCTCGATGCCGAAGGCGGCGACGTTCCACGCTGTTCGCCCGTCGTCCTCGGTGATGTCGTCGATGGATCGGACGTCTGTGGACTCGTCGGCGAACGGGTTCAGTGAGGAACAGCCGGCGAGGAGGGTGGTGCCGGAGGCCGCGGCCGCGAGGAGGGCTCGGCGGTGGGACGAGGGGGGCATATAGGTGGATTCGGGTGGTTGAATAAGAAGTTCCTGAAAGCAGAACGGTTTGTGAACTAGGCAATTTACATGACGGGATGCTACCTGAATTGCGGAAGAAACCCTATTGAGTCATGAGTCTTTACTTGAGCACCTTGATTCTCATAGAGAAGTGAACCACATCATCTTCGGAAGGAAAGCTACACATGAACTCGTTCTATAGCACACCATCATGGACGCTGAACAGGAGACCCTCTCCGACGTGGAAAACAGTGGGACCCTGGAACTCGAAACCCTCCGCACGCACCTCTGGGAAGCTGCCGATATTCTCCGCGGCAGTATCGATTCCGCAGACTACAAGAATTACATCTTCGGCCTCCTCTTTCTGAAACGCGTTAACGATCGCTTCGAAGAAGAGACCGAAGAACTCTCCGAGAAACACGATATCCCCGAAGACGTCGTTCGCGACGACCCCGGACTTCACACCGAGTTCTGGGTTCCCGAACGCGCTCGTTGGTCGACCATCGCCGAAGCGACGGACGACATTGGCGGCACGCTCAATAAGTCACTGCACGCGATCGAAGACGAGAACGACGAGATCGACGAACGGGTGCTGACGAGTATCGACTTCAACGACAAGGAACGGCTCCCGAACGAGGTCCTCGACAAGCTCGTCACGCACTTTTCCACCTACCGCTATCGAAACGCCGATCTCGACGATCCCGACATCTTCGGACGGGCGTACGAGTATCTCATCCGCGAGTTCGCCGACGACGCTGGCAAGAAGGGTGGGGAGTTCTACACGCCGCGTGAGGTCGTCCAGCTCATCGTCGAGTGTGTCGATCCCGACGAGGGCGAACGCGTGTACGACCCGTGTTGTGGCTCTGGCGGGATGCTGATCTACTCCGCCCACCACGTCGCTGACAACGGTGGGAGTATGGATCACCTCGCGCTGTACGGCCAAGAGCGTAATCTGGACACGTGGGCGATCGGCCAGATGAACATGCTGCTCCACGAGGTCAAAGACGCCCAGATCGCGAAGGGAAATACCATCACCGACCCCAAACACGTCACCGAGCAAGACGAGCTGGAGGTGTTCGACAAGGTGATCGCGAATCCGATGTGGAACCAGAAGGAGTGGTCAAAGGACTGGGTCGAAGAGAACGAACCCTACAACCGCTTCGAGTACGGCCTTCCACCGTCGAATCGTGGCGACTGGGCGTGGATCCAGCTCATGCTCGCGTCGCTCAACGAGACGGGAAAGGCGGGCGTCGTGATGGACAACGGCGTGCTCTTCCGGTCGCGCTCGGAGAAGAAGATCCGCAAGCCGATCCTCGAAAACGACCTCGTCGAGGCGGTGATCGCGCTCCCCGAGAACCTCTTCTACAACACGTCATCGCCGGGCTGCGTGCTGATACTGAATAAGGACAAGCCCGAAGAACGCGAGGGGAAAGTACAGTTCATCTACGCGGAAGACCAAGAACTGCGCGAGTCGGGTGTCCAAATCTACGAGGAACTCTCGAATCAGAACGAAATCACCTCCGAGGGTGTCGAATATCTTGCCGAGACGTATCAGACGGGCCGCGAAGAGGCCCACCATAGTCGGTTGGTCGACTTGGAGGAGATCGAAGAGAACGACTGGAATCTGAACGTCCCGCGCTACGTCGACACGACCGAACCCGAGGAGCCGATCGACGTGACCGAGAAGTTGGAGGAGTTAGACGAACTGGAAGCCAAGCGGCGTGAGACGGACGAGAAGCTACAGCAGTACATGGAGGAACTGGAATACAAATGAGTAGGACAACATCTGAAGCAAAACGGGTCTTGCTAAATTCCCGCGAGATAGAGATCCCAGCAGATTGGGACGTGGTAACGGTTGGAGACGTCTCTCAAAAGACCAAGGGGAAAAAGCCGGACGCTCTTTATGACAATCCAGCACAAGATAGACTTCCGTACCTAACAATCGCTGCGTCTCAAGGCGAAGTAAGCCAGTGGGCTAATTCCGAGGATGGGAAACGCGCCTCTGATGATCATATTCTTATGGTATGGGACGGAGCCAGTTCTGGAACCGTATTCAAATCTTTTGAGGGGATCATAGGCTCTACTCTTGCTGCCTTTGAGTTTGATGAAGGTGACCTTGATAGTGACTTCGCATACTATTCTCTCAGCCATCATGAAGATCGAATCTCAGAACTATCAGAAGGTACTGGGATAACTCACGTTCCGCGTGATTTCACCCAGATATTCCAGATATTGAAACCTCCACTTCTTGAGCAGCGCCGTATTGCTGGGATCCTCTCAAAGGTTGACGACCAAATAAAACTAACAAATGATATTATCAAAAAGGTAGAAGAATTGGAGAAGGGATTACTTCAAAACCTATTCAAACTATTTTTTGAGCAGGATTGCAAAACGATCCAACTTGGCCCTTTCTCCGTAACGATCCCCTCCCATTGGAGTGTTGAAATGTTGGATGATCTAAATAAAGACGAATATCCGATATGTTATGGAGTATTAAAGCCCGGCGATTATCATGCGGATGGAGTTCAATTGTTAAATATCGAGGATATCACTGACACTGGTGAAGTGTTATCAGATTCCGTTCATAGAATCAGTGAAGAACTTCATGAGCAATACTCCCGGAGCGAGATCCAAGGGGGCGAGGTCGTTGTATCGGTGAAGGGAACTGTAGGGAGAGTCGTCCATCTTAATGACGATATTGAGAAATCCAATATTTCTCGGGATTTGGCAAGAATCACGCCGACTGAGCGTTTGGATCCACGTTGGTTGAGGTATTGCCTTTCTACGAAAATATATAAGGACTTAATAGAAGTGTATTCGACGGGATCTACTCGAGCTTCTCTGAATATTGGAGACCTGCGAGAAATCCCGGTCGTCTGCCCACCTATTTCGGAGCAACTGGAAATATCTGATGTGATTGAAACTCTCGAATCCACCCTTGAATGTGAGAGGTATCGGAAACAAAAATTACAGAGTCTGAAACACGGGCTCATGCAGGACCTCCTCACCGGGAAAGTAAGAGTGAATGATATAACAGTCGAAGATAGTTAGGGGATAATGGCAGACGAGTACGGTTCGGTCGAACGCCCGGCCCTCGACACTTTGGCAACCCTCGGCTGGGAGGTTATCGACCAACAGCGCGAGACGTGGGACGACCCGCGCGAGACACAGACCAGCGCCGTGCTCGAACCCCGAATTCGCGCTGCCGTCGACAAGCTAAATCCGTGGCTCTCGGAGAATAATTTGAATCGAGTCGTCCGCGAGATCCAGCAGGTCGCCGGGACGAGTACGATGCACGAGAACGAGCTCATCCACGAGAAGCTCGTCAAGCATACCTCTGTCGAGCAGAATCGGGGCTACGGCAAGAAACACCAGACGGTCGAGTACATCAATCACGATCGGCCCGAGACCAACGACTTCCTCGCGATCAACCAGTTCCCCGTTGAGGGCAAACACGAGACAATCCTCCCGGATATCGTGCTGTTCGTTAACGGCCTTCCACTGGGAGTGATCGAGTGCAAGGACCCGACGATCCAAGACCCGCGCTCGAAAGCGCTTGAGCAACTCACCCGCTACCAGAACGAACGCGAACAGACCGCCACCGAAGGAGCCGAGGAACTCTTTCGGTACAACCAGTTCTCCGTCGCGACGTGGCTCGACGGCGCCGTGATGGGCACCTACGGCACGCCCAAACGAGAGTACAAACCGTGGCGGGATCCGTACCCCGTCGACGACGAGTATCTCGCCGACCAGTTCGGGTTCGACGAGTACCTCCCCGCGCAGTACCGCATGCTGTACGCACTGTTCGAGCCTTCGCGGTTACTTGATCAACTGCGGAATTACACCGTCCACGAGAACAAGAAACAGGGGCGGATCAAAATGGTCGCGCGCTACCAGCAGTACCGGGCGGTCGAGAAGGCGCTTGCCCGGATCGAGAAGCGCCACCAGCGCGAAGTTCCCGGCGGGGTGGTCTGGCACACCCAAGGCTCGGGCAAATCGCTCACGATGCTCTTTCTCGCGCTCAAGCTCCGCCGGGAGATGGACGACCCCACACTCGTCCTCGTCACCGATCGCCACGCACTCGACACCCAACTGCACAACACCTTCGAACGCTGTGGCTTCCCGAACCCACACCAAGCCGGCGATATCGACGATCTACGCGAGAAGCTGGCGAACCACGCCGGCGAGACGATCACCACGCTCATCCAGAAGTTCCAACTCCACGAAGAGGAGTCGGGCGACTTCCCCGTCCTCTCCGAGGACAACGACATCTACGTGATGGTCGACGAGGCCCACCGCACGCAGTACAAACACCTCGCGAACAACATGCGGACCGCCCTGCCCAACGCCTTCTACGTGGGCTTCACTGGGACGCCCATCGAGAAGGAGATGCGCGACACGCGCAAAACGTTCGGCAACTACATCGACTCCTACACGATCGACAAGTCGCTTGAAGATAACACCACGGTCGAGATCCTGTATCAAGGCCGCCTCGCAGACATTCATCTGGACGGAACGGATCTCGATCGCGTCTTTGACGGTCACACGGACGAGGAGAAAGCCGAGATCAAGAAACGCTACGCCCAACAGCGAGATCTGGCCGAGGCCCAGTCACGCATCGACCGGATCGCGCTGGATATCATCGACCACTACGAGAACGAGGTCGCCCACCCGTTCAAAGGCATGGTCGTCACGACGAGCAAGCGCGCGGCGATCACGTACAAAGAGACACTCGACGAACTCAACGGTCCCGAGTCGCGCGTCGTCATCTCACAGGGCCACAACGACCCCGAGGACGTCAAGCGCTGGGCACCGTCGGGGTCGGAACTCACCGACTACAAAGAAGAGTTCGTCAACCCCGAGGGCGACGTCGAACTGCTCATCGTCTGCGACATGCTCCTCACTGGGTTCGACGCCCCCGTCGCCCAAGTCATGTATCTGGACAAACCGCTGCGCGAACACAGTCTGCTGCAAGCCATCGCCCGCGTGAACCGTCCGTTCGCCGAGAAAAACTACGGGCTGGTGATCGACTACTACGGCGTTTCCGAAGATCTGCAAGAGGCCCTCGCGATGTTCAGCGAAGACGAGGTGGCCAACGCGATGGTCCCGCTGGAGGACAAAGAACCCGAACTCGAAGCCGCCCACAGCAAGGCGGTCTCCTTTTTCGACGACATCCACGACGAAGAGGCGTGTTTGCAGACGCTCGAACCCGAGGACACGCGTATCGAGTTCACCAACCAGTTCAAACGGTTCTCGACGCTGATGGACACCGTCCTCCCCGACCCGATGGCGAACCCGTACAAGGAGGACCTCGAACAGCTGAGTACGATCTACGGGCGGGCGAAAGAGCGCTTCCGCGACGACGAGATGAATCTGGAGGGCTGTGGCCAGCAGGTCCGTGAACTCATCCACAAGCACATCCGTACGTCGGGCATCGACGTGCTGAACGACGAGCCCGTCTCGGTGATGGACGAAGCCGAGTTCGACACGAAGCTTGATACGTTAGAGAGCGACGAAGCCAGAGCGAGCGAAATGCAACACGCAGTCACCCACGAGATCAACGTGCGTTTCGACGAAGACCCGGTCCACTACGGCTCACTGCGCGAACGAGTCGAGGAGTTGATCGAGGAGTATAAGCAAGGCCGACTCGACGAGATCGAGATTATCGAGGAACTCAACGGCGTGATGGACGAGATCCGCTCGCGCAAGCAACGGGCCCACGAACACGGGTTCGAGGGGACCACGGAACTCTCGTTCTATCACTCGATCGCGGACGTCCTCGACACTGACGATCGGGAGGTCGATGACGAGCACCTCCTGGAGCTGACGGGCTCGATCGTCGGGAGTGTCGAAGACCTCGCGGAGATCGTCGAGTGGAAAGAGCGTGTTGGGGTCCAAAAAGAGATGCGCCAGCAGGTCCGTATTGAACTCTACAAGACGGATCTCGACTTGACTGACGACCAGCGCGACGAATTGACCAGCCGGATTATTCAGCTCGCCCGTGCCCACTACCAATGAGGCAAATGCGTCAGTTCCACATCGGCCAGACGATGGTCCCTTACGAGATCGATTGGTCAGCCGATCGCGAAACGATCAATCTCGCAATCGACGATACGCTCACCGTCACGGTCACGGCACCGATGGAAGCTTCGTACGACGATATCGAGGAGACGCTGGAGGCAAAACAGGAATGGCTACTGGAGAAACTCTATGGCCTATCGGAGCAATCCGGCCCTCCGTATCCGAAGGAGTTCCTAAGTGGGGAGAAACTCACCTACCGCGGCCGAGAGTACCCGCTGCATGTCGAGGAATCGGATGTTCGTCAGCCCGAACTGTTTTTTGATGGGGATACGTTTACGCTCTCCGTCCATAGCTATGATGCACCGTCGGATCACGTGAGCGTCCGTCGTAAACGCCAAGCTGTAGTCGACTGGTACGTTGATCGGGCCAAAGCGGACCTCCAACAGCGTTGTAACCGGTACCAATCGAACGTTGGTGCCACAAAGATCACCGTAGATGTGTGTGAACTGTCCGGGAGGTGGGGTGAGTACGAAAACGGGGTAGTTCGATTGAACTGGCGATTAATTCTGGCACCAGTTCGGATCCAGGACTATGTAGTCATTCACGAATTAGTACATTCGACACATTCCGACCATACGGATGGATTCTGGAACGCCGTGGGATCGCTACTTCCAGATTACGAGGAACGGAGAGAGTGGCTCCGTGTGAACGGTCGAACCCTCTCAATTTAAACTACGTTCACTTTCACTCTGGGTAGATAGCTCTTATATTCTAAGATGTCGAAGAACCTATCTGTGATTCAAATTTATGAATCGAAGGGCCTTTTTACGAACCTCACCGGGCCTTGTGGGCATGGGTATCGCTAACAGTCCCGTTGGTGCTAATGGTTCCGCGAGATCCGATGTTGCGGAATTTTTCGAACCGCTTCGCAGCATGGACAGAGAAGAAATTGACCAGACTATATTGAATTGTGCAAATGGACTGTGTATAGACAGTTTACAATCAGATGTCCCTCTCAGTGCCATTGAAGAAAATTCTGAAAAGGTGAACTCCCACCTCCGTAGAATCAGATTTGGGATCAGAATACTCAATGAACAGAATCTCACCACCGTTATCGAGGAGTCGATGGTTCAGGAACACGAGAATATTGCTAGACGAACTACTCGGTTTATTCCCCTCATCGGGAGTTTCAATCGCTTGCAGTCAGTAGCGTGTGAAGTTTCCACCCAACCCAATGAAAACTCTGTTCGGAAATTCCTTTACGCAAGTATCGCCTTCGGGTTGGAGGTCTCGCTTTGGCAATCCACAGTTCCGTATCAAATGGCCTGGAGAGGGGTCCGGTTTACATCTACTCGAACTTTCCTAAGGTATGCAGATAAAGGGTGTAATGGCTGCATTGCCTTTGTAATGAGTGAACTCCACTGGGCAATTAGAGCAGTACCATACGAGATCTCTTCGGATAATAACGTCGAATTTGTTTTTACTGAATTACAACAACTCCATGCAGAAGCAAAAAACCACGAATCAATCGATTGGAGTTTCAACAAGTCTAAATCCGATATTCACAATCTTATTGGTAACACCAGTATCGATGGCATCGGTGGCGGTGGCGTCGCTCCAATAACTGCGCATCCCTCAGAGGGTGGGCCCTCAAATGGGTTTATAGCAATCATCGTATGTATATTGTTATATATATGGGTAAAAAATTAGATTGACATACTAATAGACGCAAAATGTCCGATTTTTGGTTGTGGGTCCAAAACTGAAATAGAATCGCGAATAGAATTACCCCTGTTCAGCGTGCTCCTTCACTCCCTCAGAAAACTCGGACAAATTCATCGCTGCGGCGCAGTGTTCACAGCAGTACCGAACGGACGTTCCGTAGGTCTTCGACAGCATCCTCGGCGGTTCAACGGAAACCCGGAAGAGGACGTCTGGATCCACGTCGCGATCACACCGGTAGCACTCGCGCGTGCGAGGCCCCTCGCCGCTGGCCCTGCTCGTGGCGGTCGCTTGATCGACGGATCTCATCCGAGATCACCACGGTACGGTCCTACTGACCACCCGGTGGATCTCGGCCCCCAATCCCGGGAATCGAAAGCGAACGACGGACAGCGTTTCGACTCTCTGAACCGAGAGCGGGCGAGACCTTTTTGATGCGGTGGTGTGTACGCAATCATGGTTGACAAATCCGGTTCCGGATTTGGAAACCACGTCTCGGGTGTCACAACCACCCGGGGCATTTCTCGCAGCCCCCATAGCGGAGTCCGTGGCTTCCGTGCGGATGATTGACGTGACGGGTAATATAGTTACCGATGGTGTGTGGAATTTTAGTCCTGGATCTATAGTTCATCCTGATCCTGCCCACGAATGGGGCCGCGGTCTCCTTCCACCACGCTGCACCGCTGCAGACCTGCGTCTGACGAACGCGAATCCGTTCGAATCGGTCGGTCGGATGGTTCGGGCCTCCCTTCGAACAGCCCAGTACGGAGTACGACGGTAAAAAGAATTAATAGTGGTTGAAATAAAATTAGAACCAATGTCAGAGTGGCGTCTGAGTCGGGTCGAACGCACCCAGAATCCGGAGGACGTCGTCGATGGGTAACCGCAAGCGTCGCCGACGTCGATCTCGGCGGTCGTCGAAGACGGACGAGCGCGAGTCGAACGAAGCGTCCCGGTCGCGCCGGCATGCTCGATCCGAGTCGGCCGACGCGATGGCACCCGGCCCGATTGGGGTGCCAGTGATAGGAGCCGGACAGCAGACGCGCGACGAACCGGTCTCGCTCGGCCCGGCGGCGAGCAAACGTGCGTCCGAACTCATCGCCGAGTTCCAGAATCGCCCCGATGAGATTCCGATCGACAACAACCGTCAGAATCTGGCGTCGCTCCAGCGCAACATGGACGCCCACGAGGCGACGGGACCGGCCGGCGACGCCGGGGTGCCCGACTCCGTTCGTGACGTGATTTCCTCGTCGGGGCACTCACTCGACGCGTCGATCCAGCGCGCGATGGAGGATCGCATGGGCGACTCGTTCAGTGACGTCCGGATTCACACCGGACCGACGGCTGCGAACGCCTGCGAGGCCATCAACGCGCGGGCGTTTACGGTCGGGAATCACATCGCGTTCAACGCGGGCGAGTACGACTCCGAGAGCCCGGAGGGACAGCACCTATTGGCGCACGAACTGGCGCATGTCCGCCAGCAGACCGGCGGCGCACTCTCGATGATGCCGCAGGCGAACGTCGAGTTGGAGATCGACCCCGATCCACAACTCGAACGCGAAGCCGAGGAGACCGCCCAGCGGGTGATGGACGGCTGCGAACTGGGGATTCAGCGGCTCTCCGGAGCCGAGGTCCACGTCCAGCGATTTCCTTGGGACCAGAGTAATCTGGATGCGTTTGATGAGGGTGGCTACGACAACGAGGAAGATGAGGGACTTGGCCATCCAATTAAAAATTGCGCGGCGAGATTTGGCACGGCAAAACGTAAAGATTACAGAAAAACGTTTTTCGAATATTATCCGCACCTGAAGGGTGAGGTCGAAGTTCATCATGCAGTTGAGCAACAAACCCTGCGGCGGTATCCAGACGTGGTGTCTGAAGCAGAAATCCATTCGTTAGAAAATTTGCGCGGGATCCCCAACCAGAAGCGAGGCCAGTTACACAGGGGAAAAATACGCCAGGAATGGGATCTCTTCTATAAAAAGATGGATTCCCGTGATGAAGAGGTCACGAAGAAGAAACTTCTCGACAAGGCTACGGAAATCGATAACGAGTATAGGGAAGAATTCGTTCCGGCGGTGAGATAACATGTGTGCCTTTTATTCAATTCATCCAGAGGTCGCAGGTGGATTAGGAGAGAGAACCGAGATGGATACGACTCGAAGCCCACCGGAAGTTCATACACTTCACTATGAATTCGATGGGTGGCTGGGCGACGATCTACTAAGCTCTCATCCCTGCTACATCGTGAGCGAGCAACTGAAAAGAGTACTCGAGTCGAGCAAGTTGACAGGGTTTAGACTTGACGACGTGTGTACCTCAAAATCTGACCAGTTCAAGGAGTTGCAATCTACCAAAGAATTGCCCACGTTCTATTGGTTAAAGGTCGAGGGGGAGCCAGGGAGTGATGATTTTGGAATTTCTGATAAGTACGAACTGATCGTTTCTGACGCTGCGCTCGACCTGATGAACGACAACACTCTCGAACAAGCAATGATAGAAGAATACGAACCGGAAGAGGAGACGTAGTTCCTACGCCTGAGTACTCTCCCGTTTCAACGCACCGTGGTGATCCCGAGCAGACGCTAGTCGCGGGGACCGCCGTGTCGGGTCGTGAGGTAACATTACCCGGCCTTCACGGTCGGGACCCACATCGCGTTCAACGCGGGCGAGTACGATCCGGAGAGTGCTGAGGGCCAGCATCTTCTGGCGCACGAGTTGGCACACGTCAGGCAACAGACAGGTGGGGCGATCTCGATGATGCCGCAACAGAACGTCGAGCTCGAGATCGACCCCGATCCGCAACTCGAACGCGAAGCCGAGTCAACCGCCCAGCGGGTGATGGACGGGGGCGAGCTCGGGATTCAACGGCTCGGAGACAGTGATGTTCACGTTCAGCGGCTTAGCCAGGAGGGAAAAGAACGGCTGGAACGGCTTCGCGATCGACTCGACCTGACCAACCCCACAGAGGACGAGGTACGAGAGGCTGTCGAGGCGATTCCAGTGGATCTCGCCGAGCTGTCCGATCCGGAGGAGATCAAGCAGCTCTTTCGTACGGGAAGCAACCAGCAGGTGTCAAACGCTGAATCTCTCGTCGTTGCCGAAGCTGTATTCGAACACATCAAACGTGTTGAAGCCGAGACTGATCCACGGTTTGCGGGATCGCTCCTCCCCGTGGCGGGAAGTAACCGTGAAGACGCGCGGCTCAGCCTTGCTGACGGCATCGACGTCGATACAGTTCACCACGAACTCGGTCACGCTGTAGCCGATGCACACGGTTACAATGTTGGTGACCGTGCAACATATACCAACAAGAATCGTTATGATCCTAGCCGTAATAACTTCCCAGAGGTTCCAGAGTCGGAATATCCGGAGCATCACCTGACTCAGGTTGATCCCGGGGATGTACCCCAAGAGCTGGAACGACTCATCGCCGAAGTGAACAACGCGTGGGAACGGATGCAAAGCGCTCACACGGACAATTCGGACAACGAGCATATGTACACGTTTGAGGCGTTTAGCGACATCGACAACTATTCTGCTGTGCACGCACACGAGACGCTAGCGCACTTGCACGAAGCAATGCAGTTCGATGAACTCAGACATCCTGCGAACTGGTTCTACCGTCACGGCGATCTCCTTCGAGCGTACGTACAGGTCTTCGACCCCTGCCCGACGAAGCGTAGTCTCATCTCGCACCTCCACCGAGAGGACCCAGAAGTGAGCCCGTTTTCGAGCGATCCCTACCCGGGTTCCGATCCGGATCAACGAGCGATCGAGGCGTGGAAGAAGGACGTGAAGACCACTCTCGAGAAGGACGATAAGTTCGCGAACGCTGGCCAGTACTACGAGGTAGAGCACTATGAGTGAGTACATCGTACTGATCGAGGACGGAGTGGAGATAGGTGAGATCGATCTCGATGAGAGCACAGCGACGTACAGCGGCTCCAATTGGTACCTTGAGGAGAAGGTAGAAGACATCAACGACGGGATTCGAGAGACAGAACTGAGCCCGATGCCCGACGAGCCGGGGAAGTTTCGATCGAAACACTCCGTCACGAAGACCGGAGACAGCTTGAAGGAATACCTGCTCCCGCTGATCGAAGACGAGGTTGAGTACGAGATCGTGGAGCGCGAAGAGTAGTCACCTGCTGGGGGATGCTAGCTGTTCGTCTCGCGGTGCGTGATCCGCCCGGAGGACGACGTGCGGCTGGCCCAGCGCACCCCTCCTCGTCGAAGCCACGGTCGCCGGCCCGGGACAGCGAGGACACGAGTCCGATTCCGGACGACATCGACGTGCAGAACGAGGTCTCTCCACCGCAGCACTATCGACACCTACGACGAGAGCCGGCCCAGTGACACCTAGGTGCCCGAGCCGGTCCGGGACCGTGATCTCCTCGTCGGGCCACTCGCTCGACGCGTCGATCCAGCGCGCGATGGAGGATCGCATGGGCGACTCGTTCAGTGACGTCCGGATTCACACCGGGCCGACGGCTGCGAAGGTGTGTGAGGACATCAACGCTCGGGCGTTCACGGTCGGGAATCACATCGCGTTCAATTCTGGGGAGTTCGATCCGGAAAGTGCGGAGGGCCAGCATCTTCTGGCGCACGAGTTGGCACACGTCAGGCAACAGCCGGGCGGCGCGAACGGAGTGAGGGCCGCCGGAGGACCGAGCGGGAGGAACGCAGTGACGACACGCGAGACAGGCGGCGTGTTGTCGATGATGCCGCAGGAAGGTATCGAGTTGGAGATCGACCCCGATCCGCAACTCGAACGCGAGGCCGAGGAGACCGCCCAGCGGGTGATGGAGGGCGGTACGGAAACCGAATTCCGGGTGGGAACGTGTCTGAAAATGACTTCCGAGTCGATGTAGCGTACGACGCGGTCGTGACGAACGACGGTGAGTTAGAACGGGTGGACGGTCACGCCGTCGAGTCGGACTGATACGCGGGTTCACGATAGAGATACGTCGGTCGGACCAGCTCGTGCGATGACGGTACGCTCGATTTCACACGCCCGCCGACACCGTCCGGTCTCATGGCAATCGTTATGTTCCAGTGACGTGAATCCCCTGTATGGACGACTGGAGCCTCCGCGACGACGTCGGAATTCTCGTCGTGCTGGGGATGACGCTCGGGGCGGCCCAATCGGTCGACGGCACCGCCCCGTCGCTCGCGATACTCGTCGTCGGCGCCGGTATCGCCGGCCTCTGGATCGGGAAGTTCTTCCTCGAAGGCTATACGGACGCGATCACCGACTGAGGCGACACTCCTGACCGGTTAGCGGCCGTCCAGTTCCCGAAACCGCGTCGCGACCACCGACTCCCTCGTCACGATCACCGAACCCGCGTCGCGACCACCGAATCCGCGTCACGATCACCGAATTCCTCGTCACGACCGTTTTCGATATCCTGTCATGGATAGCGGTCCGTGTTCGGCCCTGGAGACGTCGGGACGGCGTCGGTCTGTACAACAGAGGATGCGGCGCGACAGTGGCTCGTCACGCGATCCCGCGAGCCGTGGACACAGCATCGCGAAACACACGTCGGCGGCCGTACTCCCAGACGCCGACGTACAGCAGGGTGCCGAGCAGGAACAGCGCGCCGCCGAGCACGAACGCGGTCGTGCCCGGCAGCAGATTCCCGGCGGCGACGGTACCGACGACCGCCCCGGCGAGCACAACACCCGCCACCGAGCTGATCGACGGGACCCGGCCGTCACCGTCGTCTACCACCCATCGTCCGAGCAGGTACGCGAGCGCCAGCCCGGTGATCGCCGCGAGGCCGAGCGCGACCGTCGAGACGGACGATCCGACGATCCCGCCGAGGAGGACGACGTACCCGCCGATGGCGAGCCCGGCGGCCACGCGTCCGAGCGCGACGACGCGACCGACGCCCGGGACGGACGGTGTACTCGCGCCGTCGTCCGTTCGGTGCGCTGCACCATCCTGTCGGTCCGCTACTTCCACTCCCTCCTCCGGTTCGTCGGCGTCAGCGGTCGGCGCGTGCGTCACGCGCTGGCCGACGTGGACGTACTGGCTTCGCCCGGTTTCCGGCGTGTCTCCGTCGCCCGCACTAACCGTGACATCGCCGTCACGCTCCCCGTCACCACCGTCACCGACCGCGTTCAGACCGCTCCCGTCCCCGTTCAGTCCGCTCTCGCCTCGCCATCCCGCAGCGCTGGGATCGTCCCAGCCCGCGTCCGCGGCTACGTCGACGCTCGGCGATTCACTGACGACGTCGTCGAAGCGGATCGGAAGCCCGGTGGCGAACTCGAACGTCGGGTGGTCCTGGAGCTGGAAGTGCAGGTGGGGTTCGGAGGAGTTCCCGGAGTGGCCACAGCGACCGACCGGCTGTCCACGCTCGACGCGGTCGCCGGGCGCCACCGAGAGACTCCCCGGGACCAGATGGGCGAGACAACTGTACTCCCCCTCGGCGTGGCTAATCGTGACGGTGTTCCCGGTGACGCTTCGCTTGAACGGGTGGGAGTAGCCGCCGCCCCGGCCGAGTTCCGGATCGCCGTCGCGGACGGTCACGACGACACCGTCTGCCGGTGCGAGGACGGGTTCGTCGTAGCAGTAGTAGTTTGCCACGCACTCGTCTGTGCCAGCCGGCCGGGTCCGTCCCTCCTCGTCGGTGATCACGAAGTCGTACGCGTAGCGCTGCGTCGCCGGGAACCACGAGTGTGACCACTCCTTGATCGGGCTGCCGTTGACCACCGTCCACGACCCGTCGACGGGAAGCCTGTAGTCGACCTCCTGATCGAAGGTCTCCGGACCCGGAAGCGATCCCCGATGTCTGGCGATCGCGACGACGCTCCCGAGCAGCTGCGAGATGTCCTGTCTGGCCATCGGGGGATTTACCACAGACAGGACGACGCCGAACAGGAAAGCGAGCTGGGCGACCGTTCCCATCTCCATCTCGATCCAGTCGCGCGGTTCCGGCGCCGCCGATTCGTCGTCGAGGCCGACGACGTCCTTGCCCAGTCCGACCAGGATGGCGGCGAGCGGCCACAGCCAGAACAGAAACAGGAGTTTCAGCAGTGACAGTACCTCGAGCCCCGGGACGACGTCGCCGACGAATCCGACGACGCCCAGCATCCCGAGGCTGAACGGACTCACGGAACCGATCCGATCGCGGAGGCGTGACACCACCGATGTCGTCTCGGAGGCGGATGCGGGTTCGGTCACTAGGTGGGTCCAGGACGGTTGGGGTACTAACGTTTCTGTGAACTACACTTCACACGGGTAGCCCGCACACCGCGGTCCGGTTCGATCGCGTGCCCGATGCGAGGGTTCAATGTGGTCCGGGGCTTCCGCGATCGTATGAGCGACGACCGGGAGCGAACGCCGGAGACGGACGCGTTCGCGCTGCTCGGCCACGAGATCAGACTCGACGTGCTGCGAGCCTTCTTCGAGCGCTACGAGCCGATCGATCCCGACTCCCGCGACGAGGTACGAGCGGACCGAACCCTGTCGTACGCCGAACTGATGTCCGCGACGGGGGTCGAAGACAGCGGCAAGTTCAACTACCACCTGGAGAAGCTTCGCGGCGCCTACGTGGAGAAGGTCGATGGCGGCTACGTGCCGACGGCGAGCGCCATCGGGCTCTACGAGGCGGTCCTGGCGAACCGGCCGACCGAGTCGATCGCGGTCGACGTGGAGATCGACGAGCGCTGTCCCTACTGCGAGACGGACCTGGGGTGGCGCTACGAGCAGGAGTACCTCACCGTCGAGTGCCCCGCCTGCGACGAGTTCTGGGGACTAACGTATCGATTTCCGAAGAACGGGGTGGCCGTTCGTGCGGGGACCGACTGCTTCGGGGCGCTCTACGACCGGATGATGTACCACGTCGGACTGGCCGCGACGGGGCAGTGTCCGTCGTGTGCCGGAGTAGTGCGATCGACGATCCCACGCGAGCGCCTCGACGGCGAGTCGACGCCGACGGTGGAATTGACCTGCGAGACGTGTTCGTGGCTCGCGACGGTCGACGTCGTCAGCGCGCTCCAGTTCGACCCGCTCGTGACGAACGCACTCCTGGAGATCGGGGTTCCGATCGAGCGGTCGACCGGTATGCGCGAGACGGAGGACGTGCTTCCGACCGTGATCGGCCGGCCCGATTCCGACGATTCCAGTCGGGTCACGATCGTCGTCTCGTGCCACGACTCTACTGCTGAGATAGTGGTCGACGACGAGTTCGACGTCCACGACGTCAGCGTCAGTGAGCGGGCTCGACAGGCCTAAGGAGAGTCACGCCGAGTGACGACTGGCTACGCGAATCGTATCACAAACCGCCTCTCGAAATTACGGACGATGGGATCGGCAGTTGGCGAACCGATCGGGCCGTGACCCGATAGGATTCGTGCCGACGGTCGACTGATCGCCCTCGATACCGTTCGGACCGTACCGATACTTGAATTTTCTCCCGAACGTGTTCTTTCGCAAACACTTTATCGCGGATCGATATTGGTGGAGGTGATGTCACAACACAACTCCATCTACGACAGTATCGGCGGGTCGGAGACCGTCGAGGCCGTCGTCTCCGACTTCTACGACTTGGTCTTCGACGATCCGGTGCTCGAACCGTACTTCGAGGGAACCGATCGCGGGGCCCTGTTCGCCCACCAGGTGCAGTTCGTGAGCGCCGTCGCCGGCGGTCCCGCCTCGTACGAGGGTGACGACATGGAACGAGCCCACGAGAGGTTGGGGATCACCGAGGAGGCGTTCGACAGGGTCACGACGTATCTCGCCGACGCCCTTCGACAGAACGACGTCGACGAGGCGGCCGTCGATTCGATACTCGACCACGTAGCGGCGTTCGAACCCGAGATCGTCGATCACTGAGCGGCACCCCCGTCCGCCCCGGTGCAGAATCCGTTCGACTGGACGCAATCCGGTGTCGTGCTGTCTCGACCAGTTAGGTGATCGAGGTCGAAACCGATGCCGATATCGGTACCGACGCGGCGGGAAATTCATTCCCCGTCGACAGGTCGGCAGCGACCGTCGTTTGGCGCGGTCCCGGATTCGGGGGTGTAACCGTTGGCTCGGGTCACGCAGCCGGTACGTAGCGAACCCGCTCGTCTAGTGCGCAGTCCGTCGAACCGAAAAGTCGATAGCGCACCCCCCAGACAGGGTCTGGTATGACACGACGCAGACGGATGGACTACGCGCGCTGGGCGAAAGGCGGATTCCTCCTGGGCCTCTCCCTGCTCGTCTTCGGTGCGGGGGGCGAAGCGATCGGTCACGCCCTCGTTGGTGCGCTCCCCGCGTGGGAGGACACACTCTTCACCGCATCCGAGGCCGTCGGTATCGTCGTCGGCCTCGTCTCACCGTTTCTCTTCGGCGTCGCGCTCCCGTTGACCGAGTGATCAACATTCGGTTCGACGTGCCTTCGATGGCGGTCCCGGCGACCAGACGAACGTCGCGGATACATCGGAGACGACACGATCGCTGCCTCGACTGCCGCTCTATCCGCACCCAGTACGAGCGGCCACTTCTCCTGGGTCGGTCGACCATCGCCACGTCGGCGCACCCATCGCTCGAACCAGTGGGTGCGGTCGTAAACAGAACGACTAAGTGGCATACAATGAAACACCGTCGGCGAGATGAGACTGTTCAGCCGCCTGAAGACCGGATTCGGCATGGCACGGCGCAGCGGTCGCGTCCTCCGCGCACACCCGAAGTTGCTCGCCTTCCCGCTACTCGGAGGCCTGTCGGGTATCGCGTTCGTTGTCACGCTGTTCGGGAGCCTCTATGCCACTGGGCCGCTCTTCGAATCGCCGGGGCCGGCCCTCTACGGGGCGCTGTTCGTCGCGTACCTCGTGGAGACCTTCGTCGCTTCGTTCTTCACGGCGGCGCTGGTCGCGGCGACGCGGACCGCGTTCCGTGGCGAAGAGCCGTCGATCCGAGACGCCATCGCCACCGCGTGGCGACACAAGTGGCCGCTTCTCGCGTGGTCGCTCGTCGCGGCGATCGTCGGCGTGATCATCCGGGCGATCGAGGGCCAGGACAACCTCGTCGCGCAGTTGCTCGCCGGCCTCTTCGCGGTCGCGTGGGGCGTTATGACGTACTTCGTCGTACCCGTGATCGTCTTCCGGAATCCATCGGTGAGCGAGATGTTTACGGAGAGTGCACGGACGTTCAAGGACACATGGGGCGAGTCCATCGGCGCGATGGGGGCCATCGATATCGTGTCGTTCCTGCTCGCGCTGGCCGGCGCCGGGGTGGGCGTCGTCACCTTCCTGCTCGTCGGCGGCCTGGGGACGGCCGGGCTCGTCGCGACTGCGATCGTGGGCGGTTCCGCCGTCCTCCTCGGACTCCTGATCGGCAAGTCACTCTCCGGCATCGCGAAGACGGCGCTGTACGTTTACGCCACCGAGGACACCGCACCGGAGTACTTCGAGGACATGGACTTCGGCCGCCTCGGCGGCGACGACGCGACGTCCTCCGGCGGCGGTCTCACCGGCACCCTCGGCGGGTCCGGGCGGGGGCGGATATAACCGAGCGGTCGACAGTCGCGTCGTGGTGTGGACGCCTGCGGGAGCGAATTGTCGGTGTAGATGCCCGGGGATGCGTGCCGGTCTCGTCGTGGCCGTGAGCCGTTCCATCTCTCACTCGTCGTCTTGGGTGGCTTTCACCCACAGGCCGCAGGCGATTGCTCCGTCGGCGTGAACGGTGATCGTGACGATCCTCGAGATCCTCCCACTGGTAGTCGTCATGATCTCCGGGCCGCAGATCGTGAGCGCGGTCTTCTTGGCGACGAGCGAGCGATGGCGAGCGAACTCGATCGCGTTCGTCGCCGGGGCGGCGGTCTCCGTTCCGCTCGTCGTGTCCGCCGCGTACGCCCTCGACGTGGGCGTCGTCGGCCGGGGATCGCCCTCGACGGCGCGGATCGCCATCGTACTCGCTGCACTCGTCCTGGCGATGGTCCACACGTATCGCACCCGGGACCGTGCCGAGCCGCCGCGGTGGATGGGGGCTCTCCAGTCGTCCTCCCCGGGATTCTCCTTTCGGCTGGGCTTTCTCCTGATCGGGTTCTTTCCGACCGATCTTCTCACGTCGCTCGCGGTGGGTTCGTACCTCTCGGGGCGCGACGCACCGCTCTGGCACGCCGCGCCGTTCGTCATCGCGACACTCGCGGTCCTTTCGATCCCCGTGCTCACGCTCTTGGCCGGCGGTGATCGAGCCGAGCGTGCGCTCCCCTCGGTTCGCGATCGGCTCGTAGCCAACGGGTGGCTCGTCTCCGAGGTGGTGCTCGGATTCTTCGTGATCATGACCCTCTCGAACCTGCACGGGTGACGCCGGTCGTTTGCCGCGTCGAGTCGAGCGTCGACGCGGTCAGGCCCATCGTCGCCCGCCATACTCTTTTACCGTCTACACGAACACGACCTCAATGAACGGGTTTCGGCCGTCTATCGCGAACCGTCGCGGCGTCGGCGTGAACTATTCAGGTGCCGACGCGAAGCACCGCCGTGCCGATGGAGGGGACTGATCACGCGTGCGTCTCGACAGGGGATTCCTCCTCGCGCTCGCGCTCGTCTTCGTCGTGTTGACGGTACTCGTCGTGGTGCCGTTTCTCCAGTACGTCCTCGGGGCGGTGCTACTCGCGTACGCACTCTACCCCGTCCAGCGGCGCCTCGAACGTCGGGTATCGTCTGCGACCGCCGCGCTCACGCTCGTGTCGGTGACGATCGTCGGGCTCGTCGCCCCGTTCGTGGTCGTCCTCTCGACGATCGCGGCCGACGCCGGTCGAGTCGTCGAAGACCTCGACGCGGAGTCGATCCGGCTCGACACCCTCGAGACGCGTCTCGAGGCGGTCACCGGTCGCGAGATCGCTCTCGACGGCTCACTGGTCGGCTCCAGCCAGGACCTGGCGATGACCACGATCGAACGGTCGACGGCCGCGTTCAGCTCGCTCGCGACCTTCCTCATCGGTATCGTGCTCGCGCTCTTTTTGTTGTACTACCTCCTGAAGGATGCCGACGTACTCGTGGACTGGCTCTACCGCACGGTGCCGCTCCCGGATGCGGTCCAGCGCGACCTGTACGACGAATTCTCGGACCTCCTGTGGGCGGTACTCTTCGGTCACGTCTTCGTCGGCGTCGTCCAGGGAGTGGTCGCGGGGATCGGTTTCTACGCCGTTGGCATCCCGAACGCGGCGTTCTGGACGGTCGTCATGATCGTCTTCGCGATGGTGCCCCTCATCGGGACGATCCCCATCTGGGGCGGCGCCGTGATCTACCTCCTCCTGCTCGAACAACCAGTCTTCGCGGCCGCGCTGTTCGTCTACAGCGTCGTCGTGGTCGGCGTCACGGACGACTACCTACGGCCGTTCGCCGTCGACCGGTACGCCGAACTCAACCCGGCGGTAATTCTCCTCGGCATCCTCGGCGGAGCGGCTGCGTTCGGCATCATGGGACTGTTCTACGGCCCGGTCGTCGTCGGGGGGCTGAAAGCGATCCTGGAAGTCATCGGCGACCACTGGGATCACCTGGACGACGCCGCCGGCTGAGTGACACGTACCGACGGACCCTGTTCGGCCCGTCGAACGTCCCTAATCGTCGCTCACGATCCTATCGACACGTGGGTTCGGGCGCGTCGGATCCGGACGCCGCGGCAGGTCGGTCCGGACGTCGGCCCGACCGTCCTCGGCGACGGCTTCCTGGTAGGCGTCGGGCATGACGACGACGAAGTCGTCACAGACCGCGGGCCACTCCGAGAGCAGGGCAGACGCTCGTTCGGAGTCGGTGTAGGCCACGTGGTTCTCGAGCAGGCGGTGGAGGATCGCTTCGTCTCGGTCCGACGGGGCGTCGTCGACCGATACCGAATCGGCGGTGATCCTCGCGCTGCGTTCGCCCGTCGGGTCGTAGACGTACGCGACGCCGCCGGACATGCCGGCGCCGAAGTTGCGTCCGATCTCCCCCAGGACCGCGACGACGCCACCGGTCATGTACTCACAGCCGTGATCACCGACGCCCTCGACGACCGCCTTCGCTCCCGAGTTTCTGACCGCGAAGCGCTCGCCGGCGACGCCTTCGACGTAACACTCGCCGTCGGTGGCACCGTAGAGCGCGACGTTGCCGATCGCGACCGTCTCGGCCGGGTCGTAGCGGACGGCGTTCGGCGCATCGACGGTGACGAGCCCGCCAGAGAGACCTTTTCCCACGTAGTCGTTGGCGACGCCGGTGAGGTGTAACGCGACGCCGCTCGCGAGGAACGCACCGAAGCTCTGGCCCGCCGTCCCGTCGAGGGACACCGAGATCGTCTCGGCGGGAAGGCCAGCCTCGCCGTACCGACTCGCCACGCGGTTCGAGAGCATCGTTCCGACCGCGCGGTCGACGTTTCCGATACAGGTCGAGACGGACACCGAGTCTCCGTCGGTCAGAGCCGGCTCGGCCCACTCGATCAGTTCACGATCGAAGTGATCGGCGAGGTCGTGATCCTGCTCGCGACGCTTCGTTCGCACGGTACCGTCCGGTTCGGCGAGCATCGCCGAGAGGTCGACGGGGGGAACCTGACCCCCGGTCTCCCCGCCGGTATCGCGCCCGCCACGGCCGCCGTTGGAGTCTTGCCGGAGGCACTCGACGCGACCGACCATCTCTTCGACGGTCTCGAATCCGAGCGCCGCCATGTGTTCGCGTAGTTCGCCGGCGACGAAGGTCAGGTAATTGACGACGTGGGCTGGTTCGCCGGGGAAGCGTTCACGAAGGTCGCCTCGCTGTGTCGCGATCCCGACGGGACAGGTGTTCTCGTGACACTGTCGAGCCATCACGCACCCCTCCGAGACGAGCGACGCGGTGCCGAAGACGTACTCTTCGGCGCCCAGCAAGGCGGCGACGGCGACGTCGCGCCCCGTCTTCAACCCTCCGTCGACCGAGACGCGGATACGATCTCGGAGACCGGTCTCACACAGCAGCTGATTCGCCTCCGCGAGGCCGAGCTCCCACGGTCGACCGGCGTGTTTGATCGACGTCCGTGGAGAGGCGCCCGTGCCACCCGAGTGACCGGAGATGTGTACCACGTCCGCGTTGGCCTTGGCGACGCCCGCCGCGATCGTCCCGATCCCGGCCTCGCTGACCAGCTTCACGTTGACGTCTGCGTCCTCGTTGGCCGCTTTGAGGTCGTAAATGAGTTGTTTCAGGTCCTCGATGGAGTAGATGTCGTGCAGCGGCGGTGGCGAGATGAGTCCGACGCCCGGCGTCGACTTGCGGATGCGGGCGATCTCCTCGCCGACCTTCGATCCGGGAAGGTGACCACCCTCACCGGGCTTCGAGCCCTGCGCCATCTTTATCTGGAGTTCGTCCGCAGCGGCGAGGTACGTCGACGTGACCCCGAACCGAGCGGATGCGATCTGTTTTACGGAACACTCCCGTTCGGTTCCGAACCGTTCGGGCGGTTCGCCGCCCTCTCCGGTGTTCGCCTTGGCTCCGATGCGGTTGGTGGCGATCGCGTTGTTCTCGTGTGCTTCGGGAGACAGGCTGCCCAGCGACATCGCCGCGGTCGAGAACCGCGTCACGATGTCTGCGATCGGCTCGACGTCCGAGATCGGTATCGGCTCACGATCGGAGTCGAACGCGAGCAGACCGCGGAGGGTCTGGAGTTGCTCGCTCTGATCGTTTATCGTGTCGGCGAACTCCAGGTAGCGATCGAAGTCGCCCGTCCGAACGGCGTCTTGCAACGCGCCGACCGTCTCCGGGTTCCACTGGTGGTGGACGCCGTTCGATCGGTTCGTGAACTCACCCGTCCGCTCGATCGACGCGTCGGACCCTGTGTACCCGGCCCGGTGTCTCGCGAGCTGGTCGGCCTCGAGTTCCGCGAGTCCGATGCCGCCGATCGACGTCTCGGTCCCTGTGAAGTACTCGTCGACGACGTCGTCTGCGAGCCCGACGGCCTCGAAGATCTGGGCTCCCCGGTAGCTCTCGACCGTGGAGATGCCCATCTTCGCCATCGTCTTCGAGAGGCCATCTTCCAGCGCGCCGACGTACGCGTCGATCGCTGCGTCGGCGTCGGCACCGTCCGGTCCGCTGGTGATGTCGCGGATGGTGTCGTACGCGAGCGTTGGGCAGATGGCACCGGCACCGTAGCCGATCAGCGTGGCCGCCTGATGTACCGTCCGGGGATCCCCCGATTCGACGATCACGCCCGCTCGCGTACGAAGTCCCTCTCTGACGAGGTGCTGGTGGACGGCGCTGACCGCGAGGAGACTCGGAATCGCCGTCCGATCTGGCCCGACCGCACGGTCCGAGAGGATCACCAGTTCGTGTCCGTCCTCGATAGCGTCGGCGACGCGCCGTCGGAGTCGATCCACGGCGGCTTCCAGGCGCTCGCCACCGTCAGTCGCCTGCAACCCGGTACTGGCCTGGTCGCTGCTGGCCACCGAACCGTACTCGGCTGGCGACTCGTCGGCGGGTTCCGCGTCATCGACCGGAAACGTCGTGTCGACCGTGGTCACGCCGAGCCCGTCACCTCCGGGGGTTCGAACTCGTTCGAGTTCGTCTTCAGTGAGAATGGGGGAGTCGAGGACGAGTTGTCGGGCGTGTTCCGGTGACTCCCCGAGCAGGTTGCGCTGACGGCCGAGGCGACACTCGAGGCTGGTGACGAGGTCCTCCCGGACGTAGTCGAGCGGCGGGTTGGTCACCTGGGCGAACAGCTGACGGAAGTACGACGGGAGCGGGCGGTTCACCGACGCGAGGACGGACAGGGGCGTGTCGTCGCCCATCGAGCCGACGGGATCCATCCCGGTGCGGGCCATCGGTTCGACGAGCGTCTCGAGTTCGTCGTGCGTGTAGCCGAACGCCGCCTGGCGGGCACGGAGGTCCGACGGCGGACTCGTCGAGGGCGGGCCTTCCGTCTCGTCGGTCTTACCGTCGCCGAGTCGGCGCTGTTCGTTCGCGACCCACCGGCCGTAGCGATCGTCGACGAGGTCGTCGAAGACCTCGTCGTCCGTCCGCACTCGGCCGGATTCCGGATCGACGACGAGCAACTCGCCGGGTTCCAGTCGGCCGCGTTCGACGATGGCGTCGGGTTCGAGTTCGATGGCGCCGGTCTCGCTCGCCATGAGTACCCGGCCGTCGGTCGTCACCTCGTACCGGCAGGGTCTGAGCCCGTTCCTGTCGAGCAGCGTGGCGATTCGCCTGCCGTCGGTCGCCGCGACCAGCGCGGGTCCGTCCCAGGGTTCGACGAGCGACGCGTGATAGTCGTACCACTCACGACGGTCGTCGGCCATGGTTTCGTCTTTTCGCCAGGCTTCAGGAATCAGCAGCCGAAGACAGTGCGGGAGTGACCGACCCCCCGCGAGGAGGAGGTCTATCACCTCGTCGAGGCAGGCGGTATCCGACTGGTCCTCGTCCGCCACGATCGGCCGGATCGCCTCGATATCTGGGAGGTCGTCGCTCGCGAGGTCCGCTTCGCGGGCCCGCATCCAGTTGACGTTCCCTCGCAGCGTGTTGAACTCGCCGTTGTGGATCGTCCGCCGGTGCGGGTGGGCGAGGTGCCAGGCCCCGAGCGTGTTCGTCGAGAAGCGCTCGTGAACCATCGCGAACGTCGATTCTACCCGATCGTCGGTGAGGTCGGGGTAGTACGACGACAGTTGCCTCCCGGTCAACAACCCCTTGTAGACGACCGTCTCCCGGTCGAGTGAACACACGTACGTGTCGTCCGTTCCGGGCGCGTCCAGCGCCGAAATCTCCGACTCGAGTGCGCGTCGGGCGACGTACAGCTGTCGATCGAACGCATCTGGATCCGCACCGTCGAGTTCGGCTGCCGGGACGACGAAGCACTGGTAGACTGCGGGTTCCGATTCGCGTGCAGTTTCGCCGAGGCCCCGGTCGTCGGTCGGAACGCGACGCCACGTCGTCGTCTCCAGGTCGTACCTCGAAAGGACGGTTTCGACCAGTTCGACGATCCGTGCTCGGGCCGATTCGTCCGTCGGGAGGAAGATCGTTCCCGCCGCGTAGATATCCGGAAGCGACACCTCGAGGACGTCTCGGAAGAATCGATCGGGCGTTTGGAGGAGTATTCCGGCCCCATCGCCAGTGTTCGCCTCGGCGCCGGTCGTGCCGCGGTGTTCGAGCCGTTCGAGCAGCGAGAGACCGTCGTCGACGATCTGGTGACTCCCGTCCGATTCCAGGTCGGCCACGATGCCGACTCCACAACTCCCTCGTTCGTCGCCGGGGGCGAGCCCCGTGGCGTGCGGTGGCGTGTTCGCTTCGTGCCGGCTCATACGACAGGTGTTCACACGATCGGATAAGAGGATACGCTATAATGATTATATGTTGTATTATGACCTATTATCAAATATAAGGTCAGGTACGGGTCGTCGATGGTCCCGGGAAACCGACTAGACGAGGACGTTCGCAAAACGGGTGGGGGAGAACGGAAGGTTTGCATGCGTGGCCCCCGTAGGCCACCACGACGATCTCGTGACCGATCGTGACGACGGTACGTCGGCGGTGTCGACTGCAGGACCGACCGACGAGACCGACCTGTCGACGCCGACGGCGTCGGCCGCCGATCAGCGTCCGACGCGAGACGTTCTGTCTTCGTTGATCGACAGCGGCGTTCACGAGATGAACCGTGAACGGTCGGGACTGCTCCTCTCGGGATTCTCCGCCGGACTCGACATCGGATTCGGTCCGTTGCTGATGGCCGTCGTCTTGACCCTCTCGACGGGTGGCTTTGGCGATCTTCTCACGGAGGTGCTCGTCGCGAGTGCCTACGCCGTCGGATTCATCTTCGTCATCATCGGTCGATCGGAGCTGTTCACGGAACACACGACGCTCGCCGTGATCCCCGTCCTCGACGGACAAGCGACGGTCGGCCAGCTCACCCGCCTCTGGGGACTCGTGTACGTCGGAAACGTGATCGGTGGCGCGCTATTTACCGTCCTCGCGGTCCAGTTGATGCCAGGTCTCGGCGTCGTCTCGACGGACGCGTTCGCCGAGATCTCCTACAAACTCGTCACGCACGACGTGTACTGGCTTTTCGTGGCCGGGATCTTCGCGGGGTGGCTGATGGGACTGCTCGCCTGGCTCATCACGGCTGCACAGGACACCACCAGCCGACTCCTCCTCATCTGGATCGTGACGGCTACGATCGGTCTCCTGCACCTCCCTCACTCGATCGCCGGCAACGTCGAAGTGCTGTTCGGGTTGCTCGTCACGAATGCCGTTACGGTCGGCGACTATCTCGTCTTCCTCGTACTCGCGACCGTCGGAAACGCGCTCGGCGGCGGTGTGTTCGTCGCGTCGTTGAAGTACGGCCACGTCGTCCGCGGCGGGACCTGACGGCCAGTGGACACGCTGTGAATCGATCGGCAAAATCGCACACACTATTAAGTATGTGACGTTCAGTGTGGTATCCTATGGCAACGAACGAAGTTACCCTGGAAAGCAGGGTCGCAGGATTCACGGCCAGCGGAAAACTACACACACTTTCGGTCTGGTTCATACTCGCTCTCAGGCTCATGATGGGACTGGCGTTCCTCCAGAGCGGCGTCGACAAGGTCCTCGCGTCGGACCCCTTCAGTGCCGGTGGCTACCTCGCGAGTCGCCAGGCTGGACCGGCGGCCGACCTGTTCACCTCGATGGCCGAGGTCGGCTGGTTCGTCGAGTTCGTCAACGTGGCCGTTCCGTGGGGAGAGGTCCTCATCGGTCTGGGACTGCTCGTCGGCGCACTTACCCGGCTCGCGGCGTTCTGGGGCGCGTTCATGATGCTCACGTTCTACCTCGGCAACTGGGAGGTCTCACACGGCTACATCAACGGCGACTTCGCGTACATGCTCGTGTTCCTCTCGGTCGCCGCGTTCGGTGCGGGCCGAATCTTCGGACTCGATCGGTACCTGGAGTCCCTCCAGGTCGGCGGGCAGGAACTCGTCGAACGGTATCCGTGGATGCGGTACATCCTCGGGTGAGTCGGCGGCACGAACGGTGCCTCTCGACGTCCGTCGGACGGCAATCTCGGTTTCTCGTCGCCGTTCAGTAGTGTAGACACACGGTTGCGTGTTCGACGGCCGGGCGGTTCGCGCTGCCCATGGTCACACCACGCAGGCACGTGAATCGAGGTGATCGACGTCTCCGGACGGTGTCCATCCGTCACGGCGTCATCGGCGGTTCGACGGCGTCGTCAGTAGCGAGCGAGCCATTCGCCGCCCTATCGGCCTGGTGAACCGTCGCGTCCTGACCGTACGCACGACAATTGACCACCCCGATCGACGGCCGACCGGTGTCCCAGTCGTGTGGACGATTTTTCGGACCGGTCGATCGGAGAGACGGACGCGACACCGTCGAGGCCGACGAGTTCCGGCCGGTGACTGTCCCAGTGATGTCGACGTCTTCGCTTCGCTCGCCCGTATCGATCGGTGCACTGGACGGCGTGTCGCTCCGGGAGTGCACATCGTCCGCACCGGGAGGGACGAGGATGGCCGGACGGGACAATACAATTAAGTTCCACTAGTTTCTATATTAATTTATGTACGATAAGACTACGCGTATAGAGAGTAGTGTCGGCGGTTTCACCGCGGTTTGTGAACTGCATGGCCACGCTACCTGGTTCATCCTGGCGCTCAGGCTGTTGATGGGTGCCACGTTCGTCGAGGCCGGCCTGTCGAAAGTGTTCGCCGGCGACTTTACTGCGAGAGGATATCTCGCGGGGAGAGAGGCCGGACCGGCGGCGGACCTGTTCGTCTCGGCGAGTCAGGTCGACTGGTTCGTCGCCTTCGTCGACGTCGCCGTTCCATGGGGAGAACTCTTCGTCGGCCTGGGACTGCTCGTCGGTGCCCTCACGCGATTGGCCGCGTTCTGGGGCACGATCATGACTCTCCTGTACTACCTGGGAAACTGGGACGCCGGACACGGGTACGCCACCAGCGACCTGTTGTACGCGCTCGTGTTCCTCTCGCTCGCCGCGTTCGGGGCCGGTCGGATCGCCGGCCTCGATCGGTACGTCGAGCGGTACCGCGTCGACGGCCGGCCGCTGGTCGAACGATATCCGCGGGTACGGTACCTGCTGGGGTGATCGAACTGCTCTGGGTCGTCCGTCTCTCGTCCCGGGCTGACAGTCGCCAGCAGTGAGCAGTCCGACCGGGATTTAAGCCGTCGCCCGTGGGCAGAAGAAGACGCCCATGCCTGTCCAGAACCTCGCCAGAAGCACGGTGGTTACGGCAGAAGCGGACGAACCGGTATCGAAGATTGCGAGCCGCATGGACGACGAGCACGTCGGGAGCGTCGTCGTCACGGACGGGGACGAACCGGTCGGTATCGTCACCGACCGCGACCTGGCGACGCGCGTCCTCGGTAACGGCTCGAACCCGGACGACACGACGGCTGCTGACGTCATGTCCGAGGACCTCACCACAGTCACGGACTCGGACGGCTTCTACACGGCCGCCGAGCGGATGGCGGAAAACGGGGTCAGACGGCTGCCCGTAACCGATGCGGACGGGAACTTGGAGGGGATCATCACCGCCGACGATTTCACGGAACTCCTCGCAGACGAACAGGCGCAACTGTCCTCGATCATCCAGGCACAGCGTCCGGCGTACGAGTAGGCCGAGTTCGTCTTCGTCTCCGGGTCGACGGTTCATCGGCGACGGACGGATCCGTCCGACTGAAATCCGTCGAATCCCCGGGTGAAATCCGTCGAATTCCCGAGAGGTGATCGGGTCGTGACTCGCGAACTCACGCGCCGCCGTTCTGACCCAGCGACCCGTCGGCCGTACAGTCTCGCCTGGTCAGAAGGCGGTCTGAACAACGTGGCCGGGACCGTGACCGATCGGATCGCTTCGTCCTGCGTATCCGCCGGTGACCCGGTCGACTCCGCGTCGGTCGGTAGCCGGTCCGTACGTGTCTGCGCGTTCGGCCGTCCTCGGCGGCCGCGTTCCAACCGCAGTGTCTCCTGAATCGAATCGATTCTGTGGCCCGAGCGCGCGCCCGAAGACGATGGCGAGGCTCTCGAATCGGCCGTCGAAGCCGGACGATCGCTGCGACCGGTCGATCGCGGTCGGTGCCGATACGATACTGCTTACGGCGGCTACCGGCGCGTGTAGCCTCTCAATAGTAATAGAAGCGAGTGAGTTGGCTGTGTCTATGAGCGACGTATCACAGCACGGTCGATCACACCGCGGACTGGCGGGCTCACGTGACGAGACCGACGGCGCAGGGCCGGAGGGGTCGACCTGATGTGCGGAATCGTCGGCCACGTCGGCACGGGCGACGCACTCGAACCGCTTCTCACCGGACTGCAGAACCTCGAGTACCGCGGCTACGATTCGGCGGGTATCGCGATCCAGAACGGATCCGGGATCGACGTCGCCAAGCGGTCGGGCACGGTCGACGACCTCCTCGCTGCGATCGACCGGTCACGTCTCGAGGGTCACCTCGGTATCGGTCACACGCGGTGGAGCACGCACGGCCCACCGACTGACGAGAACGCACATCCTCACACCGATACCACCGCGGACGTGGCCGTCGTCCACAACGGAATCATCGAGAACTACGCGTCGCTCAAGACGGACCTCGAGGCGGCGGGCCACGAGTTCTCGAGCGACACCGACACGGAGGTCGTCCCGCACCTGATACAGCACTACCTCGATCGGGGTGACGACATGGCGACGGCGTTCAGGCGCTCGATCGACGAACTCGCCGGGAGCTACGCGGTCGCGGCTATGCGAGACGGCGAGCACTCGCTCTACGCTGCTCGTAACGGATCACCGCTCGTCGTCGGCATCGCCAAAGACGGCTACTACCTCGCGAGTGACGTTCCAGCGTTCCTCGAGTACACCGACGACGTGATCTACCTCGAAGACGGTGACGTCGTCGAGCTCGGTCCGGATGGGTGTTCGATCACCGATGCGACCGGAGAGGCGGTTCGTCGCCGTCGTGAGCGCGTCGAGTGGGACCCGGAGGAGACGGGAAAGGGGGAGTTCGATCACTACATGTTAAAGGAGATCACCGAACAACCGACGTCGATCGCCCAGGCGACGGAGGGTCGATACGACTCGCGAACCGGTGCCGTCTCGTTCGAAACCGTCCCGGATGGGACGTTCTCCGACGTCGATCGGGTCGTCCTGGTCGCCTGCGGAACGTCCTATCACGCCGCTCGATACGGTGAGATCAGTCTTCGACGAGCCGGCATCGACGCGGTGGCGCTGCTGGCGAACGAGTACGGGGTCGCCGCCCCGCCAGTCGACGAGCGGACGCTCGTCGTCGCCGTGACACAGAGCGGCGAGACGGCGGACACGCTCGATGCGCTTCGCCGGGCCGGGGAGAGTGACGCGACCACGCTCGCCGTCACGAACGTGATCGGGTCCAGCGCGGCACGCGACGCCGATCATCGCCTGTTTATCCGTGCAGGGCCGGAAATCGGCGTCGCCGCCACGAAGACGTTCTCGTCGCAGGCGATTCTGTTGACGATGCTCGCACGCCGAATCGCGGACGAAACGGCCGGCACACGATCGCCTCCCGCGAAGGCCGACGTGGCCGAGGCCCGTTCGTCATCCGTCGCGGACCGCTGGTCGGATCTCGACCGATTGCCGTCGCTCGTGGCGGACCTCCTCGAGACGTCGTCGGCCGAGTCGATCGCTCGACGGTACCGAGACGATCGAGCGTACTTCTTCATCGGACGTGGGCTCGGCTATCCGGTGGCACTCGAGGGGGCACTCAAGTTCAAGGAGATCACGTACGAGCACGCCGAAGGGTTCGCGGCCGGTGAACTCAAACACGGCCCGCTCGCGCTGGTGACGCCGGAGACGCCGGTGGTTACCGTCTTCACCGGGACGGAGGACGCCCAGACGCTGAAGAACGCCGAGGAGGCGGCAACTCGCGGAGCGCCGATCGTCGCCGTCTGTCCGGATGGCCATCCAGCACTCGACGTCGCCGACGCGCACCTTCGAATTCCGGACGTCGACCCGACCCTGTCGGGGATTCTCGCGACGGTGCAACTCCAGTTACTCTCCTACCACGCGGCGTCGTTGCTCGAACGAGCGATCGACAAGCCCCGTAACTTGGCGAAGAGCGTCACTGTAGAGTAGACCGGACCCTCGTCGTGACGATAGCGTCCGAATAGGTGGGATTAACGAGACGATACCGGTCGTAAATATTCCCATTATCGAAAGCAGGAGGCCGGTTTGTCTCTCCTCAGGTCGGCTACGGCCGAACCGAATCCGGTGGGGGATCGCGGCTGAATCGTACCCGGTACGACCTCCATAATAAATAGGGTCCTGTCGCTACCGATCCCCTATGGCACCCGAATACGACGCCAGATGGACCCCGCTCGAAGAGGACCGTCAAACGGCCGCCCCGAACTGCGTCTCGTGCGGAAATCGCGTCACCAGACAGTTCGCCCGGGTGTTCGGCGACAACCGCGACGTCGTCCACGCGTGCCCCGAGTGTTCGACCTATCGAGAGATGAAAACGTCGGACTTCATCCCCGAAGCACACAGGTAGACGGCTGACGTCCGATAGACGCCACGGTGGTCTGTCGAACCGACGCGATTCAGGCCCACTGTCCTCGGTTTCGGCTCTCCCGTCGACCCGGTCACTGCGGACGGCCGTCGGACCACACGTCTCAGGCTCCGGCACGTCGGTACCCGATCGCGGTCGCCCCGGTCGTCACCGCGTGCCCCGGTCGAACGCCCGCTCGTATCCCTCGACGAGTCGATCGACGCCGAGTGTGGCGCGCGTGATCGTGTGATGGGTTTCGAGTCGCGGGTTGAACTTCGCCTTGTACCGATTGATGCTCGGTACGCCCGCGCCGACCAGGTCGTACCGCTCCGATCCGTCGTCGATCCCGTCCGCGATGATCTGCCAGTCGAGCAGATCGTTGACAGGCACGTCCGTCGCCTCGAGCTTCACGCCGCCTTGCCAGCGAAACAGCGTGTCTTCGGACGCGAGGACCAGGATTCCACCGCGAAATTCTCCGTCGACGCGACAGACGTAGGGGCGAACGCTCCCCGCCGGGAGCGCGTCGTAGAGCGCTCTGACGTACGATGCGTCGAGGTGGAATGGACGACCCTGACTCTCGTATCTGGCGGTGACCTGGTCGATTATCGGTTCGATCGCCTCCCGTCCCGCCACGTCGACCGCGACGGCATCCGGAGTCGACTGAACGTTTCGGCGGGCGTCTCCGCTGAAACGCTCCAGGACGGCCTCCTTCGACGCATCGAGATCCACGACGTACGTGTACCCGACGGTCACGTCGAACTCGTTCCAGGTGAACGGTCGGAGATCGGCGATCCCCGCCGTCGTCACCTTCCAGTAGACCGGGCCACAGCGTTCTTCGAGCCGATCGAGACAGCGCTCGACGAACGCCTGGACTCGCCTGTCCGATTTCCGTCGCTTGAGGTGGTCCATCGAGTGGAGCGTCGGCCCGAGGTAGACGGACCAGGAGTGTGGCGGTGGGGAGAAGACGGCCGAAAACGGCCCTTTCGTCAGTTCGAACGCCGGGAAGATCCCGACCGGCTCCTGTCCTTTGAACCCGGCAGCGCGTGGACGGTCGTCCCCGTCTCGGCCGCCTGCAGCGCGAGCGCCTCCGCCCGGAAGAGCGGATTGGACCGCGGCGCGCGCTCGACCAGTCGATTCCACTCGTCGGCCTCGGTTTCGACGTCGTACCAGTCGATATCGACGCTCATAGGTACCCGAGATCGGAGAGGCGGTCCTCGACGGCTCGGTCGTCGGTGCGTGTCGTCGGACCGGGATCGTACGCCGGATAGGTGGCCGTCTCTGTCTCGTCGACGATCGGGAGTGGGGCGCCGTCCATGGTTTCGTCTATCGGGACGCCGAAGAGCGCACAGATCGTCGGCGCGACGTCGAAGAGGTGAGCGTCGGGGATCGATCCGCTCGCGAACGCGTCCCCGGTCGCCGAGACGATGCCCGTTCGTTCGTGGTTCCACGGTTCGATCGGCTCTCCATAGGGCTCGCCGGCGACGCGAGCGACGATCGCCGTGTCGAAGTCACGCGGCACGGTCACGACGTCGGGGCCGTTCTCGACGTGCGGACCCGCGAAGAAGTCCTCCCGGGGACCGACACGCTCGAACACGTCGTCACCGGTCGGCGTCGTCAGACCGTCCAGTACGTCCACGACCTCCGCTCGGACGCGCTCGTAGTCGTCGGGGGGAACGCGTCCGTTCGGTTCTCGGCCCTCGACGTTGAGCCTGACACCGAGTTCGCTCTTCGAGCGGACGTACGCGATCGAGTTCGGGAAGTCGACTTGCTCGCTGCCGGCCCTGACGAGGTCTCCGGGGACGTGCCGGCCGATCGGTTCGGCGAGACCGACCCGATCCAGCGCGCCCGCGACGCGCTGGGTCGTGATCCCGACCCTGGCGGCGAGTTCGACCGCCCGTTCGAGCGGACCCGGATCGTGCTCGCCCGCGTCCTCTCCCTCGAGGAAGTCGTTCTCGAAGGCGCGAGACCACGTCGGCATGCCCTCGCCGCCCTGGCGCGTCTCCAGGACACCGCGGGTGCGCAGGATATCGTTCACGCGTACCTCGACGTCGCGGACTGGACCCATCCCGTGATCGCTGACGAGGAGCACGGCCTCCGGAGTGTACTCGTCGAGCGTCCGCTCGAGTTCGCGGTCGACAGCCCGGTAGACGGCTGCCACGGCGTCCTCGTCGTCGGGGCGTTCGTGGAACACGGAGTCGGTCAGCTGGAACTGTACGAACGCGAACGCCGGGTCGAACCGGTCGAGGAGGTATCGAAACGCCCCACCACGTCGGCGAATCGTCCGCTCGTAGGCCGCGATTCCGTCGACGTCGTCCCAGCTCTGTGGATAGATGTGATAGGGTCCGATCGCCTCCTCGACATCCGCGAGCAGGCCGTCCGGGTGACAGTGGGGGTCCTCGGGTGCGGTAAGCCCCGGGATCAGCGCCCCGTCGAACGGGCGAGCCGGGTGGGTCACCGGCACGTTGACCACGACGCTGGTGTGCCCGTGTTCCGAGAGCAGTTCCCAGACGGGACGCGTACGGACGTGCGTCGCGTTGACGACGTCCCAGTCGTAGCCGTCGAAGGTGAGGAAGTCGAAGACGCCGTGCTTTCCGGGGTTGGTGCCGGTGTACAGCGATGGCCACGCGCTCGCGGTCCACGGCGGTATCTGCGACTCGAGCGGCCCGTCGGGGCCCGTCCTGACCAGTCGATCGATCGTCGGTGTCGTTCCCGTGTCCAACTGTGCCTCGAGAATCGGGTGACAGCACCCGTCCAGGCCGACCAGCAGGAGGTCGGGCCCGGACGTCTCCGCGGATCCCTCCATGGGCGGCTGTTCGCGCTCTGTCGCTTTGTTATCGCGTCTGTTCAGCGCGTACGTTCGCGTTTCACGAGGAGTCTGCGTCCGTGATGGGTCGGCGTGCCCGACGTACGGCGGTCGTACACTGGGCTCGACCGGTGTAGCGAACGGATGCTAATGTCCCGGTCCGCCGTCGGTCGGCGCGATGGAACCTGGCAACGTCGACCCTCGGTGCGACCGTGGTCACCGATGACCGATCGCTCGATGGACGCTGTCGACCCGATCGCCCGGTCACCGGAGATCGAGGGCTCGATGGACGCGGCCGATCGGGACGACCGGTCGCCTGGGATCGATCGCCCGACCCATCGGTCGAACCGACGTCCGGCCGACATCTTCGACTTCGTCGAACGATACGTGGACGACTACTGGCTCTACGGGTCCGGAAAGGTGGCGCTCCGGGACGTCGTGGCCGCGATGCTGCCGTCGCAGTCGGACCGGGCGGTTTGCCGTCGGCGGAGATTCGGGAGGGAGGAACCGTCAGACCGGCGGTGGAACGTCCTCCTTCCGGCGTACGTCCCGGACGCGGTCCCGGAACCGCTCCGGGAACTCGGCGTCGAGCCCCGGTACTACGTGATCAGCCCAGAGCTGAAACCGTCCGTCGCCGACGTGCGTCGCCGTGTCGACGGCGACACGATCGCCATAGTTACCATCGACTACTTCGGGTTCCCCCAGCCGGCACGCGAGCGGGTCGCGAGCGTCGCCCGCGAGTACGATTGCTATCTCGTCGACGACAACGCGCACGCGACCCTGAGCGTCTCCGATGGTCACCTCCTCGGCACACGAGGCGACGCGGGCGTCACCAGCCTCTGGAAGACGTTTCCCGTGCCGAACGGCGCGATCTGTTACGTCCGGAACGAGGCGTTGCGCGGGCGGTTCGAACAGTCCGACTGTTCTGGCGTCAGGGGGACGCTCACCGGCGCGGACGCCCGGTTCGTCTTCACACGCGCGATCAGACGGGCACTGGACCGTCGGCCGGGCCTCTCACGACGGTTCGCGTCGGTCGAAGAACGGTTCTACGGCGCCGGCGTGGCGCCGCCTGCGGCGCGCTACGAAGCCGCCAAGCGACCCTGTTCGAAACTGACCGCGGTCGTCTGTGCGCGAACCGATCCGATCGCCGTCCGCGACCGTCGCCGTCAGACGTATCGCGCGTGGCTCGACGCGTGTGCACGTTCGACCGGTGTTCGACCGCTCTTTGGAGACCTTCCGGAGGGTATCTGTCCGCAGTGCGCGCCGGTGGAGGCCGATCGACCGGGTCGAGTCCGGAACCGACTGACGGCGGCCGGTATCGACGTCCACACCTGGCCGCGGCTCCCGACTCTCGTGAGGGAGACCCCGACCTACGCGACGGCGCAGTATCTCGCAGATCACGTCCTCGCGCTCCCCGTCGATCGTCGGGTCCAACCGGAGCAGGTCGCCTCGGTCGGCGCATCTCTGTGAAAGCGGTCGTCCATCACCTCCGCCCGGCATCGACCTCGCAGGCACCTCCGGCGTCTGCGTCCGCCAGTTCCTGGGCGTCTGCGTCCACCGACTCGTCGGGCGTCTGCGTCTCCCAACCCCTCCAGCAATTACGTCCACCAGTTCCACGGGTGTCTACGTCTCCCAGCTCCGCCGGCAATTACGTTCAACAGGTCCGACCGGGTACCTGCGTCTCTCAGTTCGGCCGGCGCGTTCACCGACCCTCCTGGTGACTACTCCGTCGGTTCGTCGCGCTCGACGGTTCGCTCCCGAACGGAGACACCCTTCCGACCGAGGTGCTGGAGTTGTTTTCGGGCGAAGTCTTCCTCCCGCGACCCGCGCGTCGCGAGGACGTAGACGAGCGCTCCGCCGGCGGGGCGCATCGTCCGGCCGGCTCGCTGGGTCCCCTGGCGGCGGGAGCCGCCGAGCCCCGAGGCGATGATGGCCAGGTCGGCCGTGGGGAGGTCTAGCCCCTCGTCGCCGACGCGGGAGACGAGGAGTCGCTGGCGCTCACCGCTTCGGAACTCCGAGAGTAACCGCTCGCGCTCGTGGTGGGGCGTCTCGCCGCTGAGGAAGGGTATCGAAAGTGCATCGGAGAGGTCACGGCCCTGATCGAGGTAGTCGACGAAGATCAGGGCCTGCCCGTCGGGATGAGCGGCCAGCAGGTAGCGGACCTCGTCGACCTTCGCGGCGTTCTCGGCGGCGATCCGGTACTTCTCACGTCCCTCGGCCGCGGCGTACGCGTTGCCCGCCTCCTCGTCCCAGGGGACGTACCTGATCTCGAGTTCGGGTTCGGCGACGAACCCCGCGTCGAACAGCGCGTCCCAGTCGGTCCCGATCGGCGGCCCGACGAGGGTGAATATCTCCGCCTGTCGGTCGTCTTCGCGGATGGGCGAGGCGGAGAGGCCGAGTCGGTACCGCGACTGGAGGTGCGTCGCCCGCCGATAGACGTCGCTCGGCACGTGGTGGACCTCGTCGAAGATAGTCAGCCCCCACTCGCGTTCGTCGAAGAGGCTGCGGTGTCGATCCATCCCGGCGATCTGGTAGGTCGCGATCGTAACCGGCCGGACGACCTTCTGCCCGCCGTGATACTGGCCGATCTGGGACGGATCGAGCGTCGTGTTCGTGACGATCGCATCGGCCCACTGCCGGGCGAGGTCACGACTCGGGACGAGGACGAGCGTCTCCCCGCCGACGCGGGCCATCGCCCCCAGCGCGGCGACGGTCTTGCCGCTGCCGGGCGGTCCCACGAGTACGCCGGCGCCCTGATCGTCGAACCGTTCCACCCAGGTCCGCTGATAGTCGCGCAGGGAGACGGTGAGGTCCACGTCCAGCGGATCGCCACCCTCGAGGTCGCGGTCGTCCTGGACGGGGTAGCCCGCCTCGTAGAGTTCGCGCTTGAGGGCGGCCTCCGCACCCTCGCGAACCCAGTCTTCGGTGTCCGAGATCGGCGCGTGGACGTGTGCGTCGTCTAGCACCTGGCGTGCGACGTTGCCCATGATCTCGGGCGATTGGGCCTCTAGGACGGTGTACCCGTCCGAGTGCGTCCTGAGCCGAAACTGCCTCGCGCGGTCCCACTGGCTCTCGATCCAGTCTTCGAGCTCGTCGTTGCGCTCGCCGAGTGCTTGCCGGATCGTCCGACGCAGGCCCGCCAGGTCGTCGTGGGGTGCCTGCCAGACGTCTTCGGGACGGACGACGTACCGGTAGCCGCCGTCGCCAGTCGTTTCCTTCAGGTGTGCGAACTGCGAGAGCTGCGCTCGCGTGAACTGTTCCGGCTGGTCCACGACGATCTCTCGGCGTTTCGGGAAGACGACGACGCGTTCGCGGGCGCTCAGGTCCTCGAGTTCGCTCGGGTACCAGACGACCGGGTCGGCGTCGACCGGGAGCCGTTCGATCGAGCCCACCGATTCGAGGCGGTCGAGCGCCTCGGTGGCCGCTTCGTGCGTCGTGTCCAGCGCGTTCGCCACCGCCCCAGCGGTGACGACCGGTCGCCCTTCCGCCTGGCACACGTCGTGAAAGGTGGCGAGCGAGAACGAGTCATTCGCCGGCTCCTCACCCGTCTCGTCCGGATCCGGCGTCTGTTCGACGGCCGGTATCGCCCGGTCGTCTTCGTCGCGCTCCCCTCGCGCCCCCGATTCCCTGGCGGCTCGCTCATCCGTCCCCGCAGCGTCGTCGGTCACGCTCTCGCCTATAGCGGTCGCCGCTAAACCCGTTTCGGCTGCGCGACTGGCGACGAAGCGGTTCGGCCACCCCGCTCTCTCACTCACACACTCTCTCTTTCTCTCTTTCTCACTCACACACACACACACTCTCTCTCTCTCGAACCTATCGCCGTCCCGATCGGGGGAACGGCTATGCGTTTTCGGTCCGTACCGTCGTGTATGTATCGGGCAATCCTCCCCGAAGGCCAGATCGTCTGTGATCGGTTCGAACACTCGGACGAAGGAATCGAACTGTACGACGAGGACGACGAGTTCGTCGCGTTCGTTCCGTACTCGACGCTGAACGCGTTGATCGACGAGGAGGCGTACGGATCGGACGAACGCTCGATCATGTAATCGGCTCGGACCACCCAGCCGCCGTCCGTCGCCTACCGAATGGCCAGCGGCGTCGAGCACGGTGACGCCTGCCGTGAATTTCGTCGGGGTCGATCCGCAAAACCGGGGTCGACACCCCGTTAACGCCGTCGCATCCTCAGGCGGTCACGGATTCGTCGATCGCGTCGAGCTGTTCTCGGTAGCGGTTTCTGACGGTAACGACCGTCGTCTGGGCCGTCTCGGCGACCGCGCGCTGCGGGATCGTCTCGTCGCACAGGAGCCCGGCGGCGTAGATCGCGGCGGCGGCGAATCCCGTCGGCGACTTCCCCGAGTGGAGTCCGAGTTCGGTCGTCTCGTCGATGATGTCGATGGCCGTCGTCTCGACGTCGCTACTCACGTCGAGTTCCGAGCAGAACCGTGGAACGAACTGCCTGGGGTTCGTCGGCTCTAAGTTGATGTCGAGTTCGTCGGCGATGTACCGGTACGTACGCCCGATCTCGCGCTGTTCGACCCGGGAGACCGCGGTCACCTCTTCGAGACTCCGTGGAATGTTGCTCTTTCGACAGGACATGTACAGCGCGCTGGTCGCGACACCCTCGATCGATCGGCCGCGGATCAGGTCCCGATCCAGCGCCTGTCTGTAGATGACGCTGGCCGTCTCTTTGACCGGATTCGGGACGCCGAGAGCGCTCACCATGCGGTCGATCTCCGAGAGCGCGTACTTCAGGTTGCGCTCGCCCGCGTTCTTCGTTCGGATGCGCTCCTGCCAGACCCGCAGTCGGTGAAGCTGACCGTGTTTTCCGGCGTCCATCGAGTGCCCGTTCGCGTCGCGGTTGCGCCAGTCGATGGTCGTCGTCAGTCCCCGGTCGTGCATCGATTGCGTCAGCGGGGCGCCCACCCGTGACAGCTCTTCGTGTTCTCTGGCGTCGAACGCACGCCACTCGGGACCGTAATCGATGGGATCCTCGCTCAGGACGAGTCCGCACTCCTCGCAGACTAACTCACGCCGATCCGGATCGTGGATGACCGTCTCGGTCTCGCAGTCCGGACACCGACCGTCGCCGACGGTGGTCTCTTCACGGACGTTCTTTGTGGTGACGGACCGTGTCATCAGTGGATTGGCAGACTCAGGCACGCACCGTAAGGGCTTGCCATGGTTTCAGGAGAAATACGCTCTTACTCGCGTCCCTCTCGGCGCCGAGCCGGTTTGCGTTCTCGTCCGTCGCATCGCACACGAACGGTCACCGTTCACGTCGTGTGTCCGCGTGAGAATCACACCCCGAACGCGAAGGCGGTTGTCTCGTCGGCTCCGAGAGCGGCCTTACGTCGCATGCGTGATACTGTCCTCCGAAACCACAGGCGATGCGTCCGAACGGCCCTGCGGTATAACGACGAGCGTACAAGCGTCGCCACGGTGCAACCGGCTGATCGCCGATCGACGACCCCATTCGATACCCGGCCTGGTATCGGTTACGAGCGGTGTCCGATGCCCGATTCGTGTTTGGGACGCGTCGCGTCGGTCCGAAGCGTGTCGTCGAACTGCGAGTACCGGCGGGCGGCGAGCCGGACATCGATTGCGGAGACGTCGGACGCGGACGCGTCGCCGTTCGGCCGTCCTCGGAGCGGTCGAAACCGCCACATAGCGGGCGACCGATCGTCGGTTTCGGGTCGCCTGTCTCGGCGTAACCGGTCGTTGTCACGGTTCCCATCGGGTCACGCTTTTGTCGGTCCGACTGTTCTGTCTGCGGTAATGGACCGCGAGGCTCGTCTGTGGCTTCGAGATCGGACCGGTCGAGGGTGGTGTCTTCCGGCGCCTTCGAACAATTCCGTCGATGCGAGACGGACGGTACACTGGTCCCTCTCACCGACTGCCGCGAGACGTAGTGTACCGTCGACGCGGACTGGTGGATCGACGGAACGCCACCGTTCGTCGCCGCCCGATCGTGTACGAATACCCTGTAAATCCGGTAGCAGACGTTTGCAAACGGTGAAAAACGTGGGGGTGTTTAAGAGTTTCACCGTGGGGTTACCAGTTGGTGTGTCATACGTGAATCCGATCGGTAGCCAGAGGGTATCGACGAGGAGCGACAGCGTCCCCACTCGTCAGCAGACACAGTCGTCAGTATCGGTCGAATACGACCGCCATCGAGACGAGGGTCGGAGGTAATGTCGTCCGTCGATACATCCCTGCCGGAAGAAATTACGTCGGTCACCGACGATTCGAGCGCCGACGGTCTCTCGAAGGACGTCATCTTCGAACTGCTCAAGAACCGGCGTCGCCGGGAGGTGCTTTCGTACCTCCTCGACTGTGAGGGGACCGTCACGCTCTCAGAACTGGCCGAACAGATCGCCGCCTGGGAGAACGACACGACCGTCGACCAGCTCAACTCGGACCAGCGAAAGCGCGTCTACGTCGCCCTCTACCAGACGCACTTGCCGAAGATGGACGACGCTGGCATCATCGAGTACGACCAGGATCGCGGCTTGATCGACCTGTCCGACAACGCGGACTTACTGGTGATGTACCTCGATACGGAGACACACACGCACGACCGATGGGACCGGTGGTACGCCGCGTTGAGCCTCGCCGGACTGCTCGTCTTGCTGGCTGGCGTCGGCGGAGTACCGGTCGTCGGCGCGATACCGCTCTCGATTCTCTCGGTGCTGGTCGTTGGCGCCGTCTGCTGTCTCTCGGCAGTCCACGTCGTCGTCAACAAACGGATCCAGCGCCACGTCGACGGTAAGCTCTCCCGGATCGAGTGACCGTCCAGTCGCCGTTCTATCGTCGTTCCCGGTACCCGTGTGACGGTTCGTCGGTTGGAGGCGGACACCGGCTACGCGCGCAGCGGTCCGGTATCTTCGTCCTGCTGACCGATCTCCGTCAGCCTGCCCTCCGACCGGTCTCGATCCGCCGTGTCCTCGTGTCTCGCAGACAGTTTCCTCCGCCGTGTCTCGCAGACTGGTCCCGCCGCCGTGTCTCGCAGACTGGTCCCGCCGCCGTGTCTCACAGACCATCGTTTGCGCGGTGACCCGCAGATAGCGTTCGCCGACGTGTCTCACAGGCAGTCTTCGTCGACGTGTCGTCTCGATCGACGCCGCCACCCTGTGTGCTCGACGCGCCTCGATGACGAGCCATCACCTTCTTCCGTCCGATCGATCGGTCGGGGATACGCGTCGGCGTTCGGTTTCGGGTCCGTCACCGGAACCGGGTGTCCCGGATTCGACGTCCGGGCATGGAGCCGTCTTCGCCCTTCCTGCGGGAGACTTTAGGGGACCGACCTCGTAGAGACGGTTGGCTCCCGTCGATATCGACCAGTACCGGTACAGTTCGCGTGCCAGCTTGCTGTTCCCGGCGCGGGAGCCGATTTCTCTCCCGTGTAACGGCTGGAAGCGACGCACTCGGTTCGTCTCGGTTCCGTCGCAGTACCGGTACAGCCGACAGCCTGTACTACCTCACGGACCGGCTGGCGACCCACAACGCCGGATCGAGGTGGTCGAGAGCGTGTCAGTCGAAGCGAGCGGGATCGACCGGTTCACCGTCGATCGAGAGGGTGCGAACGTCGGTCCGACCGTCGTAGGGGGAGACGTCGAGCGAGGTAACCTCGCCGGTGACCTCCCAGACGGTGCGAGCGTCCTCGGACCCCGAGAGCCACCACTCGGCCCAGTCGTCGCCGTACGCCTCGCCCTCGGTGAGCCATCTGGCGTGGTCTGCGGCCGGTTCGATCTCGCCGTCGACATCGATCCGGTACCGACACTGTCCGGCGAGTTCTAGCGTGTGTTCTCGATCCGGTACGTACGCCGCACGATCGAGTTCCTCCCCGTTCACCGCGAGCGTGCGGACCGCCGTCTCGCCGGCGTAGTCCGTCAGTTCGAGCGAGGTGATCTCGCCGGTAAACTCCCAGGCGGTGCGGGCGTCCGCGGACCCCGAGAGCCACCACTCGGCCCAGTCGTCGCCGTACGCTTCACCCTCGGTGAGCCATCGCGCGTGGTCTGCGGCCGGTTCGATCTCGCCGTCGACTTCGACCCGGTATCGACACTGCCCGGCGATCTCCAGCGTGTTCCGGGCGGGTCGATCGTCGAATCGCGACGGGTCGACCGATTCGCCGTCGATCGTGATCGATCTGACGTCGGTCGCACCGTCGTAGGGCGAGACGTCGAGTGAGGTGATCTCGCCGGTGTAGTGCCAGGTCGTGCGGGCGTCCTCGGACCCCGAGAGCCACCACTCGGCCCAGTCGTCGCCGTACGCCTCGCCGCGAGAGAGGTAGCGACGGCTTGCGGACGCCGGAACGATCTCGCCGTCGACCTCGAGTCGGTAGCCGAACTGGCCGGCCAGTTCGATCGTGTGGTCGTACGCAGCGGTGATGGTGTTCGACCCGGCGAAGACCTCGTCGACCGACGTCGGACACCCCTCCGGGACGCGGTCGGTCGCGTTCGTCCCGTTTCCGCCGCCGTCTACGTACCGCACGTCGGCGCCTGGGTGATGGCGTTTTTCTCCACGCCACTGCGTTCCCTCGACGTAGATCTCGCAGCGACCGCCGTCGCGACCGATATCCATCGCGTACGGGTAGTCTCCGGCGACGAAGTCCGAATCGTAGACCTCGACGCGACCGTCGTGTTCGTCAGTGTTCCAGACCCACAGCGGTCGCCCGTCGCGTCCGGCCGGCGTGTTCACCGCGACGCAATTGTCGACGACGCCCCGGGACAGCCGGAACCCGGCGACCCAGTTGTCCTTCGCGTAGCAATTTCTGAATCGGACCGTCCCGCGTCGCCCGTTGGCGTTCGATCCGGGTGCCGACGCGTAGAACGCGTTGTCGTGGGCCCCCTCGACGTAGATCCGATCGAAGTCGATGTGGCCGGCGTGCTCCGGCGAGACCCAGATGCCGAACTGCGGGTGACGTCGGTCGCCGATTCCGGCTTCGACGCCGTCGCCCATGTAGACGTTCTCGATCCGCGAGGTGCCCCCGCCGGTGTCGGCCACTCCCAGGGCCCTACCGCGATGACCGAATTCGCCCCTGAAGGCGACGTTTCGGATCGTCCAGTTCGTCCCGTCGGCGACGATCGTCGCCGCGGCGCCTGCTGCGCGCTGATCGAAGATCACGTTCTCGAACGTTTCGCCGTCGTCGAGACGGACGACTCTGCGTTCGCCCGGGTCCAGGGTGACGACGTCGGAATCGTCGCTCGCCGCCGACCCCTGTCCAGCGAGTCCCGCGGTCGCCGCAGCCGCAGCCGCGAGCTTCAGGTAGCCCCGTCGGTGCAGTAATCCCGTCTTATCCGAATGCTGGCGGGATGTCTCCGTGGTAACCGTTGATTGTCTCTCGTCCCGTTCCGGTAGATCGCGTGCCATGCGTTGTGGACGAGTCCGGGGAACGGCCATAAGCATTCTGGAACCAGTATAATTAAATTTTCGATACAGTATTCGTCTCTAACGCTGGGTTCGGGGACCCAACGAGGAACTGCTCGGAAGCATATAGTGTCCCGGTAGTGTGAGTCTCTCCGGAGATGACTCGTAACGCGATTGTACCTGACTTTCGACGGCGAGTCTGCGTCGACGTGGTGCGGTAACTGGTCGGTGTGAAGAAGAGTGCCAGGTGGAGTCGGGCGTCCCTATCAGAACACCCAGCAGGTGAACGGACTGCAGCTCCCGGACCCATCAGACGGCGTGTCGGGTTCAGTCGCGTCGGCGCCCGACGCCGCTTCCTCGGCGCTCGTCGGACACCCATCGGGGACTCGTGATCCGTCCGGTTCGCCATCGCTCCCGTCGATCGAGATGGTCGATCCGCTTCGTCGCTGCAATCCGCCGTGGAAGTCGGTGTCGAACCGGACGTTCGTCGCCTCGACGTGCGTCTGTCCGCCGTTCGCGCCGGCTGCGATGGCGTAGTGACGCCCGTTCACGTCGAGGTCACAGTCTCGGATCTCGACCGGTCCGGGCGCCCACGCCCAGATTCCACGGCCGTCTTTGTGTCGGTCGTCGTTCAACGCGACGCAGTTCTCGACCCGTCCCTTCGCGAGACGGTAGTGAGCGACCCAGGAGTTCGCCGAGTAACAGTTCTTCAACGCGACCGTTCCCGCGCCTTTCGGAGCGGAACAGTAGAAGGAGTTGTCGCCCATCTCCTGGACGTTCACCCGATCGATCTCGAGGTGGCCGGCGTGTTCGGGTGCGACCCAGAGGCCGAGGCCGTGTCGGTGCCCCGCGCTCGCACCATCACCGAGGTAGACGTTCTCGACCACTGAGGTACCGTCGCCGGGTTCGGTGACACCCATGATTCCGGTCGGTGGTGAGTCCATCCGGCCCTCGAAGCCGACGTTTCGGATCGTCGTGTTCGACGCGTGGGCGTCGACCGTCGCCGACGCTCCCGACGCGGTGACGTCGATCAGGGTATTCTCGAGTGCCTCCCCAGCATTCAGACTGACGACACGGTGCTCGCCCGCATCGACGGTAATCGTCTCGTACTCCGTCGCGCTGACGAGTCCCGCTGCGCCGACGCCGACCGCTGTTGCGCTGCCGAGCCCGGCCAGTTGCAGGTATCGTCGCCGTCCCATCGATTCGGTTCCAGAACCGATCCGTGTCGATCGATCGTCTTCGATCCGTTCGCGTGCCATGTCCGGTAACACGAGGATACTATTATAAATCTTACCCTGTCTAACGAGTATAATTTGATGAATGTAGTATAAATATGGGTGTTGCTACGTGTATGTAGTGAGAATATCCATAGTACTATTCGATCGGCCGTCGGTCCACTCGTCCGGCGTGTGGTCGAAGTAACGACCTATTACCGGCGTGGACGGGCCAACGCAGTTCCCTCACGAAGACGAGTACCGACCGAGTCGGTGACGACGACTGCCATCGGTACGGGTGTCCACCCGTCGGTCGGCGATCGGGACGGACGGATCGCTGGACGAACCGGTTATCGGCCGCGCGCCGCCTCGGCCGGCGACTCGGGGCACGAGTCCGGACAGACGTCTTCGGGTTCGCGGTCGGCTTCGTCGACGATGTCGATCGTTCCACCGTCGACCTCGTTGAGACCGCCGTGGTACTCGGTCGAGAAGGCCGTGTCCGAGACCTCGACGGTCGATCCGGATCCGTTCGCACCGGATTCGATAGCGTAGTGTCTGCCGTTCATCGCCAGGTTACACCCGCGGACCTCGACGGCTCCAGGCGACCACGCCCAGACGCCGCGGCCGTCCTTGTGTTCGCCGGTGTTGACCGCGGTGCAGTTTTCGACCGTTCCGTCCGCCAGTCGAAAGTGAGAAACCCAGGAGTTCGCGGAGTAACTGTTTCGGATGTCCACGGTACCGCCGCCTTTGGTTCCGGGGGCGGAGCAGTAGAACGAGTTGTCACCCATCTCCTGGACGTTGACGCCGTCGATGTCGATGTGGCCGGTGTGATCGGGCGCGACCCAGACACCGAGCCCGATTCGGTGTCCCTGACTGGCGCCGTCGCCGAGGTAGACGTGTTCGATTGTGGATGTGTTTCCGCCCGTGTCCGCGACGCCGAAGACGGCTTCTTTTCGATCGACGCGACCCTCGACGCCCACGTTTCTGATCGTCCAGTCGGTGCCCATCGCGCTGATGGTCACGTGGGTGTCGGGAGCCGTACAGTCGTAGACGACGTTCTCTAACGTCTCTCCGTCGCCGACGGAGACCGTCTTACGCTCCCCCTGTTCGAGCGTAATCGTCTCGTACTCGGCCGAGTCCGCACCGGCTGTGCCCGCGACGCCGGTCGCTGCGACTCCAGCAGCCGCGGCGACGGAACTGACGAAACTGCGGCGAGTAAATCGCGGGTTATCGTGGTCGGTGGTCGAACCGGTGTGGGGGTAATCGGTCATACACTCCCGTAACAGGACGTTTAATACATAAACTTTTCCGTGTAACTAATGTCCGATCCGGTGAGTGTCCGTCGCGAGAGGTACTCACGTGCGACGGTGTTTCGTGACGGCCGGTTGGTTTCCCGTGGTTCGTCGGATTCGGAACGTGAACTCGACGCTGGCGACGTGATATCGAACCTGTCGAGTACCCATCGACACCGATCGCGTTCCCCTGTCGGAACGACGATCAGAGAGGCGGTACGAATCCGAGACCTGGAGTGATATCGAACCGGATGGGCGACGGATGGAATCGGTCTGCGGCGTGGCGGTGGAACAGGCGGAGATCGAATCCCGGCTGGCGATCACCGATATCGGTCACTGCCGCTTCCAACTTCGTAGAGGACGAACTCGCCGTTCGAGACGTACCGGGCGGACCCGTCGTAGGACTCCAGGTCTTCCAGTGCGGCCGGGTCGTAGTTGAGTCCCCGGTAGAGTCCGTGCTCGCGGACCGTGTCGAATTCGCTCACCGCGAGGAAGTACGGGTCTTCGTCCGCGTAGGCGTACTGGTAATCGCCAGCGTTGAACTCCGCCGCGTCGACGACACCCGTACCCGGCCCGACGATACCCGCCTGAGCTGGGCTCATCGACTCGACGCCGTAGATGGCGTGGTTGAACCGGTACGTGGTGTAGCCGTACCCCGCGTAGGGCTGGTCGTCGGGTCCGTTCGTGATGGCGGTCTCGTACCCGTGGTAGGTCTCCTCGGAGACGTGCTGTGTCGGGCTGTATATGAACGGCGAGGCGAAGACCGTCGCCAGCGCGAGCACGAGACACGCGCCGAGCACGATGGCGACGAGGGCGTTCGGCACGGCCGCTGGCGCGTACCGGCTGGTCCAGCCGACGAGCCCCGTCAGGGCGATCGCGCCCACGATCGTCAGGACCACCGCGATGAACCCGACCTGCCTGAACGCCATGGTCGACGTTCCCAGGAAGTAGACGGCGACCATCGCTCCCAGCGGGAGCAGGGCGGCCCCGAGGTACGTTACGGTCGTTCGAGCCTCCGGGGCGGACCGGCTCCGCCCGATCCAGACGATGAGTACGTAACAGCCGGCGAACAGTCCGATCAGGCTGGTGACGAGAAAGAGTTTGGCGAACAGTTCCGGGACACTCCCGCCGATCTCGGCGAGAGAGGCACTCCGCTGACCGACCGCCTCCTCCCCGCCGACGTCCGCGCGAACGAGTCCGTACGCCAGTCCCAGGACCCCCTCGCGAAACCGCTCGTTCGCCAGGACCCAGACACCGAAAGCGCCGGCGAGGGCGGCAGTGTGGCCGTACGTCGTCGGGTGTTCCAGGATCGGGTGGGCCTCGTTCGAGCGGCGGCGGACGAGATACTGCACCCCCGTGATGCTCGCCAGCACGACGACCGCGCTGGCCATCTGCTGTGGGTGAATCAGCAGCAGGGTGAACCCGGTAAGGGCGATGAGCGCGCTGTAGGGCGACCCGACCAGGGGCAGGCGAACCGGCGGTCGACGGTAGAGGTAGGCGAAGACGGCGAAGAGGAAGACCGGCACGAAGAACAGGGCGTTCGTGTTGCTGTGTGCGCCCATGTGCGTCGCGACGTTGTTCACCGGGAGGACGAACCAGGCACAGACGGCGGCGATGCCGGCGGCGAGCGGGCGGTCTGTGACCGCGTAGACGATCAGCGGGACGAACAGGACGAAGGGGACGAAGAGCACGACGACCGCGAGCATGAGCGCCCGCGGAACGTCGAACCCGCCCGCGACCGACAGGGCGGTGGCGACGCCGTGCAATCCAGGATACAGGAGTTCGTGGGGCGCCAACGTTCCGGCGTGGAAGTCCCGCACCCAGCCAAGGTGGGTGAGACCGTCACCCATGCCGATGAAGAAGTACCCGCGGACGAGCGGCAGACTCACGATCGTGGTGACGACGAACCCCCCTAATCCGATACCGATCGCCTGGTGGAGTCCGCGCATAGAAAGCGCCATCGTCACCGCGATCACGAGCGCGAGTCCGAACAGTATCCAGGTCGACGTGGGCGTTCCCGCGTAGATCGACGGTTCGTATCCGGTGGCTGGATTCGACCGAGCGATCAGTATCGCGGCGGCCAGTGCGACGAACCCGACGGTCAATACGGTGTTGGCGTGGAACTTACGCATCTGTTGCCCCTCGTGACGGCCATCGTCCGTCGTCGTCTCGTCTCGTCGGACCCGACGGGGCGCTCGTACCGGTCCAGGTGGGTGTGAACGTCGACCGACCGCACGCACCACCATCGTCCGACGGATTGATCCAGTGGCTCGACGGACGCCTCGATCTCGTGTCACTGGGGCGGCGTCCGAGACGCCGTCCACCGACTCCGGGGGAGACGCCGTCTCTCCCGGTTCGTTCGCCGCGGCGGGCGGCACGCGGCTGATGGGCGACGAGACACATTCGTCTCGGTGCAAGCGTGGTCGGTCGTTTGTTATCCCCAGACTAGCCGATCGTACGGTCGTCGATCGCCACTGGCCGAGGCCGCCGGTTGCCGGTGGCCCGTCGCCTCCCGGCCAGCATCGATCTGGCTGTCACCGTTGACTGCGGGTACTTTTGGCGAATCCGGTGGTGTCCGTGGGTGGAGATACCGAGGACACGATGTCAGAAATACGTATCGACGAGGTGCGAGTCGACGGGTCTGAGCTCGAGTGTATCGTCAGCGCGACCGGCGATCTCGATCGGTTCGTCGCCCGGGAGTCGTTCCGGGTCTCGTACGACAGATCCATCGAGGGGGTTCCGCGCGCGATACTGGTGATCCCCGCGCTGGCCCAGCTCTGTCCGGTCGCCTGGGCCAGGGGTGGTGACGTTGCGGCACCGGTGGTCGACGAGCGGTTCGCCAGGTCACTCAGGGACGTCCGCGACGCGCTGCTCGACATGCACGACTTCATGGTGGGTGGGTCACTCCGCGCACCACGTACCGACCCGCCGGATCCGCCGGCCACTGACGAGAGCGGCCTCCTCTTTACTGGTGGTGTCGACTCGACTGCGTCGTACGTCCGCCATCGGGGGGAGTCGCCGACGCTCGTGAGCGTTCGTGGGTGGACGATAACGCCGGATCCGTCGGACGACAGGAAATGGGAGACGATGCGTGAGCGCGTCTCGGCGTTCGCCGATCCGCGCGGGCTGGAGACGGCGTTCGTCGAGTCGAACATGCTCCGCTTCCTCGATCACCCGATGTTGCTCGCTCACTACAAGCGCTACGTGGACGGCGCCTGGTACAGCTCGGTCGGACACGGTCTGGGACTTACGGGGCTGTGTGCGCCGCTCGCGTACGCGAGCGGGATGAATCACCTCTACGTCGCCGCCACCCACTGGGAGGGGATCGATCTCGCGTGGGGCTCCCGTCCAGACGTCGACGACAACGTCCGCTGGCGCGGGACGCAGTGTCACCACGACGGGTACGAACTGACGCGTCAGGAGCGCATCGATCTCCTCGCAGAGTACGCGGCGGATTCGTCCCACGACCTCACTCTGCAGACGTGTAACGAACGCCTCTCCGGGAACTGCGGCCGGTGCGAGAAGTGCTACCGGACGGCCATCGGCCTGCGACTGGCCGGTCTCGATCCGAACGAGCACGGCTACGCCTTCGCCGACGACGACTATCGGATCGTCCGGGAGGCGTTCGAGCAGGATCGCTGGGTGCTCGGTCTCGACGAGCGACACATGTGGGAGGACATACGGAACCGGACACGTGAGACGCGCCCTCGATCGGCCCCGGAGCGCGACTTCTTCGACTGGCTCGACGCCGTCGACCTGGACGATCTCGTCGACGCGTCGAGTCCACCGCTCTCACACCGCGCCCTCCGGGCGGGCGCCCGAACGCTCCCGACGGGCGCGTACAGGCGTCTGTATCCGGTCTGGAAGGAAGTATCAGTCGTCGGACGGCGGCTCGTGGATTCGTCCTGAGCAGTCGTCTCGGCACCGCCGTCTCGCGCAGTCGCAGAATCGGCGCTACTCCATGTACCCGAGACCCCTGAGTCGGGTCTCGACGTCGGAGAAATCGTCGTCGACGGAACCGTCGGTCTCGGGTGCGGAGACGTCGTGTCGACGGACTTTGGTGCTCGCCGGCTGCGAGCCTCGATCGAACGCGTCGAAGAGGACGCGCCCGTCGGCGCTCGCCGGGACCGGTTCGTCGAGAGCGTGGAGGATCGTCGGTGCGACGTCGACCACGCGAGCGCCGCGAAGCGTCGCGCCTGCGTCCATCGCCTCGCCACGGCACAACATGATCCCGGTGCTCTCGTGACTGGCCACAGTGGAACCCGTCTCGCCGAAGGGTTCGTCGGTGATGGCGTTACGCGTCTCGTATCCGGAGCGTCCGTTCACCACGAGATCGGGAGCGCTATCGTCCGTCGGGAAGAGTTCATCGCCGTCGAACACGCGGAGTATCGGTTCCTCCGAGTCGGGGTCGGTCACGGACTCGAAGAGGTCGGTCAGGTCCGACTTGAGCGCGGGGACAGCTCGCGGTTCGACCGTTCCGTGCGCGAACCGGTCGGTGTCGTTGACGTACACGTTTCCGGCGTCGTGCACGAACGCCGTCGTGTGCGCGTAGTCGACGTCGTAGAGGGCGTGATCCCCGGGGATCGACTCGGCGACCGAGTCGACGAGTCCTCTGGGGAGCGCTGTCGCCAGTCGTTGCTCAGAGATGCCGACCGTCTCGAGCATGGATGTCACCCGATCTCTGGTGATACCGAGCCTGGAGAGGGCCCCTCTCGTACCCTCGTCTTCCCGTCTGGTGAGGTAGCCTGCCTCCTCGAGGAAGTGATTCACGTAGACGAGCGATGCTATCTCGCCGAAGCCGTGGTCCGACACGACGTAGAGGTCGGCGCCACACTCGTCTACGTACTCCATCACACCGCCCAGAACCTCGTCGAGCTCCCGGTAGTGCGCTCTGAGCCGCTCTTCGTCCCAGACGAGGTGTTGAAATCGATCCGGTGCGGTGAAGACGAAGAAGCAAAGGCGCCAGTCCGGGGTTCGATCCAGCAGCAGGTCGAGCGCCGCGCGTCGATCGTCCAGCACGTCGCCGACGGCTGCCTCGAACGCGTCGAGGTCGTCCGCGTACGACGGATAGTCGAGGCTGATCCGATACGACGGGATCTCCGCTGCGATCTCTTCGGCGAGTTCGGGCGGGTGCGTGAACGTGGCGTCGGTCGACGGGGTCATCATCCCGGAGACGATGGAGCCGTCGATCTCGTCCGGTGGGTACGTCAGGGGGACGTTCCCGACGATGGCGGGCGAGAGCTGGTGCCAGAGTGACGGTTGTCTGACGTCCTGGCTGGTGTACATGCGGTGCGTGTACTCCGGAGAGAGCTTCTGGAAGCCATATATTCCGTGTTTGTCCGGCCACACGCCGGTCGCGATCGAGGGCCACGCGAGCGGCGTCGTCGGTGGTCGCGTACTCTCGAGTGGGCCGGCCGCCCCTTCGGCCCGAAGGCGGGCGAAGTTCGGGAGCGTACCGTCGTCGGTCCACCGATCGATAAACCGCCATGGGACGCCGTCGAGACCGAGAACGAACGCTCGTCCGGTCCCTGCTGTCGAGCCTGACATGTGATCTCTCGAGGTGCACCTGCACCTGCTACCGGCCGAGTTGGTATCGCGGCGGTTTTGTTAAGGGGGCGCTGTGATGTCGGACGTCCGTGGAGTCTGTTCGACAGGACGGACCGCCAGGTCGACTGGTTCGCGATCGATCGACTGGACCCGCCCGCCGGCCGTCGGAATCGGAGTGATCCGCGTCTCGTCGGGTCGCCGTGTTCCGGGCATCGACTCACCCGTCGTTCGTGACGGTTTCCGGCCCCGTTTGCCTCGCATACGCTTCACACGCCAGTCATAACAAACCGCTTCCCCCGCGGTCTGTTGGTATGTCCGTCTATCCAGAGGCGATGGACCGTGGGTAGCATCGTCATCTCTATCGACGCGGAACTCGGCTGGGGTTTTCACGACCTCCGTCGCGTCCCGGCGGGACGCGTCGAGAACGCTCGCTGGGGCTGGGAGTCGACGCACGAGCTGTTGGACCGATACGACGTGCCAGCCACCTGGGCCGTGGTCGGTCACCTGCTCCTGGAGGAGTGCGACGGCCGGCACCTGGATCACCCGACGCCGCCCGGCTGGTTCGAGCGGGAGCGGACGGTCTGGGCCGACCGTCCGGATCTCAGATTCGCACCCGACCTCGTCGACCGGATCGTCGACTCGTCGGTCGAGCACGAACTGGCCGCACACTCGTTCTCACACGTCCTGTTCGGCGACGACGAAACGACGCCGGCGATCGCCCGGGCGGAGTGTCGCCGCTCGAAGGCCGTCGCAGCGGAGTGGGGGCTCGATTTCGACTCGTTCGTCTTTCCCCGAAACGACGTCGGCCATCGAGACGCCCTCGCCGAAACCGGGTTCTCCGTCTACCGCGGCCGCACGTCGCTTCCGGAGGGTGCCTCGAGCGTCCTCTCGACGCTCGCACGGGACGAATCCCTACTCGTCGAACCGCAACTCGACCGTCACGGACTCGTCGACGTTCCGGCATCCGTCTTCCTCTTCGGTTTCGAGGGAGCGATCAGGCGCGCTGCACAGCGTATCTGGAGCGATCCGATGGTCGAACTCGCACGACGAGGGATCGATCAGGCCGCCGCCAGCGATGGGCTGTTCCACCTCTGGTTGCACCCGAACAATCTCACGACGCCCGCCGACGTCGACCGACTCGAGCGTGTCCTCGAACACGTCACTCACCGACGAGCAGACGGCCAGCTCAGGGTCGAGACGATGCGAACGGTCGGCGAGCGTGTTCGGTCTGCGCACTCGCCCGTCGTGGACGGCGATCAGACCCGTTCGCGGTCGGTCCAGCGACTGTGACGACGGTCGGTGTACGCCGACTGGCTTCGGTTCGCCGACTCGCTGGACCCGATTCGCCGACTCGTTCGCGTCGGTTCGCTCACTCGTGTCGCATGTCGGCGGTCACCGCGTTCCGATCCGACGGAGACTCGCGGGTTCCGAGGGCCCGCAGATATACCTCGTAGACCGCGTCCGTCGTCCGATCGAGGCTCAGTGACTGGACCGCCCGACGTCCGTTCGAGCGCCGGTCGGACCGCAGGACCTCCTCGAGGCCGTTCGAAAGCGCCCGATCTGACTCGGCGACGACGGCGGGTTCGACGTCGGCGAGCCGGCTGGGGACGTCACCGACCGGCGTCGAGACGACCGGCAGTTCGCACGCCATTGCCTCCTTCACCGCGTTTGGCGACCCTTCGCTCCGCGACGTGAGCAAGAGCGCGTCCGCCGCGGCCATGTACGTCGGCATTCGGTCGTGCGGGACTCCCGAGATCGTTCGAAGCCGGACCGGTTCCCGAAACCGATCCCCGACCGTCTCGACGATGCGTTCGGCCCGAGGGTAGTTCTTCACCGATCTGGACGGTGCGTACGGAAAGAGGACGTCGTACCCCGGTTCGGTCCAGCCCACCGCCGACCGCGCTTCGTCGCGATCGCGAGGCGCGAACGTCGACAGGTCGATTCCGTCGGGGACGACGTGCGCGTCGACGTCGAGCTCGCGGGCCATCGTGGACGACATGACGATAACCTCCTCACAGTGGCGTGCACACACGCGACTGAGCGGCGCGATCGATCCGTTGAGGTCTGAACCCCACAGCGAGAGGACTACCGGAACCCGACGCTGGCACAGTGCTGCAGGAGCGACCAGTCCGTAGTGGGCGTGAACGAGATCGTACGACGGATCGAGTGTATTCCTGACGTGGGTCAGGAACCGGAGGTAGTCGACCGGCGACCGACCGCCCGTCGACGTCGGGTCGCCGGGGACGGCCAGGACGGTCGTCTCGACGCCGCGGTCCGAAAGTGCCTCGATCTGCTGCGTCATGAAGGGCGCCTCCTCGTTCGTCGTGAGCGTCAACACCCGCATCGGCGAGCGACGACGCATCGTTGCGGCTTTGTTAGCCATTCCGTGCACACGTCGTATCCACGTCGAACAGCGGCCTTGGCCGGCGTGGTTGTCGGGAAGGCGCAACCGGTGAGTGGGCGGATGCGGTCGCGGTGGAGGGGTTTCCGTCAGTGGTCACCGGTCGTAATCATTCGATGATAACGCGAGAAACCTTTAACGTGTCGTTCGGTGAAGCGGTGATAGTCAGATCGCATGACACTCGTTGAGTACATCGCCGACCTGCTCGCGACGTCCCGACGATCGCCCTCGGCGCCGGAGCGGCGGGAGTCGTCCCGCGTCGTCGGGCCCGTCTCAGAACCCAGAACGGCGCGATCCGGTGGGCCGGACGACGATCCGGAGTCGACGATCGTCTACGAGTGTCGGCGCTGCGGGACGACGGTTTCCTCCGAAACCTCCGCGTGTCCACGCTGTGAGCGGGGTACGATAGCCGCCTATCCGGTCTCCTGACGCGGAGATCGGGATCTCGGTCAGAATTCGTCCCTCGTCACGGCGCCATGGTGAGCAGTCGGAGTCCGACGCCGAGCGTGCGTATCGGCGGTGTCGAGCGCAACGGGGAGGACGTGGCTGGGAGCCCGGATTTGGCTGTGCCACGATCGAACGTGATCACACGCGGGTCTCGAAGTAAGTCGTCGTCGACCACGAGATTTCGGCCCCATTCCGTCGCGCGACATCGGACAGTGGTCGTCACCCGACCCCTCTCGTCGTCTCGTGACGACCGATCGTCGTCAGGTCTCAGGTGATGGTCGATCGCGCATTCTCCGTTCATCGTGCGTCGAGGCGCGCACGAAGCGAGTGACGATTCGTCCCCTCGCGGGAGCCGTCACCGAGGGTCAGCACGTGGTGGTGGGTCCCCTCCAGGTCGAGCGCGTTGCGTCCGTCGAGGACGACGAGCGGATCGACCGCCTCCCAGTCGATCGTCCTGAAGGCCGTGTGCGGGGTCACGACGACGATCGCGTCGAGATCGGCGTCGGGGAGACCCGCCATCGGCAGTGGCGAGATACCGAGGTCGTCCGGGTCGACGAGCGGATCGGTCGCGACGACGGATGCGCCGCGGGCCCGCAGTCGATCCACGACGTCGAGCGCAGGCGCGTGTCGAAGCTCCGGAATCCCCGGACGGTACGTCAACCCGAGGACGGCGACGGTCGCGTTCTCGAGGTCTGTGCCGACGGCGTCGAGTTCTCTGCCGAGTCGGTCGACGACGACGGCCGGCATTCGGTCGTTGACCCGCCTCGCGGTCGCCGTCAGCGGGGTGTCGACGTCGATCTGGCCCATCAGGAAGTGTGGATAGTTCGGGATACAGTGGCCGCCGACGCCCGGGCCAGGATCGTGAATGTCACAGACCGGCAGCTGGTTCGCGGTCTCGATCGCCTCGAGGACGGAGATTTCGAGATCGTCACTGGTCCGGGCGAGCTCGTTCGCGAGCGCGATGTTGACGTCGCGGTAGATTCCCTCGAAGACCTTGACGGCTTCCGCGGTCGTGGCGTCGGCAACCGTCGTCACGCCAGCGGCGTTCACGGGTTCGTACAGTGTCGACGCGGCGCGGGTACTCGCCGCATCGATGCCCCCGACGACCTTGGGGTACTGACCGCGGATGTCTCGGAGCGCCGTGCCGGACGACGTTCGTTCCGGACACACGGCGACGCCGAACGAGCCGCGATCGAGTCCGGTCGCTGATTCGAGCGTCGGGGTCACGACGTCCCTGGCGGTTCGCGGCGGGACCGTCGATTCGAGGACGACCAGGTCGCCCGGGTCGAGTCCGGCCGCGATATCCTCGAGGACTGCCTCGACGGTCGAGAGATCCGGTTCGTGATCGTCACCCACCAGCGTCGGGACGATGACGACGTGTACGGTCGCGTTCGCGGCGGCCGCCGGCCCGTCGGTGGTGGCCGACAGTCGACCCGCGTCGACCTGGTCCGTGACGAGTGGATCCAATCCGGGTTCGTCGACGTGTGCGTCGCCAGCGGACACGCTCGCGACCACCTCCGGATCGACGTCGACACCGGTGACGCGCACTCCGGTATCGGCGAAGACCGCGGCGAGCGGGAGCCCCATCTTGCCGAGTCCGTAGACTGCGAGCGGTATCGCTCCGCCGGTGAGCGCCTCCCGTTCCACCCGGTTCGAGACGCCGCTGTCGTAGAGGCGGTGGCACGCGGCGTCGGTCACTTCGGACTCACCTCGATGTCCGTCTCTCCCGACACGAGTCGGTCGATCTCGCGAACCGTCTCGAGGGCGCGGAGACCGTCGGCCGCCGTCACCGCCGGTTCGATGCCCGTCGTGACCGCGGACACGAAGGACTCGAGTTCCACGCGGAGTGGTTCGCGATTTTTCACCTCCGGCCGCTCGATGACGCTCTCGTGGCGGTACCGACGGCCGCCGTTTCCGGAGACGAACTCGGGGAACGAGTCACGATAGAGCAGGACTGACTGGTCGAGGTAATCGATCTCGACCAGACACTCCGCCGCCGTGATCGTCAGCCGCCGCACCTTTCGCTGGCTCACACGACTCGCCGTAACCGTGGCGACGACGTCGTCGTACTCGAGCGTCGCCGTCGCGTGCTGTCCGTCGGCGGTACCCGTCGCCGCCGTCACCGTCGGATCACCGCCGACGAGCGACTGGACGACGTCGACGTCGTGTATCATGAGGTCGAGCGTCACCCGGTCGGTGGCGGTTCGGTCGATCGGCGGTCCGAGTCGCTTGGCCTCGACGGCGATGACGTCAAGGTCTTCGACGAGCGACGCTGCGGTCTCGACGGCGGGATTGAACCGTTCGACGTGACCGACCTGGAGGACGAGTCCCCGGTCTTCGGCGAGCGCCGCGAGGTCCCGGCCCCTGTCCATCCGGGTGGTGAGCGGTTTCTCGACGAGCACGTGGACGTCGGCTTCGAGACAGCGCTCGACCGTCTCGTAGTGGGCGGCAGTCGGTACGGCGACGGACACGAGGTCGCAGGTCGACAGGAGGGCCTCGACCGATCGAACCGTCGTGCCGTACTCGTCGGCGACTCGGTTCGCGAGCTCCGTATCGAGGTCGGCGATACCCGCGAGTTCGACACCTCTGGACTCGCTGTAGACGCGAACGTGATTCTCGCCCATCGCGCCGACGCCGATGACGCCGGCGCGCGGGGGTACGGGGGCGGTCTGCCTCGTCTTGGTGGTAGCGTGAACGGTGTCTGTCATGGTCTGGTGAGTGGTCCGGGCGGGCGTTTCTGACGGTTCGTCGTCACGGCGACGACACCGGCGTCGGGACGGTCGATCATCGGTCCTCGAAGTGTGCCGAGACAGCGGAGACGACGGCTCGACGATCGGTTTCGTCGAGCGACGGGTGGACCGGTAGCGAGAGGACGCTCGCGGCCGCCCGCTCAGTCTCCGGGAACGACCGCGCGGCCGTGTGAACGGATTCGTACGCGGGCTGGCGGTGGATCGGTCTGTCGTAGTAGATTCCGGCGCCGATGCCGTGGTCGGAGAGCGTTTCGGCGAGTGCGTCACGGTTCTCCGCGCGAATCGTGTACTGATGGTAGACGTGTCGATACCCCGGCGGTTCGACCGGTCGATCGATCGGGAGGTGTGTCAGGTGATCGTCGTAGTAGCGTGCGTGCTCCCGCCTGGCGCGATTGAACGCGGGCAGTCGATCGAGTTGTCGCCGCCCGATCGCCGCAGCGATCGACGTCAATCGGAAGTTGTGTCCGAGTTCGACGTGGCCGTACGTGCGTTCTCCCGTCGGCCGCCCGTGGTTGACGAACCGTGCGACGCGCTCTGCGATCTCGTCCGAGTCGGTCGTAACCATTCCCCCCTCTCCCGTGGTCATGTTCTTCGTCGGGTAGAACGAGAAGCAGGCGGCGTCGCCGAGTGACCCGACGCGGTCGCCGTCGATCTCGGCGCCGTGGGCCTGACAGGCATCTTCTACGACGAACAGGTCGTGTTCGTCCGCGATGGCGACGAGCTCGTCCATTGGCGCGGGGCACCCGTACAGGTGAACGGGTACGAGACCGACTACATCGTCGCGCGCTTCGCAGCACTCCCTGACCGCGTCCGGATCGATCGCGTACGTCTCCGGATCCACGTCGGCGAACACGGGTTGACCGCCGGCCAGCCGGATCGCGTTCGCACTGGCGACGAACGAGAAGGGACTGGTGACGACCGTCTTCCCCGGTTCGACGTCGAAGGCGGTGAGGGTCGCGTGCAGGGCGGTCGTTCCGTTCGTCGTCGCGACGGCGTGATCGGTCCCGCAGTACTCGGCGAACTCGGATTCGAACAGCCGTACTTCCGGTCCATCGGCGAGTTCGCCACGTTCTGCGAGCGCTTCGATTCGATCGAGGGCGGCGGGTCCGACGTCGGGGTCCGCGAGTGGAATGTCTGCCATCGGTAGGTCACTCGATCTGGTTCGGTCGGTCGAGCGGTTCCGGGAGCGGTTCGGTTCGAGCGGGTGCGCCGAGCGCCAGCGTCTCGGCCGGGACGTCGTCGGTCACGACCGATCCAGCCGCGACGAACGCGCCGTCCCCGATCGTCACGCCGGGAAGGATCGTCGCGTTCGCGCCGATCGAGGCGCCGTCCTCGACAGTCGGTCCCTGGAGGTCGGCCTCCCGGCGGATCGGGTACTCGTCGTTCGTCAGCACAGCCCCGGGTCCGACGAAGACGTTCGATCCGATCCGCGTGTCACTCGGGACGTAGACGGCCGACTGGATACTCACGCCGGAACCGATGTCGGTTCGTCCGTCGATGGTCGTTCGGGTGCCGACCAGCACGTCGTCGCCGATGGTGGTTCGTTCGCGCACGAGCACGTGGTGGCCCGTCGTGAATCTGTCACCGATCGTGACGTCGTCGTAGATAATTGCGCCTCGACGAATCGTCGCGTCGTCGCCGATCGTCGGCGGCCGACCGCGTTCGGTTCCGATCGCTGCGTCGTCGTGTATGTGGCAGTTTCGACCGTAGGGTGCGTTGGTCACGTTCGATCACCGCGTACCGATTGGTGGCTTGGTCTTCGCATGTTGATACTCGACTGCACGATCCGGTTGCAATCAACCCACACCTCCGGCCATCGAGGCTTTGTTATCCATCACTTGCGGGAAACGTAGCCCCGATCTACGAGGGACAGCCCGAGCGAATGCCGCGATAGTGTACCGGCTGTCGACGGCGGACGACGATACCGACTGGTGCACGACGCAGCCGATCGGCGCCCCGCACGGTCGGTGTCTTTCTCCCTGACGACCGGTCTGTCCCGATCTGACGTCCGTCACGGTCTCTGACCGGTACAATCGGCTTTCGCAGGGGTAGCCGGGAGATAGTAAAACCCACGTCCGCCGTCTCGACGTCCGTGAGATATCCGATTACAGCCGCCACAGCCGAATCGGAAGCTTCGACGGAGGGCCCGGATGAGTGACGACGGACTCGGGAAGGCAACGCTCTTCGACGTGTTCAGCAACGCTCGGCGACGGATGGCCGTCAGGTATCTCATCGACGTCGAGGGGACGTGTGACCTCACGCCGCTCGTCGAACAGGTAGCCGCGTGGGAAAATGGTGTTGGACTCGACGACGTTACGCGTGCGCAACGACGACGCGTCTACATCTCCCTCTACCAGACGCACCTCCCGATGCTCGCGGACCACGGCGTGATCGACTGGGATCCCGAAACCCACCGGATCACGCTGCGCCACGACGGTCGAACCTTCGCGCCGTACCTGGAGCAGGCGGGAGGAGCCCGTTCCTGGGGGTTGGTGTACGCCGGTGCGGCGGTCGGTGGCGCCGCGGGTGTGTCCCTGGCCGTCCTGTCCGTCGGACCCGTCACCACGGCGATCGCGCCGACCATCGCAGCGATAACCTGCCTCGCCGTCCTCGTCGTCGTCGCAGTACAGGTTCTGTCCAGGCGAACCGGCGGACTTCCGTCGGTCGGCGCCGACGAGTGACGATCGCCGCCGTTCGTCGACACATTCTGGCACGTCAGGCACACCGTCTCGTCGATCTCCGACTGGACACGGCGCCGACACTGGTCATCTCGATATCGGTCGCTTCTGGGCGACTGACCCCCCTTCTCGCAGTGGAGAGCGTGTCGAACGAGTCCGGACTGTCCAGTCGATGATGGCCGCTACGGTCGCAGTGTGACCAGCCGTTCGAAGACGGTGGAGTACCGTCGGGTCGAACCGACCGTCCAGACGGGACGGTTTCTCCACGACGATGACTGGTGATGCGAAACGAAGGAACGACGAAAGCGGATTGACTCGAAAGTGATCGGTCGTGGCCTGAGTGTGCATTCCATCGATCGAGATCGGCCGTGGCCTGTCGTCCTCAGATGGATTCTGGTAGGTCTCTGTGTTCCCCTACACCGCGGTGACAGGCTGGCTACGTCACGGACGATCAGCTCGGTCGCCCCACTCGTTGATCGTCCACCCTGCGGTGCTCTGCGTCCGGGCCTGGACGATCTGCGGTGGCCGCGTGCGCGATCGGAGACGAAGATGGCTTCGTCCGTCCACATCTCGTCGGCGGCGGACGGTATCGTCGGCAGGGTAGCTCCGCAGGCGGTACGAAGCCGTAGGATAGTTTGAGCCGATCCTTCGATCCGGTGCCGGGTCTGCCAGGTGAGACGACGGCATGTATCCGGGTCCGGTGATACCTCGTTCGAGGTACATTCGATGTGGCCGGGACGTCGCGGTGGAACCGCGATCTCGGACCGTCAGCCGTCCACGACGATGGTATCGTCGTCGTCCGGATCGTCCGTCACGTGCGTGTGGAAGTACACGTAGTCGTCGGCGTTTTGGATGGTCGGGTCGGCGGGGACGTCGGCCTCGTCGGATTCGTACACGAGCGCGACGACGCGAACGGTTTCGTCCAACCCGACGATGGGCGTGACGCTCGCGGGCGTTCGGTCCCGTTCTCCCGAATCGAGGTCGTAGTGCATTCGCGTCACCTCGACGCTCTCTCCGACGGTCCCGTCCGTCACCGGTCGTTGCTGAACGACGACGGTGTACCGCTTCGAGGTCCCCTCTCGATTCGTCACCTCGATCGAGACCGGGATTTCGGTCTCCGGTTCGACGGCTTCCGGGACCGCGCCGATCGCACGGTCGCCGTCTTCGGTTTCGCCGTAGAGGGCGACCTCGCTGTAGGAGCTACCGGTCGTCGGCGAGACTATCGCGTACGCGAACACGCCGCCAGCGAGGCCGATTGCGGCGACGAGAACCACGGTCGACATCGCGGTCCGTCGGTCGGCCGGTGTGTCGGTCAGGTGCCCCAGCCACCGTCTCGGCCGGATAGCGAAGCGGTCCGCCGCCGGCTGGCGAAGCCGCCGCCACGTTCCGAGCAGCACCGCCACTACGGTCAGGGACGTCACCGTCGTTCCGATGCTCGCCGCCGTGAGGGGAACGGAGACGAGACCGAGTGCGACTACGACGACCGGCAGTACGGTGATCGAAAGGCCGACCGCGAGGGCGAATCGTTCCGCAATCGAAATTCCTCTGAGTCGACCCTCGCCGCGGCGCTCCTCACTCGACGGGATCGAGACGGTCGGAAAGAGGACCGCGCTTATCGAGTACCCCGGGACGAAGAGCAATAGCGCGACAGCGGCCAGTGGTCGTAGCGTGCTACTGGATGGAACCGACGTCACGACGTGCCAGCACCCGACGGCGAGACCGAGACAGATCGCCAGGTCGACGGGCAATCGCCGGGTATCGCCGACGTCGGCCGGCGTTTCCGTCGGCAGACTCATCTCACTCCCCCGCCATCATCGGGCCCGGACCTCCGGTGTGCCGGTGGCGTCCGGTTTTTACAGGACGTCCTCGATGTCATAGCGACCACAGCGCGGAGACGTCTTTCACCGGGTTTGTTATGTGATTGGTACGGGATCCGGCCGTGACTGAGCGAAGCCTGGCCACGCCCACGCCGCGTCACACCGTGGCCGATCGGAGTCCCACTCCGACTGAGCTCTCCGGCTGTGACCGGTCGGCGGGACGGCCATCGTATCGACCCTAGAACTCGACGTACCGTGATTCCCACTCCTGGCGCTCCTGGATCGCCTCGAGTCCCGTCCCGCTGATCGTGTAGTAGTTCGTCCGCCGGTCGAGTTGCCCCTTCTCGACGAGTCCCCTGTTGACCAGCGTGTCCAGATTGGGGTACAGCCGCCCGTGGTTGATCTCCTCGTCGTAGTACTGCTCGACTTCGGTTTTGACGGCCTGCCCCGACGGCCGATCGGCACCCGCGATGACGTACAGGAGGTCGCGCTGAAATCCGGTCAGATCGTGCATTGCTCACTCTCGCTGACGGTGTGATCGATCGGATATTTGTTATCCACGGCATACATCCCGAGACGCACTCAGATCTCCGTCGACCCACGGCCCGGTGTGAACGATACCGGGTCACCCGGTCCGGTGTGAACGATACCGGGGCACCCAGCCCGGAATGCGATACCGTACCCAGATCCGTTCAGCGTGACACCACCCCGTCCTAACGGCGACGTTCGGATCGTGCTCCCCCGGGTGAGCTATCGTCGCCCGTCGTCCCAAAAAGTCGATCTCTTCGTGCCCGCTAGCTGGGCTGTTCGACGATCTCGACGCGGATTCCGTCCTGATCGAACCGTACGTCGAGGCCCTCAACCAGCGATCGGTAGGCGGTCGTGTGTGAGCCCCCGCGTTCGAACCTGATGCACTCCTCGACGAGGTCGTTTTCGAGGAGATCGTTGATCCTTCGGTACACAGTCGCCGAGGAACAGTCCGTTCGGTCCGTCAGTTCCTTGGCGGTTTTGGGCCCGTCCTGGGTGGCGTAGAGGATCGTCCGCGAGCACTGATTGCCGAGGACGTCCAGGTGTTCCGCTGCGTCCTCGGCTCTGTGGGTCGTCCGTGGCGCTCGCTCCGAGGTGGTCGACTCACTCGACATCGGCCGGGCACCCCGTTGTCCGTCCGTCTCGTTTCGGCGCCACCGGAGGCGCGAACTGGCCGTGACCGACGTTCCCGTGTCGTTGACGATCCATCTACCATCCGTTATGGAAACCGATGTATTTGATAACTGACGACGTTACAGAGGGAAATATAATACTTCGTCGTGGTAATTTGCGATTTCGCCACGGTATCGGGCCCCTTCTGCTGTCCGTCGGGTTTGAACCGGCACGGGTGCGAGTGAAGTGGGACAGATCCGTGTGAATCGTTCGATACCGTCACCCTCACTGCTGTTCCATCGGCCGCGAGGAATCGGCCAACTGACGGTTCTGTCGACGGACAACCCGACGTTAATTCGTGCGTACGTGGTCGACGACTGGTAAACGGACTGGCGAATTTAATCACGTGCCGTCTCCTCCGTTGGGTACGCCCGACCCCGGGACACCGCCGACGTGTACCGGCGACGTCGGGATCGATCGTCGGCCGTCCACCCGCCGACGAAGGTGATCACATGGATTCACGAGAACAGAACTGGACGCCGATGGAATCGTCAGCAACGGGAACACACTGTCGAAAGTGTGGAACGCACGTCACACAGCAGTTCGCTCGCGTGTTCGGCGACAATGGGGACGTCGTTCACGGCTGTCCGTCGTGTACGACCTACAGAGAGATGCAATCGGGTAGTCACCTTCCCGGTGAGCGGAGCTGAGCGGACGCATCGTCGAGCGTGGCCGGATCGACGTTCGCTACAGCTGATCGTGCGCTGCGTCGCCCGCTTCACGTCGCGACGGCGATTTTCCTTCCGTGAGGAACCACTCTGGGTGGATCGTCCGTCGGTGCCGTTCCGCAGACCGGTCCGCCTTCTCCCCGAGCTCCTCGACCGGACTCCGCTACTCGACTGTCCTCCGGATGATAGTGTACGCGCCACTCGTCCCCCGAACCCAATCGTTCTCCGGCATACCTATAACAAATAGCACACGATTCACTACGTTAAAGGGACCGTTGCACGTACTGACCCACACTGATGTGTACAGATAGAGGGAGAGATTCGATCTGTAGCCCCCCACGGAGACAGTATGTCGAGCCGAACTGACGCGACCGGTGAGTTAGCTGAAAGTGACGTGTTTCACATCCTCGGCAACGACCGACGGCGGGAGATCGTCTCCCTCCTCGCGGCCGCGAACGGCCCCATCGACGTCTCGGACGTCGCCCGACGGGTGGCGTCCCGGGAGCACGACGACTCCGATACCGTGCCCAACAACCTCTATAAGAGCGTCTACGTCTCGTTACAGCAAACGCATCTGCCGCAACTGGAAGCCGAGCGGATCATCGTCTACGATTCGGACGCGAAGACGATCCAGCAGGGCGCCCAGTTCGATCACGTCTGTGAGTACATCGACGGAGCGACGGACGGGAACCGACTGTTCAGGCACGCGACGGGAGTGATCGCGACGATCGGGATCGCACTCAGCGGCGCGAGCGGTTTCGGCCTGGCGGTTACAGCGGTGATCCCACCGGCTCACTGGGCCGTCATGTCGCTACTCGCCATCGCGCTGTGGAGTCTCTCGTGGACGCGCCTCCGCGAGCGATTGGACCCGAACCTCGCGCGCTGACCGGATCGGACGCTTACGAGTCGTCCCCGGATCGTGGGTTCGACCGGGAGGCAGCGGGTTCCGACCCTGGTTTACAGATCAAGTTCTCCCGCCCGAGTCGTAACTTCGTGATCTCCCCGTCGGCTTCGAGCTCCGCTAACAACCGGCTCACTTTCGCTTTCGACCAGTCGACCGAGTCGACGATTTCGGCCTGTTTGATGCGACCGCCGTTCTCGGACAGCATCGAGAGTACCCGTTCCCGGTCCGTCACGGGCGTATCCGGTTCGTCACGTCTCCTCGGCACGTTCGATCGCCGACCCCGTCGACGTCGAACGAGCAGGCCGATGGTCCCAAGGACTCCGACAGTGAGCACGATTGCCACCACGGTGAAGCCGGTGTCTCCCGCCAGGAGGGGAACGTGTTCGATACCCGTCGAAACTGACGGCTCACTCGGTTCCATACGCGACACCTCGACGGGTGGATTCGCCCTGGGTCGGTTCGGTCGATCGAACGCAGGACCGCTTTCGAGAGGCGACGGACGGTCCGATCCGCGCCAGGTGGACCGTCGATCGCCGATCACACCATACGTCTTTTTCTCGCGGTTCTCGGGGATCCCGTCTGATACACCTCGTACCGTGAGCACTGCCCGATTCGGCTTCGTCGATGGAGTATCTGATCTCGGCGGGCTCTACGGCTCTCGAGGCACGCCGGGACGACCCACAGCAGACCCCGTTCATACACCGGGGACGCCGACGGCGTCGAAGCCGGTGACGCCCAGAACCGCCAGCACGTAGAGGACGACGAGGACCGAGATCCACGCGAGCAGCGTGATGGCCGCGGCCTGGATCCAGCCGCCCGGATACCGCCAGTTGACGATTGCGAGGTACGAGAGCAACACGAGGGCGGGACCGAGCAGCGGTATCCAGCCGAGGAAGAGTCCGACGACACCCCAGACGATCGCGCCGATGAGCGCCGTCACGATGGCGTAGGTGTAATCTTCGACGTCGACGACGACCTTTGCTCCGAGATAGATCCCGAGCGCCCCGATCAGTAGGCTAACGAGGAACACGACGAGGGAGTCGACAGCCAGTACGGATCCAGTCATACGTAGCACGCAGGGTGCGGGCGGCGTTAGTTATCGATCACGTACACAGGAACGGTTTCTCCCTCACCTTTAGTTGGTGTATCAGAATACCGTCTGCATAGAACACTGTCCAGGCAAAACGGAGATACCATGGACGCACGACCGAGGAGTCGACCAGCGAAAGCGAATTCGAACGACCGACAGTGGTACGATTGGCTTGCCGACATCGTCGCCGCCGAGCGACACCCGCCGGGGTGAGCGTTCGTCCGGAACAGATCGCCCACGAGACGCAGCGATCTTCGCCGATCGACGGGAGGTGCCTTCAGAAGGTACTTTGGTTCGCGACCGAGAGGTTCGGGCAATGACTGTCGATCTCGTCGTACGAAACGGGCGGCTGCTCACCCCGGAAGGGATCGTTCCCGGAGCGGGAGTGGCGATCGACGACGGCACAATCGTCGCCACCGGGCGACCCACTGCGCTTCCGACGGCCACGCGAACGCTCGACGTGGACGGCGCCGTCGTCGCCCCCGGCGTGATCGACTGCCACATTCACAATCGCGAACCGGGACTCGAGTACAAAGAAGACTGGGAGAGTGCCACCCGCGCGGCGGCCGCAGGCGGCGTGACAACCGTCGTCGGGATGCCGAACACGGACCCGATCGTGGACCGACCGGCCCACTTGGAGCGAAAGTTCGAGACGGGCGAGACGGGGTCACTCGTCGACTTTCAGAGTTACGCCGTCGTCACGTCGGAGAATCTAGACCGGATCGATGCCCTCGCCGAGGCAGGCGCACTCGGCTTCAAGATCTTTCTCGGATCGACGGTCGGCGACGTGCCGGCGCCGACGGACGGAGAGATCCTCGCGGCGATGAATCGGATCCGCGAGACCGGGAAGCGACTCGGCTTTCACGAAGAGAACGGCGAGATAATCGATCACTACGAGTCGGCCTACCGGAACGAGGGCAAGAACGAACCGATCCACCACGCCCGGTCCCGTCCTGTCGTCGCGGAGCGAGAAGCTATCGAACGGATGATCACGTTCGCCGAGGAGACCGATGTCTCGATTCACATGTTCCACGTGTCGTCGGGATCGGGCGCGGAAGCGGTCGCTCGCGGTCGTGAGCGCGGAGTTGACGTCACCGCGGAGACGACGCCGCACTACCTCTGGTTCACCGAAGACGTGCTTCGCGAGAAGGGAAACGTCGCCCGCGTTCAGCCTCCGATCCGCGACGCTGCGGAACGCGAGCGCCTCTGGCGGGCGTTCGGTGATGGAGCGATCGACTGCATCGCGACCGATCACGCCCCGCATACGGACGGGGAGAAACTCGTCGACGATCCGTTCGGAAACACCTGGGACGCCATCTCCGGGTTCGTCGGTCTCGAAACGGAGGTTCCCGCGATGCTTTCGTTCGTCGACCAGGGACGCCTCTCGCTCACCGACTGGATCTACCACCACTCGACGCGCCCGGCACAGGTCTGGGGACTGTACCCACAGAAAGGGTCGTTGCAGATTGGAACCGACGCGGACCTCACGATCGTCGATCCAGACGAGGAGTGGACGCTAGCGGATCGATCGACGCTTCACTCGAAAGGAACCGTGACCCCGTTCGAGGGCGAAACGTTCGTCGGGCGGGCCGTCACGACGATCGTCCGCGGAGAAATCGTGTACGAGGACGGCACCGTCACCGGGGAGCCCGGCTTCGGAACGCGCGTCGACGTCGACACGGAGACGTGAGCCGGGCGAGATCTCGAGATCCGATCGAAGTCACGTGATCCGATCGGCGTTTCGTGCCCCGATCGGAATCAGGTGATCCGATTGGTGTTTCGTGACTCGTTCGGAACCAGGTGATCCGATTGGTGTTTCGTGACGCGTTCGGAACCAGGTGATCCGACCGGACTCTCGTGACGCGACGCCGCTGTCGAGACGTTCGAGCAGGGTTTGCTGGTGGTCGCTCAGTCCAGATCGGCGCCGACCGCCTCCGAGACGGTGTCGAAGCCGTCCTCGTGGAGTCGTTCGACGAGCCCGCGGTTTATCTCGCGAGCGGTCGACGGCCCGTTGTAGACGAAGCCGGTGTAGAGCTGGACGAGCGAGGCACCGGCTCGGATCTTCTGGTACGCGCTCTCGGCCGAGTCCACACCGCCGACACCCACGATTGGCAGGTCGGTGTACCCCGCAATCGTCTTGATCACGCCCGTCGATCGGGATTCGAGGGGTTTCCCGCTCAGGCCACCCCACTCGTCCGTCGTCGAGCGCAGCCCCTCGCGGCTCGTGGTGGTGTTCGTCGCGACGATCCCGTCCAGATCGTACGCTTCGACGATGTCGACGAGTTCGTACAGCGAGTCGGTCGGCGAGTCGGGGCCGATCTTCACGAGTAGCGGGGCGTCGTCTTCGTTCGCCGCCTGGAGCGTCTCGAAGATCGTTCGGAGGTGGTCCGGGTCGTCCTCGTCGAACTCGTCGGGCGTGTTCGGACAGGAGACGTTGACGACGAAGTACTCGCCGTACGGGGACAGTTCCTCGAAGACCCGCAGGTAGTCCTCGATAGCTTCGTCCGCGTCGGAGTCGTTCATCTTCCCCACGTTGACGCCGATCGGTCCGCCGGCCTCGCGGTTCGTTTCGAGGCGGTCGCGGACGCGGTCGACGCCGTCGCCGTTGAAGCCCATCCGGTTGACGAGCGCGCGATCTTTGGGGAGGCGAAAGAGCCGCGGACGCGGGTTTCCCGCTTGCGGTTCTGGGGTGACCGTCCCGACCTCGACGAATCCGAATCCGAGGGCGTCGAGCGCCGGAAAGACGCGCGCGTTCTTGTCGAAGCCGGCGGCCACGCCGACCGGATTATCGAAGGTCGTATCGAAGCACTCGACCTCGAGAGCCGGGTGCCGGTAGGTGTACCGGGTCGAAAGCGCTCGTCGAGCGGCGCCGACCGACTGGACCGCACGGAGTCCGGCCGTCACGTACTCGTGAGCGGTTTCTGCAGGGAGTCTGAAGAACAGCGGTCGGAGCCACGAGTACGCGTCCATCGTGCGTCAGTGACTCGCTCGGATACGTAAGTGACTCGGGTCGGCCCGACACAGGATGGGACGAGAGTAGTGACTCGGGTCGGCCTGACACAGGATGGGACGAGAGAAGTGACTCGGATCGGCCCGACACAGGATGGGACGAGAGAAGTGACTCGGATCGGCCCGACACAGGATGGGACGAGAGAAGTGACTCGGATCGGCCCGACACAGGATGGGACGAGAGAAGTGACTCGGATCGGCCCGACACAGGATGGGACGAGAGAAGTGACTCGGATCGGCCCGACACAGGATGGGACGAGAGAAGTGACTCGGATCGGCCCGACACCGGACTGTTCGAGGGCGACCCTCTCCACACCCGATTCGCCGATCGATTCGCGGTCCCGCACAGGATTCGACGTCGGACGGAGGCGACCCCGTTACGATCCGACTCATGGGTACACAATTGGATGCTTTTCTCTCACATTAGTTGTCAATATCTGTGTTTACGCCACGGTGATGGGTCGATGGTGGCACGATCGGACCGTGGTGGGCCCAAACGGGAACATTGAAGGCCGTACGACCGAAATCTCCGGAAAATGACCGACACAGCCGGAGGTGAGACGGCCGGTGACGTTCTCGTTCTCGTTACCGAGTCGTCCACGCTCGAGGAGACCGTCGAGTACGCGGCGCGGTCGGTCCGGGAGCTCGCCGCCGAGACCGACAGTCGGCTCTCGCTCACGATCGGAGCCCCGATCGTCGAGGCTGCTCCGGGAGCGGAGACGGCCGATTTCGACGCGCTCCTCGAGACGGCGGCGTCCGTCGCCGACCGGGAGACTGAACTGACCGACCCACAGGGGTCCGTGGACGTCCGGACCGAACGGATCTACCAGTATCGCTATCCGTTCGACCCCTACGAGTACGCCGACGCGATTCGGTCATACGCGACCGATCACGGCGTCGAGACGGTCGTGGTCGATCCCGCTCACTCACGGCCCGGTGTCAGGCCGATGACCGGATCCCTCGCAGACCAGTTGGATTCGATGGCCGATATCGAGGTCGTGGTCGCGCCCGTCGAGCGGACGAGTCGTCGTCCCTCGCCCGTCACCCGTGGCGGACTGGCCCAGTTTCTGTCCGTGTTCGGCATCTCGTTCGGCTTCTACCTCCTCGTCGGCGGGTTCGCTGACGTCCCGTTCGATCTCGCGACAGGTGTCGTCTCCGCCACCCTCGTCGCCGGAGTGCTCTCTCGCGTCACGTTCGAGCGGACGCCGAGTCCCGCCAGGATGGCCACGACTTCGATCCGCTGGCTGGCGTACGTCCCGTACCTCGGCTACAAGATCCTCGTCGCGAACGTCCAGATCGCCTACGTCGTCTTGCACCCGTCGCTTCCGATCGACCCCTCGGTGGAGCGGTTCGAACCCGGCGTCTGGGGTGGCCTCCCGATCGCGACGCTCGCGAACAGCATCACACTCACGCCGGGCACGTTGACGGTCGACGTCGAGGATCGGCAGTTCGTCGTTCACTCGCTCACCACCGGCGCCCGCGAGGACCTGCTCGAGGGCAGTCTGGAGCGGGCGGTCAGGTTCGTCTTCTTCGGTCGGAGCTCGCTCCCGTACCCGTCTCCGCGCGAGCGAGCGGCGGAGTCGGAGGGTGATTCGACGTGATCCAGGGGCCGGTTTCGACGGTGCTGGTCGCAGGAGCCCTCGGATTCGTGACGATCTCCATCGCCCTGCTCGGGCGTGTGCTCGTCGGTCCGACGATGCAGGATCGGGTCATCGCCCTCAACGTCGTCGGCTCGAACGTCGTCGTGGTCATCGCACTGCTTGCGGCCGCGATGGATCGTCCGGCGTTCCTCGACGTGGCGCTCGTCTACGCACTGTTGAACTTCCTGATGAGCATCGCCATCTCGAAGTTCACCGTCGAACGAGGAGGGGTTCTGTGATGGTGGGATCGGTACTGGTCGCCGCGTTCGTTGCCGGCGGCCTGTTCTTCGCGTTCGTCTCCGCGGTCGGGCTCTACCGCCTGCCGGATCTGTACACGCGGGCCCACGCGGCGTCGAAGAGCGATACCCTCGGAGCGGTTCTCTCGCTGACCGCGGTCGCCGTCGCGTTCGGTGTCGACGTCGCGACGCTCAAAGTGGCGATGCTCGCTATCTTCATGTTGATAACCTCGCCGACGGCCGCACACGCCATCGCCCGTGCCGCACACGAACAGGACATCGAACCCTGGACACGAGGTGAGAACTGATGATCACGTGGCTCGAAGCCGGGTTGCTCGTCTTCATCGTCCTCTCGGCGGTGATGACGGCGATCCTGCGCGACGTACTTGCCGCCATCATCGTGTTCGGAGCCTACAGCCTCGGCATGGCGGTGCTCTGGATCGTGTTGCAGGCGCCCGACGTCGGACTGACCGAAGCGGCCGTCGGCGCGGGAATCATGACGGTGTTGCTTCTCGTCTCTATCGCCCGGACGACGAGACTGACCGGGATCGAACTGCGTCCCGTCGACGTGAACTGGGCCGTCGCCGGACTCTGTGGTCTGTTCGTCCTGGCGCTCCTCGCGACCGTCCCGGAACTCCCCGAGATCGGGCAGGCAGCCGGAAATCCGGTGTTCGGCGACATCTACCACCACTACGTCACCATGGCGTACGAACAGACACACGTCGAGAACGTGGTGACGGCGATCCTCGTGGCCTACCGCGGATTCGACACGCTCGGCGAGGCGACGGTCGTCTTCACGGCTGGCGTCGCCGTACTCACCGTCCTCAGACGGGAGGTGGACGAATGAGCGACCGCAGAACGTACGTCGAGAGCCCGATCATCATGGCGACGGTCAGACTCGTCGCCCCGTTCGTGCTGACCTACGGACTCTTCATCACGCTCCACGGAGCGAGCTCACCCGGCGGTGGGTTCCAGGGCGGCGTCATCGTGGCCTCGGTGATCGTCATGCTCTCGTTCGCCTACGGGATCGACGCCACGTGGGAGTGGCTCGACAAACGCGTCCTGGTCGGGATCACGACGGGTGGTATCGCTGTCTTCGCCGCGCTCGCACTCGGTCCCATACTCGCCGAACCGGGGGCGGACTTCCTCGAACTCGGCGCCTTGCCACTCATCCCAAATCCGTGGAAGTACGGCATCGAACTCGTCGAGGTGGGCATCGCGATGACCGTCGCCGGCGTCGTCATCGTGCTGTTCTTCCAGCTCGCACGCGGAGCGATGCCGCCCGGCGGCTCACCGTACGCGATGCCGTCAGCGGGGCCAACCGGGGAGGAACGTCGTGGGGACTCAAACACGACCGAACGGACGGCATCCGGCACGACCGAACGGACGGCATCCGGCACGACCGAACGGACGGCATCCGGCACGACCGAACGGACGGCATCCGGCCCGGATGCGGTCGACGACGGCTCGCCGGAGCCGAGGACGGGTGCATCGAACAGTGGATCGACTGACGGTCGAGGTGATCGACGATGATGGAACTTTTATCAACTCACTACAATTACATCGTCTTCGCGATACTGCTCGGCGTCGGACTGTACGTGATCATCGACGACGAGAATCTGGTGAAGAAGGTCATCGGTCTCAACATCTTCCAGACGGGTATCTTCCTGTTCTTCATCACGATCTCGGTTCGGGACGGGGGCGTTCCCGCGGTCGGGACGGGCTCGGAATCGGCGTACGTCAACCCGCTCCCGCACGTTCTGATCCTGACTGCCATCGTCGTCGGAGTGAGTCTGACGGCGCTCGCGCTCGCGCTCGTCGTCCGGATCCACGAAGAGTACGGGACGATCCGCGAGGACGTCGTCGCGGAGGTGTTAGCGGATGAGTGACCTGACGCTGCTGCCGGTCCTACTGGTGGTCGGTCCGCTCGTCACGGCGGCGCTGATGCTCGCGCTGGGACAGGTGATCGACGGTGCCGGGCGGGCACTGTCCCTCATCGCCACAGTCGCGAACGCGGCAATCGCGTCCGTACTCGCCTGGGAGACGCTCGTGAGAGGTGCGTCGATTCGGACCGAGATCGCCGGCTTCCCGGCGGGCGAAGGTGGGATCGAGCTCTTCGTCGACGGCATCTCGGCGGCGCTGGTCGTGTTGATCGCCCTGGTCGGACTCGGGGTTCTCGTCGCGAGTCTCGACCACAGGCGCCCAGACAGCTTCTACGCGCTGTACGTACTCCTGATAGCCGGTCTCTCGGGGATGGCGGTGACCAACGACCTGTTCAACCTGTACGTCTTCCTCGAGATCAGTGGGTTGGCGACCTACGCGTTGATCGCGAGCGACGGGTCGGGGCGCTCCGCCGTCGCCGCACTCAAGTACCTTCTCGTCGGGACGGTCGGTGCCTCACTGTACCTGCTCGGCGTCGGATACGCCTTCGTCACGACGGGATACCTGAACGTGGTCCAGCTCCAGGAGGCGTTTTCCGCTGTCGGGTACGAGGACCCGCTCGTCCGGACAGCCTTCGCGCTGATCGCGGCCGGCCTGGCGATCAAGGTCGCCCTCTTCCCGGTCCACACCTGGCAGCCGGACGCGTATACGGAGGCACCAGACCGGGTCACGGCCGTCGTGGCTGCCCTCGTCTCGACGACGGCCGCCTACGCACTCCTGCGCGTCTCACTCGACGTGTTCACGCCGGCGTTCTTCGCCGCCAATCCGTGGATCGTCACGCTCCTGCTCGCGATCGCAGGTGCCAGTGTCGTCGCCGGGAGCGTCCTCGCCGTGTTACAGCGGGAGGTCAAGCGGATGCTCGCGTACTCCTCCGTCTCGCAGTTCGGGCTGGTCGTGCTGGGTATCTACCTGCTGAACGAGACGGCGCTCGTCGGATCTGTGATCCACCTGCTCGGTCACGCAGTCATAAAGGCTGGACTCTTCCTCGGCGTCGCCGCATTCGCCACCGCGTACGGCGTCTCGACGGTCGACGAGTACGACGGACTCGCCGACAGGGCTCCCTACGCGAGCGCTGCGGTCGCCGTCCTCGCCCTGGCACTCGTCGGCGTCCCGCCGACGGTCGGTTTCGTCGGCAAGTTCTACATCGCCGTCGGTGCGTTCGAGGCCGAAGCGTGGGCGCTGCTCGCGATCATCGTCGCGAGTACCATCCTCACGCTCGGGTACGTGATGCGACTGCTCGAACGGATGTACTTCGCCGACCCGCCCGACCCGGCGCCGACCGCACCGCCGCCGGTAGCGGGCCAGAACGGCGACATCTCGACCGACGGCGGCGAGACGACCGACGCACCATCTCGTGAGCCGACAGTGCGAGGCACCGGGACGATCGCTCGGCCGCTGCTCGCCGTCGTCGTCGGTGCGGCGGTCGCCGCCGTCGGTCTCGGCCTCCTCGGCGGTGTCCTGGAGACGGCGTTCGAAAGCGCCGTGGAGGTGCTCGTCTGATGGTCGGCGAACTGCGGCCCCTGCTCGCGGTCGCGATTCCGGCGATCGCGATCCCGCTCATCCTCGCGTTCGGTCGCCGACCGAACCTCCGGGAGGGCTGGACCCTCGCCGCGGCGTTCGCCACGTTCGCGACCGTGGCCAGCATGGTCCCCGACGCGCTCTCCGGCACGACCCTCGAGACGGATCTCGGGACCTTCCTCTCGACTGGGATCGGCGAGTCCATCGCGTTCTCGCTCCGGGCCGACCGTCTGGGAGTCCTCTTCGCGCTGCTCGCTTCCTTCCTCTGGATCGCGACGAGTTTCTACTCCATCGGCTACATGCGCGGGCTCGACGAGCACGACCAGACGCGATTCTTCGCGGCGTTCGCCGCCAGCATCGCGTCGGCGATGGGGGTCGCGTTCGGGGCGAACCTCGTCACGCTGTTCGTCTTCTACGAGGTCCTCTCGATTGCGACGTACCCGCTCGTGGCTCACGACGAGTCCGAGGAGGCGATCTGGGCCGGCCGCAAGTACCTGCTGTACACGCTGGGTGGCGGCGTCGCCGTCCTCGCCGGGACGGTGCTGATCTACGCGATGACCGGGACGACGACGTTCGAGACTGGCGGCATCGCCGCACTCGGAAACGCGGATCCGCTGTACGCTCGCGCCGCCTTCGGCCTGCTCGTCGGCGGGTTCGGTGTCAAGGCCGCGCTCATGCCGCTTCACTCCTGGTTGCCCGACGCGATGGTCGCGCCGACGCCGGTCTCGGCGCTCCTGCACGCGGTCGCGGTCGTCAAGAGCGGCGTGTTCGGTATCGCCCGGGTCGTCCTCGACGTCTACGGTCCAGGTGCCGTCCAGGACCTGGGCGTTGGGATCCCCCTCGCCGCCGTCGCGGCGGTCACGCTACTCACCGCCAGCGTCATCGCGCTGAAGCAAGACAATCTGAAGCGACGGCTCGCGTACTCGACGGTGTCGCAGTTGTCCTACATCGTCCTGGGATTGGGACTCGCGAGTCCGGCCGCTCTCGTCGGTGCCTTGCTGCACATCCCCGCCCACGCGTTCATGAAGATCACGCTGTTCTTCTGTGCCGGCGCCATCCACGTCGAGACCCACACCGACGACATCAGCGACATGGCCGGCATCGGTAAACGGATGCCACTGACAATGTCGGCGTTCGCCGTCGCCGCGGCGGGAATGGCCGGTATGCCGCTACTGGCAGGTTTCGTGAGTAAGTGGTACCTGCTGGTCGGCGCCGTCGACCTGAACCTGGCGATCTTCGCGGTCGTCTTGCTTGTCTCTGGCGTCTTGAACGTCGCGTACTACTGGCCGATCGTCTACCAGGCGTTCTTCGAGGACGAGACGAATCCGGATCCAAAACCGTTGCTAGAGTACCCGCCAGGCGGGCGCGCGGCCACTGATGCCGGCGCCGATGCGGACGTACCGCTCACGAACGGCGGCGTGCCGACCGGGGCCGCTGTGGCAGCACAGTCGACCGCCGATCCCGACACGGGTGACGGCCACTACGACGAGCACACCGACGAACGTAATGGTGACAGCCCGGACGCGTCGGAGCACGAGTCACGTCCCACCGATTCGCGCTGGGAACGTCGGACCTGGCGCACCGAGAGTACGTGGTTCATGCTCGGACCGATCGTCCTCGCGGCGGTCGGTGCGGTGGTCCTCGGACTCGTTCCCGATCACGTGGTCTTTCTCGACCTGATCGAACGCGTCGTCGAAACCGCGACGGAGGTGTCCAACTGATGGCGATAGATCCATACGTCGTTCCGCCGGTACTGCTCGTCGCTGTCGCACTGCTCGCGTACGCCGTGCGCCCGCGATCGATCCATCCCGCCGGACTCGTCGTGACGGCGCTCGCCCTGGCGTACGCCGGATTCGTCCCGTCGGATTACGAACTGACGGGAACGCTCTTCGGCGGCGACGCAGTCGCCTTCGCCGGGTTCGACGTGGTGTTCGTCTCCGTCGACCCGTTCAGCCGGCTGATGGGCACGATATTCGCGTTCATCGGCTTCGTCGCGGTCCTGTACTCGTGGTCGACCGACGCGTCGCCCAGCCAGACTGCCTACGCCGTCTCGTACGTCGCGTCGAGTCTGCTGGCGGTCTACGCCGGCGACTGGCTCCTCCTGCTGTTCGCCTGGGAGCTCATGGCGATCACGTCGACCCTGCTCGTCTGGCACCACGGCGGCGCCGCGGTCAGGGCCGGCTTCCGGTACGCCGTCTGGCACGGCATCGGCGGTAGTCTGCTGATGGCCGCCGTCATCTGGCACTACCAGAGCCCCGGCGTCGGAACGTTCGTCATGACCGGGGACGGCATCGCGACCGGCATTCCGCAGGCGCTGGCCGCGCTCGGCATCGGCATCAACGTCGCGTTCGTCGGGTTCCACGCCTGGCTTCCCGACACGTACCCGCGCCCGCACGTCGCGGCGAGCGTCTTCCTCTGTGTCTACACCACCAAGACCGGCGTCTACGCGCTCTACCGGGCGTTCCCGGATGGTTCCCTGGCGCTCGCCTACATGGGCGGTGCGATGGCCGTCTTCGGCGTCACCTTCGCGCTGCTGCAGAGTGACATGCGCCGTCTTCTCTCGTATCACATCCAGTCGCAGGTCGGCTACATGGTCGCCGGCGTCGGGATCGGCTCGACGCTCGCGGTCTCGGGTGCCTTCGCCCACGTCTTCAACCACATCCTCTACAAGGCGCTGCTGTTCATGACGGTCGGCGTCGTCATCTACCGCACCGGCGCCGAGAGCCTGAACAAGATCCACGGGATGCGCCGGGCGATGCCGATCACGTTCCTCGCCTTCACGATCGCCGCGCTCTCGATCGCCGGCTTCCCCGGCTTCAACGGGTTCGTGAGCAAGGGGATGGTCCTCTACGAGGCCCACCACTATCCGGAGTACGAGGCGCTGTGGTACCTGCTCCTGCTCGGCGGCGTCGGCACGTTCATGTCGTTCATCAAGCTCGGCTACTACGTGTTCTTCTACGGCGAGCAGACCCACGACGTCGACCGCGCGTCGGTCGGACAGTCGATCGCCATGCTGTCGGTCGCGGCGCTCTGTGTCCTCTACGGACTGTTCCCGGACGCGCTCTTCTCGATCCTGCCGGACGGAAACGCCGAAGCCATCGTCAAATTCGATGTGTTCTCTCTCGGTCACCTCCGGGAGGGCTTCGGTCTCGCCGCGGCCGGCGTCGTCGGCTTCGCGCTCCTCAAGCGGCCGCTCTCACGCGTCGGAATGATTCCCGACATCGACTTCGCGTACAATCCGCTCTCGGTCGGGCTCGGTCGCGGCACGCTCCGTCTGATCAACGCCGTGATCGGCGTCATGGATCGCAACTCGACCCGGGCGGTACTCGGAACCCTCTCGCTCGGGGCGGTCGCGACCGGTGACGTCGAGACGCGTTCGACGGATCGATCCCTGGAGGGCGGCCCCGAACTCTTCGAACGGGGCCTCACCGCGGCCTTCACGAAACGGTCCGGCATCGGCGTCGCCGTCGCGATCGTCGTCGTCGCGACCACGGTACTACTCGTCCTGGGGTTCATCTGAGAACCGTCGACCGGCGCACTCGCCCCATCGGTGATCGGACGCACCAGCGTCTGTCAGCAAGCGTGTCACGTAACGCGGCCTGTCTATCAGCAAGCGTGTCACGTAACGTGACCTGAGTGTCCGATTCGTGAGCGCAGTATCGTCTTCGAACGGACTCGAACGATCGGCGTACACCTGTTGTATGCCGTTCGTTGGTGATGAGTGTCCCGTCGGCGTGGTCGTAGGGCGTGTCGAACGCATCGCGATAGTCGGCCACCGGTCTCTGCGAGGCTGTCACCATCTGACGCCAGTTCACGTTCGGACCTCGTCCGTACGCTCGTACCGACCGAATCCAGTGGGTTGGCGTGAGGGCCTCGTCGGTCGACCCAGGTGACGGGGACCGACGGTTCGACGGGGAGTGCGTGTACACGATTCGATGACCCTTTCGGCGACTGCAAATTCCGTCGATATCGTGATACAGAGGCGCTGTGAGGATACTTCGACCATAGCGGTCTGCATGCGACGAATAACAATTGGCGCCAGGACGAGACCATCCTATGGATGACCGAGACCGGACGTCGAGTGGCCGATATCCCAGGATTGACCGGTGCGACCGGTGGGGTGAGAGATGTATCGTGACCATCGCGTCGCCGTCGTGGTCCCGGCGTACAACGAAGCCGCGTTCGTCGGCGAGGTCCTGGAGACGATACCGGCTTACGTCGATCGAGTCTACGCCGTCGACGATCGTTCGACCGACGGCACCTGGGCGGAACTCCGTCGACGGGCGGGTACCGAACCGATCGAAGAGCGCGCTGGGCGCCGCGATCGGGTGTCGTCGACAGAGGAGGTGCGATCGGAGCCAGCGACACCGGATCGCGCTCGCCCAGACGGCGGCGGACGGTCCATCGACGTCGGTGGCGCCGATTCGCCGGGGTCTGGACCGACCGGGAGTAACCCGTCGTCTCGGAGCGGATCGATCGATCTGGAGGGCATATTGAACGAGATGGATGACGAGCGCTCCCCGACGGCGACGGACGACGTGCTCGGATCGACGAGTGGTAACGGGGCTGGCGACAGGCCGACGAGTGGTGACGGGGACGGTGACGGGCCGACGGTGGTTCCGGTCCGGCACGCGGAGAACCGCGGCGTCGGCGCGGCGATCACGACGGGGTATCGACTGGCGCTCGCCGACGGGATCGACGTCACGGCCGTCATGGCGGGCGACGGACAGATGGATCCGGCACAGCTCTCGCGGTTACTGGATCCGATCGTCGAGGGGCGTGCGGCGTACGCGAAGGGGAATCGATTACGCGGACGGGAGCAGTTCGACTCGATGTCGTGGTTTCGATTCGGCGGGAACGTGCTCCTGTCGTTGCTGACGAAGGTCGCGAGCGGGTACTGGGGGATGCTCGACCCACAGAACGGCTATACGGCGATCTCGCGTGAGGCCCTGGCGGCGATCGATCTCGATTCGCTCTACACGGAGTACGGGTTCGCGAACGACCTGCTCGTCGAACTGAACACGAACGGGTTCTCGATCGCGGACGTGGCGATGCCGGCCGTCTACGGCGACGAGCGGAGCCACATCGCGTATCGAACGTTCGTCCCCCGTCTCTCGTGGTTGCTCTGGCGCCGGTTTCTCCACCGCCTCGGCGTCACCTACATCCTCAGGGACTTCCACCCGCTCGTCGGCCTGTACGCGCTCGGAGTCGGCGGTCTCGCCGTCGGTCTCGGATCGATCGTCGGGTATATTCTCGGGTCCCGGTCAGCGACGAGCGACTCGCCTGCGACCGCCGACGGCGACCCGACGTCTCGACGGACCGCCGATCGCTCCGAGGCGGACTCGCTCCGACGGTCGGTTCGGTGGTGGGCGGCTGGGACGTGGGCGTTCGTCGCGGCGATCGCGCTCTGTCTCGCGATGGCCTTCGATCACGACTCGAACGACGGGTCGGTGGTGGTCGACGAATGAGGTGTATCGTTACGATACAACACCCTGCGCACGTCCACTTCTTCCGACACGCGATCGGCGAACTCGAAGCAGACGGCCACGAGGTGTTCGTCTTCGCCCGCGAAAACGACCTCGCCGTCCCGTTACTGGAGGCGTACGACATTCCGCACGAGGTGCTCGCGGGGCCGCAGGACTCGCTCGTCTCCCTGGCGGCCGTCCAGGCGCGGTACGAGTGGCGGCTCCTTCGGCGAGCGAGGCGGCTCGATCCCGACGTCATGACGGCGATCGGCGGCGTCGCGGTCTCACACGTCGCGGCGCTGGTCGGGGCCCGGAGCGTGGTCTTCGTCGATAACGAAGGCGTCTGGTCGCATCGACTCGTGGCACCGTTCGCCGACGTGATCGCGACACCGTCGACGTTCGAGGGCGACTTCGGTGACGGTCACGTCCGATACGATGGGTATCAGGAACTGGCGTACCTGCACCCGGACCGATTCGAACCGTCACCCGAGACGCTCCGCGCGTACGGCGTGGATCCGGACGAGCGATACTTCTTCTGTCGGTTCCGGACCTGGGACGCGCTCCACGACGTCGGACAGGGCGGACTCTCCCCGGCCGGCAAACGCGAACTGGTCGCTCGCTTTTCCGAACGCGGTTCCGTGTACATCTCGAGTTCCGATTCGCTCCCGGCGGATCTCGAACCGCATCGGGCGCCAGTCCCGCCGACTGCCGTCCACGACCTGCTCTACTTCGCCGACTGTTACGCCGGCGATTCGGGGACGATGGCGACGGAAGCCGCACTCCTCGGCACGCCGGCCGTTCGGATTCAGTCGTTCGCCGAGGACGCCGACACCGACATGAGTAACTTCGTCGTCATGGAGCGCGAGTACGATCTCATGCGATCGACCGCCGACGAGGACGTCGCCATCGCCCTCGCAGACGAGTTGAGTGCGGACGAATCGGCGTCGGACCGGTGGCGACGCCGGCGGAATCGGGCGCTCACCGACCTGGCAGACGGAACGGACGTCGTCGTGGACCTGCTCACGAGGCCGCAACAGCGACGTCCGGCCCAGCCGGTGGTCGGACGCGAGTGATCTCGACGGTGGTATCGTGATTACGACGACTACTCACGTCCTGTCGATTCGTCAGATCCGTCCGTCGAATCGTCGACCGCGACGAGCGACTGCTCCAGGAAACTCGTGCGAATTCCGCCACGGGGCCCGGAGGCCGCGGTCCTGTCGCCGTCACCATCGTGGGCCCGTCTCGCGTCGCCCGGCGTGAGATAGTCGCCGTCCACGGAAACGCCGGTGGTCCGACTGAGACGTTTCAGGATCGTGCGGGCACCTTCGGTGGTGATCGCTGGCGGGGCAATTCCGTGGGTTCGAGCGAGGTCGATGGCCGTCGACTCCGCGAAGCGGGCCTCGATCTCCTCTGCGTCGTGCCCGCGATCGGTGAGCGATTCGCGGACCGTCGCCGCGACGGTCGGTGCGTGGCGCGTCGGAAAGAGCGGCCAGTCCGTGGTCGGCGGATCGAGAGCGACCCGATACCGACGCAACGGCGTCCTCGCAGCCGCGGGGAGCGCGACGTCTTCGAGATCGTGTGCCGTCCCGAGAACCCTGATCGTTCCGTCGTAGAAATCGACGTCGTCCCAGGTCGCGCCGGTTCGTCTGTCGTCTTCAGGAACTCGGAACAGTTCACCGCCACGCAGGCCCGCGTGGGTGAGCAACGCGACCATCGCGTGTTCCCGTAGTCGTTCGACTCGTTCGTCCGTTCCGTCGTCTGCCTGCGCCGCGAGCCGTCGCACTTCGGCTTCGAGTTCGACCGCGGCCGTTCCCGCCCGGGTCGCGCTCGGCGTCGCTTCCGGTTGCGTCGGCAAGGCGTCGGTTGCGCGTGTGGCCGTCGCCGGGTTCGTCGGGAGCATCGATTCTTCGACACACCACGAGAGGAACGCCCGGACGACGGCGAAGTACGTTCGCGCCGTCGACGCGGCGTACTCCCCGCGGTTCGTCCGTCGCGTGAGCTCTCTAGCGTACGCTTCCAGGTGGGCCCGTTCTAACTCCTCGAGGGTCGCGACGCCGTACTCGTCGTCGAGCCAGGTCGCCCACCGGCCGAGGATCGAGGCGGCGTTCGACGCGTACGTGCCGTCCCCGTCCCCGACGGATTTCCGATCCAGGTAGTGCTCGACGACGGTCGAGATGGGTCTCATGGCTTGTCGTCCCGTAGATCGTGTCCCGGCGGACACCACGTTCGGCCGCGATTGCCCTCGGTGGCTCGACGCGACTGATACATCGTCTTACTCCTGGACGGGCACCCCCGTAAATCTGGTCATCACCGGGCTACGGGGCGGATACGCGGGACGGCCGAACGGACTGTTCCACTGCGAGTCAACCCGTTCGGTACCGCTGTCGTCCGATCGGGTACCCGGCTTGGCCGCCCGTCGCGAGGACGGTCGCGCTCAATCGTCGGTCGCCGCCGTCGCCGGGCGGTAGGTACGACTTATCGCACGCCAGCGACCCGTCGTGAAGCGGTAGTAGGTCACCGCCGCCGGGATCGCAGTCTCGGCGACGAACGCGAGGAACAGGCCGTAGAGCCCGAGACGGGTGGTCGCACCGAGGTACGCCAGCGGGATCGCGCCGCCGAACATGCCGAGAAACTGCCCGTAGAAGGGCCAGCGGGTGTCTCCGGCTGCGTTGAGTGCACCCTCCGCGGAGCCGACGATCCCACGCAGCAGGATTGCGACGCACGCGGCGTAGACGAGCGACACGGCGATCGGGATCACCGGCGATCCGGCTTCGTCTACGAACGCCCGGACGATCGGCTCCGCGAAGATGAAGACGATCGCCGCCGACACCGCGTAGACGGCGACGGAGTACCGGACGATCTCTCGACCGTACTGTTCTGCGGTGTCTTCGGCGCCGGTGCCCAGTGCCTGGCCCACGAGACTCGACGCCGCGAGGCTGAAGCCCCAGCCAGGCGTGTTCATCAGCCCCCAGATGCGTCGCGTGATGACGTACGCCGACGAGGTATCGGTCCCGAACATGTCGACGATCGACAGCAGGGGGATCTCCGCGACCGTCCAGACCAAGTTCCGGAAGAACACGGGCGTCCCGATTGTGACGAGCGATCGGATGATCTCGGCGTCGACGTAGGATCCGAACGGGTCGATCGTGACCACCATGTCCGGGACACCCGGGAACGACCCACGGACGAGGAGCGTGGCGAACGCCCCCGAGACGACGACGTTCGCGAGGACGGTCCCGAGAGCCGCACCGGCGACCCCGAGGTCGGCGACGAAGATGAAGATCGCACTGAAGGCGATGTTCGAGATGGCACCGCCAGCCCTGATCACCATCGGCGTCCAGGCGTCGTCCATACCGACGAACGTGCGACTTCCGATCAGGTTGAGCCCGGCGAACGGGACGCCAAACGCGACGACCGCGAGGTAGGACGCACCGAGGGCGAGGGGTTCCGGTTTCGTCGTGATGACCGAGACCAGTTCGGTCGAGAACGTCGCGAAGAACGCCGTGACAGGGAGGCTGATGACGAGCACCAGCAAGACTGACGAGCGTATCGCCAGACCGAGTTCGTCGAACTGTTCGGCCCCGTAGCGTTGTGAGACGAGGGCGATCGTCCCGCCCGCGACCCCGCCGCCGATGGTAAAGGCCAGCCCCCAGAACGGCGTCGCGAACCCGACGCCGGCGATCGCTGCCTCGCCGACCGCGATACCGACCATCGCGACGTCGACCGCGCTCTTCGACATTCGCGCGAGTCCGGTCACGATGCGCGGCCAGGCGAGGTCGGCCGTACGGACGGCGCGCTCCCGGTCGATCAGCCCCAGCCGTGCGAGGCCGAGACCGATCCACAGAATCACGAGTCGCATCGGATTCGGGAGGCGCGACGACACTGGAATCCTGCGGTGCTAGCCGACGGAGGCTAAAAGTAGTTCACGACCCGGCAGCCCCGACCGGTTGTCGAATCGACACGCACGGGTGGGATTCTCACTGTCGGTGGCGTGTTGTGGCGGTGGCATCGGCGGGACCGTCGTTGCGAGGGAACTGGGTTACGAGGGAACGCAAGTGCGAACTCGTGAGCTCTGCGTAGCCCGCTCGAGTGTGGCGATATCAGCACACGTTTCGAAGTGCGACCACGCAGTGGTTCGAAAGACCGGACCACTCGCTGAACAACTGATCAGTCGAGGGAACGAATCGGCCCGGCGGACAGAATACCCGATAGAACGGCGTTCCCCGCCGATGTACCGGTCATACCGAGGAACACGATGCTCCGCTACCGTATCGACGGTCGCCCAGAGAACGCGTCGTGGTGTATCGGTCGTCGATTGGAGCCTGTCGATCTTCGATTGGAGCCTGTCGATCGTCGATTGGTACCTGTCGATCGTCGATTGGTACCCGTTGACCGTAGATAGTTACCTGTTCTCTCGCTGTTCGACCTTGTTCAGTTCGATCAGTAACCGAAAAATCGCCTTGACGAGGTTCGAATCGACGTCGAACCGGTCGGCGTTCTCGCCGGCGCGGTCCATGACGCGTTGCTCTTGCGTTTCGTCCGTCGTCGGGAGGTCTTCGGCGTCCTTGACGCTCGCGATCGAGTCGGCGACGTACGTCCGGCGCGCGATCAGTCGGACGAGTTCCTGATCGATCTCGTGGATCTCGGTCCGAAGGCCCTCTAACGACATATCGGTCGGTTCGGCGTCGGTCGGTTCGTCTCTGTCCTGTCCCGTCTCGGTGTCGGTTGAGTCGTTGTGAGTCATCCTGTCGTCGCTCCCTCCGTTCGCGTTCGTGTCCGCCGTACCGTCCCAGGTCGCTGGCACCACTCCTCGGCCGCGGCGTCGAGTGCCTCGCTCGTCCCGACGGCGACGACGCTCGGTCCCGTCCCCGAGAGGGAGACGCCGGACGCAGCTGGAAGCGCCTCCAGGAGCGGGCCGGGATCGAATCCCAGCGCCGCACAGTAGGCGAACCCGTTCACGGTCATCGCCTCCCCGTACCGGCCGTCGAGCGCGAGTTCGACGGCGAGATCCGCCATCGGCGCGACGCGTGCGCAGGCGTCGGCGTCAGCGTCGGCGCTGAAGGCCCGTTCGGGCGGCGTGTACACGAGCACCTCCCACTCGACGACGGCGCGCTGGCGAAGATCGTCGGTCGCGTTGTCGGTGACGGTGACGCCGCCCAGCATGCTCGCCGACGCGTCGTCGAACGCACCGGTGACGGTGACGCCGGCGTCGCGCGCCGCATCGACGCCGAGTCGACAGGCGTCGAGCGGGTCGACTGCGTCGTCTCTATCGAGCGCGTCGAGCGTGGCCAGTACGGTCGCGTTGGCCGCGGCGCTGGAACTCTTCAACCCGGCGGCGATGGGGACATCACTCTCGGTCCGAATCCGGGCGCCGTACTCGGCGGGGTCGACGCCGGCCCGAGGGCCAACCGCATCGAGGGCGCGTCGAGCGCATCGTTCGATCAACGTCGTGTCGGCGTCCGGCGCCCCGGCGATCGTCCCGACAACGGCCCCGTCGGTCGTCAGTTCGACCGTCGCCGTCGTCTCGAGGTCGATAGCGAACGCCGAGCCCTGCCCTGTCGCGAGGGCGTTCACCACGGTCCCCGCAGCGGGTGCGACGGCTCGTCCCTCCATGTGTACCCTCGGTCGAGGGAGATACTTACGGCTAGCGGTGACCGCACCTTCTGCCACACATCGATCCTCCCCGGACAAATCGACTCAGAACTCGAAAACGCCCGACAGCGTCGTTCTCGCAGGGTCTGTGTCTCTATTCGCACTTGGCGTATGCGACGTCGCTCAGCCGTGTGGTACTCGGTGACGCTGTATCGCGTCACGAGCGCTCGACGCGCGAAACACAGCCTTTAGACGGTCCGGCCCGTAGCGCTCGACATGAGCACCCGTTCGGACGTGGCACCGAGTACGCTCGAGGTGGACCTCGTCGACGGTGGGATCGTCGTTCGATACCTCGACGGTCGGGAGGTCTTCTACCACGGTCCACCCGAGACCGTCGAGTCGAGCGTGGCGACCCCTCCGGGAAAGTCGGTTCACGTTCTGGTGACCGACGAGGACGGCGTCGAAGGGGTGATGACCTACGTGAACGACCGAAAGACGGATTCGTCTATCCTCGAATCGACCGGTGTGGGGCGCATCTTCGTCGACAGCGGCGAATCGACGGTGTTGTTTCCGGGCGTTTCGGCGGCGGTGGACGGCCACGCCGTGACGATCGATGCAGACCTGGACGTCGTCGATGGCCGGGTATTCGTCTTCGCCGAGGATCAGTTCAGCGAGCGAGCGTACGAACTCGTTTCGGAAGCCTGAATTGCGAACCCCCGTTCGGGCCCGATCGGCACGAGGAACGCGGTCGTAGAGCCGGAATTCCCTCGGGCCCTCACTGCACCAGACGTGAGCCCGGTCACTGGATGTACGTCGGGTCCTCGTCGTCGCAGTTCGCCTCGTGTGTCGCCGCGTCCTCACGGTCGTCGAATAGCATACCACACATCTCGCACTCGTACCACGTTTCTCCGTCCCGTTCGGTTTCGGCAACCATACCCTCCCAGACGGGGCCCTCCCAGAAAGGCATTGTGTCGTGTCACCGTATCACTCGGAACCGTCGATATCCGCCCGATCCGGGAGGGTGATACCCTCCACGTACTACAGCGTGCGGAGTTCCGATCGCTGGGATAATAATTCTCAAGGTGACAGCCCCGATAGGGATCGTATGAGCGAGTCGGATGCGGATGGCGTTCGCCTCTCGGTGCGGGCGGCCGAGAAGCGAGATGCGGGTCGGGGCGTCGCGCGGATTCCCGAATCCGCGCGCCGGAAGTTGGGTGTATTGAGCGGCGACGCCGTCGTCATCGAGGGCACGGAGTCGACCGTCGCGAAGATGTGGCCGGCAGATCCGACCGTCGACGAGACTGTCGTCCAGATCGACGCAGACGCGCGCGCGAACGCCGGCGTCCACGTCGGCGACAGCGTGACGGTCAGACCGTTAGACGGGACGTCGATCGCCACCGCCGAGGAGGTCGTCCTCGCCGCACCGGTCGCGGCCGGCGAGGCGGAGACGAACCTCACCGAACGGGTCGCGAATCAGAAACTCAGAAATCGGCCAGTTCGGGCCGGTGAACAGGTTCGAATCGAAGGCGTCGCCGCCGAACCGTTTCGCGTGCTCTCGACGGTCCCCGATGGCGACGTGCGGATCACGACCGAGACGGACGTCGTCGTCCGGCAGGAACACCCCCGAACACCAGCGGCCGAGCGCTCCGGTTCCACGGCGGATTCGGGGAGTCGGACGAATCCCTCCGGAGCCGCGTCGCGCCCGTCGTCCGGTGCCACCTACGAGGACATCGGCGGGCTGGACGAGGAACTGGAACTCGTCCGGGAGATGATCGAATTGCCGCTGTCCGAACCGCAACTCTTCCAGCGACTCGGCGTCGAGCCGCCATCGGGCGTTCTCCTCTATGGCCCGCCCGGGACCGGCAAGACGCTGATCGCCCGGGCCGTGGCAAACGAGGTAGACGCTCACTTCATCTCGATCTCCGGTCCGGAGATCATGTCGAAGTACAAGGGTGAGTCCGAGGAGAAATTGCGCGAAGCCTTCGAACGGGCGCGAACGGAGTCACCCTCGATCATCTTCTTCGACGAGATCGACTCGATCGCGAGCGCGCGCGACGGCGACGCAGACGCCGAGAGTCGCATCGTCGGCCAGCTCCTGTCGCTGATGGACGGACTCGACGGCCGCGGCGACGTGATCGTTATCGGGGCGACGAACCGCGTGGATTCGCTCGATCCGGCCCTCCGGCGGGGCGGACGCTTCGACCGCGAGATCCAGATCGGCGTCCCCGACGAATCCGGCAGACACGAGATCCTCGAGGTTCACACCCGTGGAATGCCCCTCGCAGACGACGTCTCGATCGAGACGCTGGCCTCGCGCACCCACGGCTTCGTCGGCGCCGACCTGGATTCGGTCACCAGCGAGGCGGCGATGGCAGCGATCCGCAGACGGCCGACCGACGAGGACGACCGCGCCGAGTGGAACGCTGAACCGCTCGTCACGCGGGCCGACTTCGACACCGCACTCGCGTCGGTCGAGCCGTCCGCCATGCGCGAGTACGTCGCGGAATCTCCTGACACTGACTTCGGAGACGTCGGCGGCCTGGAGTCTGCCAAGCGGACTCTCACCGAATCGGTCGAGTGGCCGCTCACGTACGACCGGCTCTTCGCCCGAACCAACACCGATCCGCCGGCCGGCGTCCTCCTCTACGGTCCGCCGGGAACCGGCAAGACGCTGCTCGCACGCGCCCTCGCCGGCGAGACCGACGTCAACTTCGTCCATGTTGCCGGTCCGGAGGTGCTCGATCGGTACGTTGGCGAGAGCGAGAAGGCGATCCGCAAGATCTTCGAGCGCGCCCGCCAGTCGGCGCCCTCGATCATCTTCATCGACGAGATCGACGCCCTCGTCGGGCGGCGCGGCGAGAGCCACGAGGTCACGGAGCGTGTGGTCTCCCAACTGCTCACGGAGCTCGACGGGATGCGCGAGAACCCGAACCTCGTCGTCCTGGCCGCGACGAACCGGATGGACGACATCGACCCCGCGCTCCTTCGGCCGGGCCGGCTCGACACGCACGTGCTCGTCCCGGAACCGGATCGCGAGGCGCGCGAGGAGATCCTCCGGGTGCACGCCGGCGACAAACCCCTGTCTGACGACGTCGACCTGGCCGAACTCGCCGCGGAGCTCGACGGCGCGACCGGTGCAGACATCGAGGCGATCGTCCGCGACGCATCCATGCAGGCCATCCGCGAGATCGCCGACCGGTACGATGATCCCGAGGAGGCCAACGAGCGAGCCGACGAGGTCGTCATCGAACGCGAACACATCGATCGTGCACGAGACGCCCTTGAGTGAACCGGACCGGTAGGTCCCGTTGGCCACGCCGTCGACTACCCGTCAGAACCCGGATGCCCCGTCTCGTCGAGTCGCCGTTCGTACTTCTCCAGTGCGCGCTCGAACGCGTCCTCGGCATCGACGTCGACGGCGTGGGCGACGAGGAGCACGGAGAACAGGGCGTCGCCGATCTCGTCCGGTTCGATCGTCAATCCATCGGGATCGGCCCCGTACGCCGAAGATTTCGCCGCATCGGCGGCGATTTCGCCGACCTCCGCAGCGAGGTCGAGGACGCGATAGGCCGGGTCGGCGTCGAGATCGTGCGTGTCGGCGAACGAGACGGCCCGATCCTGGAGCGAGTTGGCCATAGCCGTCTGTCAGGCGGCGCCTGCAAAATACCGTCGGTCGAGTGTCGTCTCTCGGAGGTCTTGCGCCCGTCGGTGGAGTCGGAGTCCGTCCGGCCGGGTGGCTACCGTCCGACGGGGCTCGGTCACGCGGGTTCGTCGAGAACGACCGTCTCGCCGGCCGTGGTGTGGTCACCCGGCGATACCTGGACGTCCTCGATGGATACCGATTCCGAGAAAACGACGTCGACCCGGCTCCCGAAGGCGATGTGCCCGATGCGTTCGCCCGGCGAAAGGTCGTCGTCCACCTCGGCGTACGGCGTGATCCGTCTGGCAAATGCGCCGGCGATAAGCGTCACCTCCTCTACAGGTAGTGAGGGTTCGGCCGCGTCGCCCGCGACGCTCACGTGGACGCGCTCGTTCCGATCGGAGTCCTTCGAGAACGCCGGGCGGTGGGCGCCGGGGGTGTGTTCGACGTCGGACACGCGTCCGTCGACGGGTGATCGGATCACGTGGACGTCCCAGACGTTCATGAAGATCCCCAGTCGGACGGTCTCGCCTTCTTCCCTGAGGACGGAGACCTTCCCGTGGGCTGGCGCGAGGGTTCCGGACGCAGGCGGTGAGCGTTCGGGGTCGCGAAAGAACCAGAGCACGAATCCGCCCAGTGCGACCAGACCCAGACCGAGAGCCGGGTTCACGTAGAACCCGACCGGTGCGAGGAGTATCGGGGGGATCGCGTAGCGCCACGCCCCGGGTGCGACGTTCATACACGCGGTTGGTCGTCCGATCGTTTGGACGTTTCGTCGCCCGCTGCCCTCGCCGACGCGCGTGGCTCACGGGTTCCTGACGGTGGCTCAGTTCCAGAACGATCTCCCGATGGTGGTTCGGTCCCAGTGCAATTTCCCGACAGTAGCTCAGTCCCAGAACGATTGCGTACGTGCGTACTGGCGTTCCTGTCGTAAGATATCGCGGTAGAACTCGTCTTCGTCTTCGCGGAGTTTGTTGATGATCCGAGCGGCGTTGTGCGGTCCGACGCCCCTGGCCGCCATGGCGATGACGGCCCGTTTGCCGTGGCTCTGGACGAGACTGGCCGAGTGAAACGCGCGTTCTGTCATCTCGCGTTGGTCTTCGGATTTCTCCTCGGCGCGGACCGCGTCGACCACCTCGTCGGCCCAGGGGTTGAGTGAGGCGATGCGGGTCGAGCCACACTCCGGACACTCCGGGTGGTCCGGGACGCGCCGTACTTTCGTGCGCGAGAGCCACTCCGTACAGTGCGTACACAGGAGGATGACGCGATCGTCGCGGATCCGCTCTCGCACCGTTTTGATGACGCTCGCGTCGGCGTTGTCGGGTGCGAGAAGCTCCTTTCCCGAGGAGTGCCCGCCGCTGCCTACCGACGTGCGCCCGCGGACGGTCTCGACGTCGATCTCGCCGGACTGGATCGCCTCCAGGACGGCCGCCGCCGACTCCGGATTCAGGTCTTCGTGGAACACCTCGCGAACGGCTTCTTCGTACATCGGCGTGTCCGCGAGTGCGGCGAGGAGGCGATCGTTCGACAGTCGGGCCGATCCCTCCCAGCGCTTGAGCGCGCCGAACTTGCCGGAGACCTGCGCCAGACGGAACGCGAGCGCGTCAGAATTCTTGAGCCCGAGTTCGACGATCGTCTCGACGTGGGCGGGATCGGTATCCTCCAGCACCGCGACCACGTCGCTCGTCGCGACGCTCGTCGGCACCTCGAGTTCGATCCGGTAGGGGTCCGTCTCGAGGCCGATCGACGACCCCGATCGCTGGCCGAGCAGCGAGGAGAGGACGCGTCCCAGCGTCTCGTTCGTCTTGTGGCCGAGACAGGCGTTGACGACGACGTCACGACCCTGCCGTTCGAGGACGATTCGATCTCCTGTCGGCATCGGCTGGTCGGCGTCGATCTGGCGTTCGAGCTGCGAGAGCGCCGACGCGAGCGTCTCGGGGTCGCTCGGATACCGCGTCGCCAGCTCGCGGGCGACCGCATCCTCGTCGGCGCCGCCGGCGAATTGCGGTTCGGCGACCTGCCGGACCTCGCCGACCTCATGGGCGACGTCGTACGGAACAGGGATCTCCTGGCCGATCCATGAGGGGACTTCTCCGGCGGGATCTTCGATCGGGCTCACCTTGACCACACCCTCGTCGTCGTCCACCTCCGCGATACGCCACATCTCGCCGCGCTGGATGAAGATCTCCCCCGGCGAGGCGAAGTTCACGACGAAGCGTTCGTCCAGCGTTCCGATCTGCCCGCCGGATGCGATGTCGTGGACCTCGTAGGTCTCCTCGTCTGGGATCATCGAGAGGTTAGCGTAGACGTACTGCCAGGTGCTCCCGCTGGATTCGATGCGGTCTTCGGCCTCGTCGAACCAGACGATCCGATTCCGGTGGAGTTCGGAGAGGACGCTCCTGAACGTCTCTTCCGTGAGGTCGCGGTAGGGGTAGGCCCGCGTGACGATCTCGAAGGCATCGTCGACGAACGTGTTCCCCGCGCTCTTGACGATCGCCGGAATCTGGTTCGCGACGACGTCCAGACTCCCCTCGTGTATCTCCGCGTCCTCGACTTCGCCCTGTCGCGCGCGCCGGGCGATCGCGATGGCCTCGAAGGTGTCGTCCGCCCGGGTCGTCACGATCGTCCCAGAGGACACCTCGTCCATGCGGTGTCCGGCCCGACCGATGCGCTGGAGGAGCCGTGCGACCTGCCGCGGGCTCTGGTACTGGACCACGTGATCGACGCGGCCGACGTCGATGCCCAGTTCCATCGACGAGGTACACAGGAGGGCGTCGAGCTCACCCGCTTTGAAATCGTCTTCGACCTCGATCCTGGCGGACTTCGACAGCGAGCCGTGGTGGACGCCGATCGGGAGGTCGAGTTCTCGAAACCGCGATCCCAGTGCCTCCGCTGTCTGACGCGTGTTGACGAAGACGAGCGTCGACTCGTTCTCGGCGACGATATCGCGAATGAGCCTGACGTGACTGGCCGTCGTCACCTCCGTCATCAGCGTTCCGGCCAGGTCGCGGTCCTCTTCGGTGACGGTCGGCTCTCGCACCGTCACGTCGACGTTACTCCCGACGTCGATCTCGCGGATCTCGCACGGTCGACCGCCGGTCAAAAACTGGCCGACTTCGCCGGGATCGCCCACCGTCGCGGAGAGGCCGATCCGCTGGAAGGGTCCGGCCAGTTCGCGCAACCGTTCCATCGCCACCGAGAGTTGTGCGCCCCGTTTCGACGCCGCGAGTTCGTGCACCTCGTCGATCACGACGTGGGTGAGGTCGGCGAACGCCTCGCGTAACCGTTCGCCGGTGAGCATCGCCTGGATCGTCTCCGGCGTCGTAATCAGGACGTCGGGTGGTTTCTCGGCCTGTTTACTCCGCTGGTACTGCGTCGTGTCGCCGTGACGGACGTCTACAGAGACGTCGAGGGCCTCACCCCACCACTCCAGGCGATCGAGCATGTCGCGATTGAGCGCACGCAGCGGCGTCACGTAGAGCGCTCGAAATCCCTCCGTCTCCTCGTCGTCGCCCGAATCGGCGCCGCGGTTGGGCTCGTCCAGGGTGGACCGGCGTGTCTCACGATCGGCGACGATGTGATCGAAGACGGGCAGCATCGCCGTCTCGGTCTTGCCACTCCCCGTGGGGGCGATAACGAGCGTGTGTTCTCCAGCCGCGAGCGGTGGAATCGCCAGTCGCTGTGGCGCGGTCGGCGTCGAGAAGCCGCGGTCGGAGAGGGCCTCGCGAACGGCCGACCCCAGGTGGGTGAAGGCCGCCGCGTCCCCGTCGGTCATCGACCGCTCTAGGAACGAACGGCGCATAAGCCCATTGCTATCGAGTCGGCCCGTCGACCCCCCAGCCCGGGCCGTTCGCTGGCGATACACACCGACACCGTTTGCCCCTAGATGGAGTGGTACGGACCCAGGCGGGTGCCGTCGAGCAGGTACGCCTCGCCGGTTTCGAGCCCGCCCGGGAGCACGGGTGAGAGGAACGACTGCCCCTCGACGTTGATCCAGGTGCCGCCGACGAGGTCGTTGAACGCCGGGAAGGCGACGAAGGGGATCGGATCGGGTTCCCGGCCGACGACACCTCCGGACGAGTCGCTCGACGACGCGTTTGGGCTCACCCCGTCGTCGGTCGATCGACCGGTATCCGACGGAGCATCGGTCCCTGCGTCGACGTGTGGCGATCGCCGAGCAGCCCATCTCCGGTCGAGCGTGCCCCGGAACCAGACCGGTTCGACCCGGCTGCCGCCGACCTCGTCTTCGAGCCTGACGCAGGGGTGCTCGTGGCCCAGACAGAGGACGTCGGCTTCCAGTGCTGGTGCGGCTGGCCAGCTGTGGCCGTGACAGACACCGATATCGCCGAGCCGTCCACCTTCACCGTCCAGTACGTCGAGTTCAATCACTCCGGTCGAAGCGGCAGCGGGTGGACCGCGACTCGATTCGGCGATCGTCTCGCCCAGCCACGTCTCGATCGCGCCGTCGTGGTTCCCTTTCACGAGCGTGACCGGAATCGGCGGCAGCGACTCGAAGAGCACCTCCAGTTCTCCGCGCTCTGCACCCCCAGGGTCGCCGATCGAGTGCATCAGGTCACCGAGGACGACCAGGCGGTCGACACCGGTCTCGTCGACGAGTCTGCAGAGTCGCTCCCGGCGCTCGTCGGCTCGACTTGGCACCTGGACGCCGCGTTCGTATCGGAGCGCGGCCTCGACACCGGCGTGGTAATCGGCGACGAACAGCGCTCGCTCGTCGTCGACCGTCCCGATCGCCGCCGGTTCGTCCGGGACCGGCTCGATCGCGTGCATGCTCAGATGGCCTGCAACCTGTCTTCCGACGGTTCGAAACACTCCCCGCCCATCAGCGCGTCCTGTATCGCCTGTTCGACGTCGTCTTCGGACGCGCCCGTCTCCTCGGTGACGGTCTCGACGATGGCCGATCGCTCGGCACCGTCGCCGTCGTCCAGGTCGTCCATCGTCTCGACGACCTGCGACTGCAAGTCGACTTCGTCGGCGGCATCGTCCTCGGTCGCATCGGCCGCTTCGTCTGTTCCGTCGTCCGAGGGTCCGTCGTCGGTTTCGCTCCGTCCGCCCGCGTCGTCGTCCGGCGAGGGCTGGTCGGGCTCTGATTCGGCCACCTCCGACGCGACGTCGGTCGCGTCGGGAACGTCGATATCTGCTTCCCCGGGGTCGTCGACCTCCGTGCCGGTCGTGAAGTCGGTCCCGAACTCTTCTTCTACGGCCTGGCGTTCCTCCTCGTCGAGGTCGTACATGCCGTCGTCTCCCGCGTCGGGTGCCGGCTCGACGGCGTCGGATTCGGGTTCCGACTCGGTCTCGTTCGGTGCCGACGGTTCGGACCCTCCGTCGTCGGTCGTTCCATCATCGTCGGTCGGGACGTCGGTATCGGGTGCACCGTCCACGTCAGCCGCGACTCCGTCGCCGACCGCTTCATCGTCGGCCGTCGGTTCCGCGTCCGCTGTCCCGTCTTCGTTCGCCGTCTCGCCATCGTCGGCTGTCGTCGTGTCTCCGGGTTCGAAGTCCCCGAGGACGTCCTCGCCGTCCGAATCGTCGTCGACTGCCGACGGTTCGGCCGTATCAGTGTCTCCGGTCGACGGTTCGGTCGTATCGTTGGCTCCAGTCGACGGTTCGGTCGTCGACTCGACGTCGACGGCCGCTTCGTCGGCGTCCGCGTCGACGACCGGTTCACTCGCGGTCGCGGTGCCGACCGCCGCACCGGCCGCGGCGTCTGACGATGTCCCGGTGGGTGCGTCCGTCGTCACTGCATCGGACTCCGGTTCGTCTTCGGTCGTCCCGACGTCGTCCGGGACGGAGAACGTCGGCCCATCGGCGGCGAGCGTCTCGTAGCTGGGGGCGTCGGGTCCCGTCGCGTCCGGCGACCCGACGCTCGCCTCGACCTGTGACTGCTCGCCGGAGACGACACGGACGGCGTCGACGGCCACGTCGCGAAGGCCGTCGAGGTACGTCGGCGTCGTCCTGTAGTGGGCCATCGCGAGCGGTATCCCCTCGGCGAATCCCTCGGAGACGCCGTTCTCCCGAAGGACGTCGCCGAGCGCGTCCCCGTCCACGTCCAGTGTGACGGCTGCGGCGTACCGCCGAATTCGGTCGATAGTGTGCTCTGCAGCGTCGACCACCCAGCGGTCGCGTGTCTCCGCGTCGACGAGCGACAGGGTCTCGGGGCGGATGGATGTGTACACCTGATCGCCGTCGTCGGGCTCGAACGTCCGGGCTTTTCCGGAAACCGCGACGAAGGCCGGCGGATCGGCCCGTTCGAGAAACGCCAGCGCCTCGGGCTGGTACTGCCCGGCGTAGACGACGAACGCGCCCGTCGGATCGACCACGCGGGCCCGGACCATCTCCTCGTTGACGTCGGTGACTTCCGTGAGCGTCCCGACGACGAAGACGCGATTGAGCCGCGCACCGGTCGGCGAGATGACGTAGTTCGGTGCGCGCTCCTCGTCGCTCTCGGCGTACGACAGCGATGCGTCGTCGAACTCGGCGGCGAAGAGCCGGTATGCGACTTCACGGCCCGGTCGGCTGTCGCCGTCGCCGTTGGAACTCACGCGTTCACCTCCGCGAGGAACGCGCTCGCACGGTCGGCCGGATCCTCGGCGACTTCGTCGAACGAATTGGCGTCAAGGTTGGCACCGTACTCGTCGACCGAGAGGTGCCCGCGAACCCGGTACGCGCGGCCGACGATCCGCTCGCGGATACGATCCGCGACGACTTCCTGATCCATCGCCTCCCGTGCGGCCTCGCGGGCGTCGTCCAGGTCGCCGCCGTAGATCTCCTCGGTGAGTTCGTCGTCGAGGACGGCTGTCACGGTTCCCGTCCCGTCGTCGAGGATCGCCTTGACCCTGAGGTCGTCCTCGCCGTCGACGTCGCCGTGAGTGCGACACTGGCCCTTCTGTACGACCCGGCGACACTCCGGACAGCGCTGGATGAGTCCGGAGCCGTCGCGCACCTCGATGACGTTGCCCGTCAGTTCCACGTCGTAGATACCGCCACTGTCGACCGCTTGCCCGATACCGAGCGACGGAGCGTCGGTCCCGACCTCGATCGCTCTATCGAGCGTCTCGACGGTCGAGAATCGTGAGACGTTGACCTCGGGGACGCCTCGGAACTCACGGACGTACACGTTTTCTGCGCGGACGGTGGCGTCCGTCTCGATCTCCGGCCTGGGATCCCAGCAGGTGAAGGGAAGACGGCCACTCTCGTCGCCGAACACGCCGCTTAGAATCTCCGTCTCACCGTCACGTCCATCGATGGTCCGCGTCTCGCACTCGACGACCACGACCTCGACCGATCTGGCACGATCGCCGGTCTCGAGTTCGGCGAGCGTGGCCTCGCCGCCAATCTCGTACGGAACATCGAGCGATTCATCGGTGACCGAGATCGCGGCGTGTTCGCCGAGGTTGAGTTCGGGTTCACCGTCCCACTCCCGGACGCCAGCGTTCCCGACGGTGATCGTCTCTCCCGGTTCGAGGCCGAAGTCCTCCCAGGCGGTGTAGTCGATGCGTCCCGTCTCGTCGGCGAGTTCGCCCTCGACGATGACGTGGTCGTCTCCCTGGTAGCGAATCGACCGTTCGCCCGCAGTGAGAACGACGGCGGTCACGCTGACGTTCCCGGTGTCGGGCGTGATCTCGCCGATCGACTTCGTTGTCGGGCCGCCAGCGTCGGCGGAGCCGTCGCCGTACTTTCGGCGCAGACTCTGTTTGGCCTCGTCGATGGGGACGCTGTACTCCACCAGATTCTGCAAGTCGACTTTGACCTCCTCGTTGTCGACACCGAGGGCGGAGGCGAGTTCCTCGGCGTGGCTGTCGAGATCCATTACGGACACCTATACGCGCGCCCGTGAAAAGCGTTCGTAGCGCGGAGCGAAAGTAAAGCCCTCCCGGGATTAGTGGAAGGCGGGCCGACGATCCTCTGACGCCCCTACCGATCCGACCCATAGATCGGCGGTCGACGAGCGGACAGACCATTCCATGGGCCGGCGATCGACGAGCTGACAGACCATTCCATGGGCCGGCGATCGACGAGCGGACAGACCATTCCATGGGCCGGCGATCGACGGCGGGCGGGTCGTTCCGTGAACGTGAATCGTCGGAACCGGTGGTGAGCCCGGTTCCGCTCGGTCAGCCGGCGGTGGCGTTAACTCGGTGCCGCAGAAACCTCACGCATCCATGCACGTGGTCGTCAACGCGGCGATGAGCGCGGACGGGAAGCTCTCGACGCGCGAGCGAACGCAGATCGTGATCAGCGGCGAGGCGGACTTCGATCGCGTCGATCGGCTCCGAGCCGACAGCGACGCCATCGTCGTCGGCGTCGGAACGGTGCTGGCAGACGATCCGAGCCTCACTGTCACGGCAGACGCGCTTCGCGACACCCGCATCGAATCCGATCGACCGGCGAACCCGGCGCGCGTCGTCGCCGATTCGCGGGCGCGGACTCCTGTTGACGCGTCCGTCCTCGACGACGCGGCCGAGACGTACGTACTCGTGAGCGAGGCCGCGCCGGTGGACCGGCGGTCGGCGTTGGCAGACCGCGGCGCGACACTGATCACGGCCGGTGCGGATCGTGTGGACCTCCTACGCGCGTTCGCTGCCCTGCAGGAGGCCGGTTTTCGGGACGTGATGGTCGAAGGGGGCGGTGAACTCATCTTCTCGCTGTTCGATGCGGGCCTCGTGGACGAGCTGATCACGTACGTCGGTTCCACGGTGTTCGGCGGACGCGACGCACCGACGCTGGCCGACGGCGAGGGATTCGTCACCGGCTTTCCCTCGTTATCATTGTCGTCGGTCGAGCGACTCGACGACGGCGTCGTCCTCTCTTGGACGGTGGATCGGTGACCAGCGCACGGCCACGCGGTCACAGCCGAGATGGGTGTGAATCGATCCCTCAGTCGGAACCACTTTCACCGGCTGGATAGACACTCGGCCCTATGGGGGAGAAGTTGGCACCGGAGTCTACGGAGTCGTCGGACGTCAGGTCGATTGCCCGGACGTATTTCGCGGATGCGCCGCCCGCTCACGATTGGCTACACGTCCGTCGTGTCGAGCGACTCGCCGAACAGCTCGCCGCAGGGCGCGACGACGTCGACGACTCGGTACTCCGGTACGCGGTCTGGTTGCACGACGTCGGACGCCAGCGTGAAGACGCGGGTGCAATCGACGACCACGCCAACTGGGGCGCCCGGGAGGCCGAGTCGATCCTCGAATCTATCGGGCTCGATCGGGAGACGATCGACGCGGTCGCCCATTGCATCCGTGCGCACCGCTTCTCGAACGACGTCGAACCGCGTTCGCCGGAGGCTCGCATCCTCTGCGACGCCGACAACCTGGACGCGATCGGCGCGGTCGGGATCGCCAGGGTGTTCTCACACGGCGGTTCGAACGGGTTTCCCATGCACGGAATCGAACCGTCTACCGACGGGAACGACAAAAGCGCGGGTGCACCGTCGCGCACCCACTTCACGGAGAAGATTCTCACGCTGTCTGACCGGATGTACACCGACGCCGGGCGCGACCTCGCCGCGGAGCGCCACGCATTCTGTGAACGGTTTCTCGAACGGTTCGACCGCGAGAGCACGGGCGCAGTCTGACCCGAGCGGTCGGACCGACCTGACGTGAGGGCTGGCGGACTCGTCCTGCTACACGCACCTACGTCGATACCCGCTTCCGAGACGACTTTAGCGGTCCGTTACCCAGTCCCCGTATACTGATGGCCGCACGACTGACGACCGAAACCGGGGCACTCGTGCGAGACGAGCGCCCGCGATGACCGGATCGTCCGAAGAGATGGCTGGTGACCACGATCGAGCGAGTGCGACCGACGACGGGCACGCGTCGAGCGGTGCGGGTCACACAGACGTGACGTTCGGCTGGGCCGGACTCAGACGAGGGTTCACGACGGGTGTTCCCGTCGCGATCGGCGTCGCCGGCTACGGTGTCGCGTTCGGGATGCTCGCCGATCGGGCCGGCCTGAGTGTCGCCGAGGCCGCGCTGATGAGCGCGACCGTCCTCGCGGGCGCCTCACAGATGGTCGCCGTCGAACTGTGGTCAGATCCGATCCCCGTGGCGACGATCCTGCTCGCGACGGTCGCGATCAACCTCCGGTACTCGATCATGGGAGCGGCGCTCGAGCCGTGGTTCCGGTCACTGTCGCCCCGACAGGCGTACGGAAGCCTGTTCTTCATGGCCGACGAGAACTGGGCGCTGACGATGCGGGACCTCGCCGGCGGAAGCGGACGCGGCGCGTTCCTCGTCGGGAGCGGAATCGCCCTCTGGCTGTTCTGGATCGCCTCGACCGTCGTCGGCGCGGTCGCCGGGGGAGCGATCGGTGAACCCGCACGGTTCGGTCTCGATTTCGTCCTCGCCGCCGTCTTCGTCGCGCTCCTCGTCGATCTCTGGGAGGGCCGCTCGAATCTCTTCCCGTGGGCCGTCGCGCTCGCCGTCTCCGTGACGGCCGCGGAACTGCTTCCCGGCCAGTGGTACATCGTCGTCGGCGGTGGTGCGGCCGCGGTCGCCGAGGTGATTCGTCACGATGAGTGAGTACGTCGCGTGGGCCCCCGGAATCGGCCTGGATCCGTTCGTCGTCGCTGTGATCCTGGCGATGGCCGCCGCCACGGTCGCGACGAAGGTCGGTGGACTCTGGTTCCTGAGTCAGGTCGACGTGAGTGAACGCGTGGAGGCAGGCCTTTCGGCTCTCCCCGGAGCGATCGTCGTCTCGATCCTCGGCCCGGAACTGGTAGAGAGCGGGCCGCCCGAGTGGGCCGCTGCTGGCGTCGTCGCGTTCGTCGCCTGGCGAACGAATCGACTGCTCGTCGCCCTGGCCGCCGGACTCGTCGCCGTCGTCGGATTCAGGGCGCTGCTGTGACACGGATCGTCGTTCGACGGCGGTGGGTCCGACCGAATCGGCGAGCCTGGAGGTGCTTCCGTGCGAACGGAACCGATTAGGGGCACGCGACCTACCTGCAGGTAGAACGTGGCCATGGTGACGTACGATCTCTCACAGCAGATCCGAGACGGCATGCCGGTCTATCCGGGCGACCCGACGTCGACGGTTCGACCGCTCGCGACCGTCCCCGACGACGGCTACCGGGTGACGGGCCTGGAACTCGATAGTCACACGGGCACACACGTCGACGCCCCTGCACACATGCTCGAGACAGGCCGATCGATCGACGAGTACGACCCCGCGACGTTCCGGTTCGCTGCCCTCGTGGCCGATCTGGCGCCGCTCGCCTCCCGGGCGTCCATCACGGCGGAACAGCTCCGTCGGGCGGTGGCGCCCTGCTCTCTCGACGGGGTCGATCTGCTCGTGATCCGCACCGGCTGGGACGACCACTGGGGCTCGGACCGCTACTTCGACCATCCGTCTCTCACGGCCGACGCGGCCGCACAGATCGTTGACTGGGGCTGTCACGTTGGGGTCGACGCGCCGAGTGTCGACCCGACGCCGACGGACCGCGCGGGTGCGGACGATCCGGACGGGTATCCGGCTCACCAGATCCTGTTCGAGGCTGACCGCCTGATCGTCGAGAACCTCCGTGGTCTCGATCGACTTCCGACTGGGGAGTCGTTCGTCGTTCACGCCTACCCCCTTCCGATTGCACGCGGCGACGGCGCGCCGGTTCGGGCGGTCGCGTCCGTCTAACTCGCTCTCTACCGATCGAACCGATTGGGGGGATCTCCCACGGTCCTGTTCGGCTCGTTCGCACACCGGTTTGCGATCGGACAGATGACGTCGACCGTACCGAACTACGGTCTCACGCAGATGCCAGGACGATCGATTCACACGTCGTTTCCGACGGAATCGATCCCGCGCTGGTGTCCGTTCGAATTCCCCGTCACCCATTCGTTCGCGGACCGTCCCCGTCACCCATTCGTTCGCGGACCGTCCCCGTCACCCATTTGTTCGCTCACCTCCTGGGTAGTGTATGGAACACGCAACGTTCGGCGGCGGCTGTTTCTGGTGTATCGAGGGCGCGTTCGAACAGCTCGCGGGCGTCGAGTCGGTCACATCGGGTTACGCAGGGGGTCACACCGCAGACCCGACGTACGAGGACGTGTGCAGCGGTCAGACCGGGCACGCCGAAGTCGTCCAGGTCGCGTACGATTCCGACGTCATCGGGTACGAGGACCTCCTCGAGGTTTTCTTCACGGTCCACGATCCGACCCAACTGAACCGGCAGGGACCCGACGTGGGAACGCAGTATCGGTCGATCGTCCTCGCACACGACGAGCACCAGGAGTCGCTGGTGCGAGCATTCGTCGACGAACTCGACGACCAGGGCGTCTACGACGAGCCGGTGGTCACCGAGATCGACCAGCTTTCGACGTTCTACGAGGCCGAAGCGCATCACCAGAACTACTTCGAGAAGAACCCAAACGACGCGTACTGTCGAATGCACGCGGCACCGAAACTGGAGACAGTCCGTGAGCAGTTCGCCGATCGCGTCGAAACCGAGCCCAACCCGTAACGGTCGGCACTCGTCGCTAGTCACCGTTTGGTCGACCCACACGGTGGTCGACCGATCCCGACCCACACAGTCACCTCCAGTCGACGGAGACGAGTCTCCGTTCGGTCGACGTATACGGGTCTCTGGTCGGTACCTCCGCGTCACGGTCGGTGCCGATTCCAACAACGATACGTAGGGGTGTTCCCTCTCTTCAGTCGTGAACCTGGAGGCAATTTCGCTCGGAAACCACGAGTTCGAGGGGGAGAATAACGCCTACCTCCTCGAATCGGAGGGGCAGACGGCGTTGATCGACACGGGCATTCACCGGCCGGACATTCGGGAACAACTGGTGGCTGGTGTGGAGTCGACCGGACAGTCGATCGGGGACATCGGCGTCGTGGTCCTGACGCATCACCACCACGATCACGCGGCGCTAGCCGGTTCGATCGCAAACGAAGCCGGCGTACCCGTCTACGCACACGAACGGACGGCACCGCTCGTATCGCGCGATCCAGACGCACTTGAGGAGTACGACGAGTTACAGGAGCACCGATTCGAATCCTGGGGCATGCCGGCAGAGAAACGAGACGAACTGCGTTCGTTCTTCGACGCGATCCCGCCGATCGAAGCGCCCGAGGACCTCGTCGTGATCGACGACGGCGACGACATCGAGATTGGTGACGTCACGCTCTCTGTAACCCACGCGCCGGGGCACGCGGCTGGTCATTGCACGTTCGGGTTCGAACGAGACGGCTCCGCGGAAGCGTTCGTCGGCGACGTGATCTTGCCGGTCTACACGCCGAACGTCGGTGGCGCCGACCTCCGCCTCGAACGACCGTTAGAGCGCTACGTTGAGACGCTCGCTGCGATCGTGGAGACCGAGTACGATCGGGTCTGGCCCGGCCACAGGGAGGTGATCGAGTCGCCCGCGGCGCGCGCACGGACGATCGTCGAGCACCACCACGAACGAACCGACAACGTACTCTCAGTGCTTCGTACCGTTGAATCGGCGACACCCTGGGAGGTGAGCGCCGAACTCTTCGGGTCGCTCGAGAACATTCACATCCTCCACGGTCCTGGCGAAGCGTTCGCTCACCTCGACCACCTGGCTCGGGCCGGCGCGGTGGAGGTGACGAACGACGGGTATCGACTCGGTGCCGAGGACGTCACGGCGGCGGACGTCCTTCCGACGCTGTGAGTCGATCGGCGAGACGGGTACCCTGGCGGATACGGCCGCTGGATACAACGACAGTGTCCAATCCGCCGCTTCCGGGGACGACACCTAGAGACAGGACGCTCTCACGAAGGGCTGATCTCGTCCGCTCACGTGTGACGATCGACTTCCGACATTGCTGATCGACCTCCGACATTGCCGATCGACTTCCGCCGTGTGACAACTACGTGATCATATTCGTTCGAAAATGGAACTGTGATCGATACGCTGCGTGACCCACGAATTCCACCGATCCGGCGAAAGCCCGTCTCGGTCGACTGTGACGAGACGTCTCTCGGGTGGACGCGAGACTCGTCAATCCTCCTCGTTCGCCTCGTCTCCAGGGTCGTCACCGTCAACAGATTCGGTCGGCCCCGTGTCGGTCTGCGACGAGTCGGGAGCGTCGGTACCGTTCGGCTCCTCGACGTCCGCCTCGTCGGATTCCGACGGGGTCGAATCGCTTACATCGGGAGATTCCGATTCATCCGCACGAGTGTCTTCCGATCGATCGGTACCATCGGTTTTCGGTCGATCTGCACCGGCGTCTGCCGATTCGACCGTGTCGTGTTCTGTCGATCCGTTTCTCCCGTCGTCGGCGCCGTATCGATCACGGAGTGTCTGGAGCTCGGCGTCCACGTCGACGTGATCGCCGGCTGACGTCGGTTGTCGACCGTCAGATCGCTCTCCGTCGTGTTTCCCACGGTCGGCTGCTTCGTCCGGGTCCGTGTCGGGCGATCCGTCGTCTATCTCGATACGGTAGCCATCGGATCGGTTCTCCGGGGAGTGATCCGAGAGGCGGCGGTCTATCTCCTCGTACAGCGAGCGAGTTCGTTCGAGCAGGGCGCGCGTCTCCGCGTCGGACGAATCTCCGAGCCGATTCTGGATCTCGTCGATCGTCTCCCCCATCCGGTCTACGATCGGTGCGGCGGTACGATCGATGCTGGACCCGTCTCCGGTCGCCTCCCGAAGGCGGGTGTTCACGTCGCGCCCTCGGCGGACGGCGCGGGACCCTCGTTGCAACAGTGTGAGCGCCCGTATCTGGGCTTCGAGGAGCCCGATCAGGGCCGGAATCGCGCGTTCGTCGGTCACTTTGAGAACGTCGTCGAGCGTGGGGAGTTCTCGAGAACGCGCAGGCGGTTCGTCACCGGCGGTGTCCGCTATCGTCCCTTCGAGGCCTCGAATCGCCGCCGCGAGGTCTTCCAGTGCGACCGCGATATCGTCCCGACTCATACCGGTATCGTCACCGTCCAACGGAATAAGCGTCCGGTTCCCCCGGTTTGGACGATACGTATCGGTACTCCGCGGGGAAGCACGATTCGAGGCGCCGAATTACCCGCCTGTCGCTTCGATGCGATATGGATGCCGAGTATAAATTACCGTTGGATGCACCTAACAGATGATTTTATGGCCGCAATACTTATTTGCAATTGAATCAATTTACTGATTGAATGGGTAGCGAGCTTGGGGTTGGCGTGCCAGAGAGCACATCGTTCGCGCAGGCGCTGGGAACGCTCAAACGAAATGGCAGCAACGTACTGCTCGTCGGCGAACCGGTCGCGACGACCCACGAACACGTCTGCGACACGTTTCTCGGCTCGAACGACTCGGCCCAGCGGCGGATCGTCGTCTCGACTGACCGGACGCGAATTCCACGCGATGGGTCGACGGACACCGACTATCTCGTGCTCGACCCCGAATCGTCGGCGTCGGCCCTGGATCTCTCGCCGAGCGAGTCGATTACCGAACTGTCCGTCCTCGGGATGGTCGGTCGTGAGTTCGTCAATCGGGTCGACGAACTCGACCGACTCGATGACCTGGATCCGGCCACGCTCCGGGTCTGCGTGAACGCGGTGGACGAACTCCTGGAGCGACACGATTCGGAAGTGGTCTTTCGCCTGCTCCACGTCATCACGACACGCACCCGACGCAGCCGCGGAATGGGACACTATCACCTGCCGATCGATCGTGAGTCAGAAGCCGTTCGACTCTTCGAACCACTCTTCGACGCGGTCGTGTGTCTTCGGACGATCGGTGGGGAACTGGAACACCGATGGCACCTTCGAGATGGCGAGACGTCGACGGACTGGATTCCGCTGTGAGTACCGGAGAGCCGTCAGTCGATGAGCGCCGAGGTGTCCCCGGACCACCCGTCGGTGCTCCGATCGAGCCACGAATCGGACGGTGATTCGGAGTTCAGTGTGAATCGGTGTCTGTCGCACGGTTCGGCGGGTCGCCGCCGCGGCGTAACGCCCGGATTACCCTCTCCTCAGCGTCTCTCGTTCGAATCGGCAACAAACACTATATGGCGATCGTTCGATTGCCGTATCAGTACTATGGTCGCAGTCGACGCACAGATTCTCGGCGGTGTTGCGGTGACGGTGTTGCTCGCCCTCCTGTTCTTCGGCGTCGTCGTCCTCTGGGACGTCGCACTGGCGCTTCGCGGCGTGGCGGACAAGGTCGACAAACTCGAAGATACGGTCGACGACGATCTCACGGACCTGGAACGAGCGGTGGCCGGTTCGTCGGGGGCCGGCGGTCCGCAGGTACACCTTCGCGGTGGAGGAACGATTACCCCGGGTGGGACGCACACGGCCCCCCAGGCGGACTCCCGAGCGCAGACAACCGAGCGACCCACGCAACCGTCGCACGTATCGACTCCGGGACAGCGGTCCGGTGCCCCACGGTCCGAACCGCGCGCGGATCGACGGACCTCCCCTGAAGCACGGCAGGCGAACACCGGTCCCGACCACCGACCGACCGACGGTGCCGACGAACGTTCTGACGAACCGGTAGAGTCAGATACCGACGTGGCGGAGCGATCTGAGTCGACTGACGAGTCGCCCAGGGACGAATCGACCGCTTCGCGCGAACGCCTCGGTGCGGATCCGACACCCGTCAACCGATCCCATCGCGACCCCCGTGAGACGGACTCGAGCCGGACAGATCGAGACGAGCGATCGGAAGTGAGTAATCGCGGACGGTTCGTCGCGTCACCCGACAGAACCCCGTGGTACCGAACGGAACTCGATCGGGCGGCCGTCAGCGACGGTCGGTCCCCGATCGCCGGTGAACTCGAATCCGGTGACGCCCCTGAAACGCCATCGGGCGACGTCACCGTGGAGACCGACGGACCACCGAACGAGAGTGACGATCCGATCGTGGTCGATCGGGACGGTGCCGCGTCGATGAGTCCATCTGACGATGGTTCCGGTTCAGCAGGCACGGACGCGTCCCTGTCGTCGGGATCGGAATCGGACGGAATCGGTGAACGGGAAGGGGAGGAGGAGCCCACTGATGCGTCTCCATCCCTGGATACCGAGACGGCCACAGACGAAACCACTGCTGCATCGACCGACGACGACGGCGGACGGAACGCTGTCACCAGCGACCACCACGACGCCGTCGATCGGGACGATCCCACTGCCGCAGAGTCGACCGAAGACGGGTCGATCGTGACGACGTCGGAGAACGCTGCTGGGACAGAACATGGCGACGACGAACGGTCGATCGTCAGAGACGTCCAGTCTGACACGGAACCGAGTGACGACGTCGAGGCTGGCCGCAGTGAGGGGGCTGAAACGGACACCCCGGTCGAGGAAGGAGTGACCGAATCGGCGGCGTCAGACGACGGAGCGGTGACCGAGGAGGCGGCGGGCGCTGACGACGAGGCGGCGGGCGCTGACGACGAAGCGGCGGGCGATGACGACGAGGCGGCGGGCGCTGACGACGAAGCGGGCATGGGTGGTGACGAAGCACCTGTGCCGGAGACCGATTCACCGACGCCGATCGTGGATCGCGTGGAATCGGAATCGGATCCCCAATCTGGCACCGACGAGGACGCCTCGAATTCTGGATCCGGTAGCGACACCACGGCCGCCGGGCAGAGCGAAACTGCGGGTGACGACCCGACCGCAGCGGACGACGAATCGGAGACGGGGGACGACCCCTCTCTTCAGGACGGCGATGAACCAGGCGACGGTTCAGAGACGGGTGATGGGTTCGAAACGGATGATACCCTCGACCCGGACGACGGAATCGAGTTCACGTTCGAAGAGTTTTCCCCGCCGGAGACGACTGAGCCGTCGATCACGATCGACGACGCCGTCGAGGCGATCAACGACAGTGTTCCGGAGCTATCGCGCTCCACTCACGGTGTCGACGCGTCGGCCGAGGTAGACGACGACGCCGTCGTTCTCGTCTACGACCTCGAAACGACCGACGCGACGGACGCGTCGACGCGCCTGCTCCGCTACCAGTTACAGAGCTTCGCTGCCCAAAGCGACGCCGACGTCGACGTCACGGTCTCCGGGAACCGAATCGTCGTCGACATCCCGGACGCTGACGGGACCGACGTCTCACAGTGGGAGGCAGCCATCGTCGAAGTCATCGACCGAACACTCTATCTCTCTGACACCGGCGAGTAACGCACACGTCCATCGAGTCTCACCTGATCGCCCCCCTCGGTCGGATCCCCTAGATCGTGTCGACAGATCCTCACTACTTTTAGTCGCCCAGTGGAACGATCGCGCCCCGGTCGCGTGCGAACCCGTCGATCGAGCCCTTTTTCGTGGTGGCCGATCCAGTCCGTCTGTGCGTATCGAGAACAGCTTCATTCCCGTGCGGGGCGTCGGGGAGAAGACCGAACGCAAACTGTGGAAGGCGGGGGTGACACACTGGGACGAGTTCGAGCACGACGTTGTCGGTCCGACGCTTTCGACTCGTATCGAGACGTTTATCGAAACTGCCAGCGATCGACTCGAACGGGCCCAGTACGGGTTCTTCGCCGACTGCCTCCCAGCAAACTCCCAGTGGCGGCTCTTCGAGAACGCAGGATCGGACGCCTGTTATCTCGACATCGAGACGACCGGATTGAGTCGCCACCGGGACGTGGTCACGACCGTATCGATGCACCAGGGCGGGTCGACCGAAACGCTCGTTCGAGGGCGCGACCTCACGCGGCAGCGACTGGCGGAGCGACTGGCCGATGCTCCCTTGCTCGTCACGTTCAACGGACGACGGTTCGACGTGCCGTTCATCGAGCACGCCTTCGACCTGGACCTCCAGGTGCCACACATGGATCTCTACTCCGCTTGCCGTACCGTCGGGTTGTCCGGTGGTCTCTCCGACGTCGAACGTCAGTTCGGAATCGAACGGGACGACCCAGATATCTCGGGCCGGGACGCCGTCCGCCTGTGGCACGAGTACGAACGCGGCGACGAGGCGGCGCTCGAGACGCTCGTCCGCTACAACCAGGCAGACACGATCAACCTGGAACCGATCGCGCGCGACGTCACGAGTCGACTCCACGACTCGGTGTTCGGGACCGTTCGACGATCGGGCGACGAGACGTGACGCGCCGCTGGTACCGACGCGGTGGCTACTGGACGTTCGGATCGACGACGGAGACGGTCCCCTCGCTCGTCACCTCGACTTCGTACCCGCAGAAGCGAAAGCAAACCGACCCCTTCGTCGTGCTATCGGACGCAAACAACGCGTCCAGCGCGTCCGGATCACACACCCGATAGAGCGAGTCGTACTCAGGCGGTCTGAGTGCCGTCGGATCGACGCCCTCGTGTTCTGCGACCGCCGTGACGATCGCGATACTCGGTGGCTCTTCTACCCCCCGGGATCGGTCCGCTGAGGCCAGCATTGGCACACTCCAACCCTCCGGTAGCCATAAACCTACCGAGATCTGTCTATTCTTCCAAAAATTTGTAACTGAATCCGCCAATTGACTATTTAGAATTCTGAGATATGCAGAAACCGCTCTATGGGCCAGATAGACCAGCACGACAGTCACACGGTTGGTGCCGAGACGGCGGTCGGAGCGTCTGCTATCGGGTCCCACTCCTCACAAGCTGGATCTGCGCATCCTTCGACTACCCCCGTGTCTCACTATCGTATACGTGGACAGGACCCGTGGAATTGGATGTCCAACCGTGGCTACGACAGTCTCCACCGAAAAATTCTGGGGAACTCGTAATTCGAGGCGGGAACTCCTTTTTTGCTGGACAGCCCCCATCCGCTCCGCTCACCGTTGGTGTCCTCGCGATACGAACGAAGTGTCCCCCTCGCAAGCCAGGGGTGGATTGTGAACCACCTGAATTTCGGTCGCTTTGCTCCCTCGTTCCGTACTTCACATCCCACGTCCGCACTTCGCGCCTCCCTTCGTTCGACGCAGACTGCCTCGCGGTTCGCTCCGCTCATTGCTCGGGACACCGTGATTCTCACTCCGTTCGAATCACGCAAGCCAGGGGTGGATTGTGAACCACGGTCGATCGCTTCCGCGCTCACTCCGTTCGCGAGACTGCGCTCTCCCTGATTCAAATCCCACAGACGGATCGTGCCGCTCGCGAATTGCTCGCGGCACCGAAGCCAGGGGTGGGATTTGAACCCACGAAGTCTCGATTACAAGTCGAGTGCATGAACCGCCCATGCTCCCCTGGCGCGACGTGGCACGCAATCGGTGGTTAGCGGTCGCCCTTTGAGTGTGTATCGCTTTTGTCTTTCCCGTCCAGGGACCGTTCCAGGACGCGGCGGCGGGTTTCGTAGCCGTGATCGTCGTAAAACGCCCGGGCGCGTTCGTTCGCTTCGAGTACCTCCAGTCGGCAGACGTCGGCCCCTCGCTCGGCGAGGGCGGTTTCGGCCGCTTCGAGTAACTCACCACCGATTCCCTGCCCACGGTGGTCGGGCCGAACCCAGATATTCGAGAGCAGTCCCCGTGTCTCATCGAAGGCGATGGTCTGCGTTTCGATCGTCACCGTCGCGAACCCGACGATAGATCCAGTCTCCGACGACGCGTCGGAGCCGGGCCGGCGAGCGACGATGAGGCCGCCTGCCGACTGGTGGGCCGAGAGGAGGTGAGAGATCGCCTGGCGGTTCTCTTCGACGGAGACCGCGGAACCGTGCTCGCGCTGTTCGGCGGCGAGGCGAAGCCAGCACTCGACGACCACATCCACGTCGTCGGGCGTCGCCGGTTCAATCACCGGCCGATCGTTTCGGGGCATCTGCTATGGCGTCGACGGCGACGAGCGAGTCGCCGGTCAAGAGCGTGAGAGCGGCACCGCCGCCCGTACTCACGTGCGTGAATCCGTCGATCCCGAGGGCGTTCATGGCAGAGGCGGTGTCGCCGCCACCGACGATGCTCGTCTCCACGTCGGCCGCAGCCCGGTACAGCGTTCGCGTGCCGGTCGCAAAGACATCTCTCTCGTAGACACCGGCCGGTCCGTTCAGAATCACTGTCCGCGACTCGTCGAGGACGGTCTCGTATCGGTCTAGCGTCTCCTGGCCGACGTCCATGGCCGGTTCGTCGTCGCCGGGCGGGAGGTCATCGAGGCCGAGTTCTACCCGCTCACCGTCTCGGTCCACGGCAACGTCTGACGGGAACTCGATCCGATCGCCGTAGTCGTCGAGGAGTAACGCCGCGCGCTCGATCTCGTCCCAGTATCCCCGTTCGTATATGAAGTCAGTACTCGCTTTGCCGATGTCCTCGTCGGCGGCCGCCAGAAAGACGTTTCCCACGACGCCGGCGGTGAGAACGGTGTCGGCGAGGTCGCGTGCGAGTACATCGCGCGCCGCGTCGATCGATCCGGACACTTTCGCACCCCCCAGGACGTAGGTTCTTGGGTTGTCGGTGGTAGCGATATCGTCCAGTACTTCGAGTTCGCGCTCCATGACGAGTCCAGCGTAACTCGGCAGCACGCGTGGAAAACCGACCAGGGATGGTTGCGATCGGTGGGACGCTGCGAAGGCATCGTTGACGTAGACGTCGAAGACGGGCGCGAGTCGTGTGACGAGGTGTGTCGACGCCGCGACGTCCGGTTCGAGCGTCATGTACTCCTCGCTGTAAAAGCGCGTATTCTCGAGAACGACACATTCGCCGTCGTCGAGTGCGTCGACGGCCGCCCTGGCGGACTTACCGTGCGTTTCGTCGACGTACCCGACCGGCGCGTCGAGGAGGGTGTCCAACCGACGGGCGTGCGGTTCCAGCGTCGAAAACGAGTCACCGCCGCCAGGGCGTCCCTGGTGGGCTAACACCGCGACGCGGGCGTCCGCTTCGAGGAGAGTTTCGAGCGTACCGACGTGTGCCCGAATTCGAGAATCGTCGAGGAGCGAACCGTCTTCGACGGGGCTGTTGATGTCCACGCGACAGCCGACGACGGTCCCTCGGGCGTCGAGATCGTCGAGGGTGTTGATCATCAGTCGGAGGTCCACTGGCCGGCCCGAAAGGTCTTACTATCGGACCGATACGCGATCGAACGTCGTCAGATCGATCGACAATCGTTGCAGACGAGCTGGCCGTTTCGTTCCCGAAGCGACTCGGCGAACGTCCCGCAACTGTCACAGACTCCCTGCGTGGTGTAGTCCGTCCCGCCGTTCGTTTCGACACCCTGAGCGACAGTGTCGGCCGCCATCGCCATCGGTTCGGAGTTGCCGACGGTCGTCGTCCCGCTGAACGACCCCGCGGCGGCGATGACGTCGCGCTGTGTCAACACGCCGACGATACCCTCGTCGTCTTCGACGACCAGGTTCCTGATCGCGTCTCTCGCCATCACGCCCGCTGCGTCGGTGAGCGATCTGTCCGGCTCGATAGTGAGTACCGGCGAGGACATGACCGATCCGACGGTGACCGTATCCGGATCCTGGCCGGCTTCGACGACACCCATGACGTCCCACTCGGTCATGATGCCGACCGCACTCGAACCCCTGACAACGAGAACTGATCCCGCTCGCTCGGCCCGCATGAGTTCGACTGCACCTCGAACGCTGTCCGATTCGCTGACGCCGACGTACGACGTCGTCAGGACGTCTTTGACCGACACCTCCGTTTCCATGATAGTCTATAACACACAGTTGCCCTAAAAGCTAGCCCCGATACGCTTATTCCCGCCTGACGAGTAGTACTCACGGACGATTCAACGGTCCACTGACCGCCGTTCGCGGGCGTCAGATCACTCCCAGCCGAGGGAGAGTCGCCGTCCATCTGCCCGGCAGTGTTCGAGTTCGTGCTTGGCGCTCATTCCGGCTTCGTGTGCCGTCTCGCCACGACCGACGCCGACGCGCAGTTCGACCTCGACTGCCGATTCGACGTGGTCGACGGCGTCCTCGTAGGCCGTCCGATCCAGATCGGGACAGACGGCGATGACGTTGTCACCCCCGACGAAGAACGAGAGACTGTCGTGGGCGCGTCGCATGTACCGCATCAGCGCGGCGTAGCCCTGTTCGATCTCGATGAAGCTGTCGAACGCGTTGAGTTCGTCGGTGTACTCGCCCGTCGCGTCGACGACGTCGAAGTGTGCGATCTGTACGTCGTCCGGAGCTCGAAACTCGTCGTCGACGATACGGCCGTCCAGTATCTCCCGGCGCCCATCGTCCTGGGCGCTGCCGGCGTCCTGAACGAGTGTCGTGGCGTCGGACAGTGCCTGGATCGGTGTTCGTCCCGTCGCCACGCCGATACTGACCGTCACGGGATAGCGATTCGAGATGGATTCCTGGAGCAACTCGTGATCCGTCACGTCCAGCCCGTTGGTCACCGCGATCATGTTGTCGAAGCGGGTGAAGAAGACGTAGCCGTCCCTCGCGCCGACGTACTGCGAGATATCGGCGAAGAGGCGAGATTGGAGCGTCTGGAGGTCCGCTTCGCGTCGCGGCTCGGGAGTGACCGTCCACGGCCCGTAATTGTCTATCTGGAAGAGTGTAACCTGCGTGTTCGTCACGGTGAGTGAACGATGCCACCACCATCGGATAAGTGATACGCAATCCAAATTCGTGATGGAGCGGTAGCTGTCCAGACGGTCACGCCTCAGGCGGGCTTTCGCTCCGGCTCTGCACCCTGCGGGTGATACTCCCAGCAATCGCCCGAACGCATGGCGTCGCCGACGGCCTGGTGCATGTCGACGATAGTCTCGAACTCGTCCGGTTCGACGTACTCGAAGATGTCGGAGAGTGCGACGACGCGTCGGTGGTTGACGCGGATGGGATCGTCGCCGAATTCAGCGACGAACGCGTCTCGGTCGAGCGGGAAGTCCTCGTCCTCGTCGACCTTCTTGGCGATGATGGCCATGTCGTACTTGCGGCCCTCCTCGCTTCCCTCCTCGCCGTCCGGGTCGTGCGGCCAGTCCATACGTCGTCTCTCGTCGGTGGCGGCAAAAACGTTACTCACGCACTATCTGTCAGGGTTCGGTCACAGACTCGTTCGCCAGGCGTCGATCACCGACCGCATCTCACACCCGGCGTTCACTCTCGAATCGCTCGATCCTGCGCGGCCAGTTCCGCCAGCAGTTCGTCCCGGTGTTCGTCGAGCAACGGTGCACGGGAGCGTGGTTCAGGGTTCGTCTCGGTCATCTTGATAGCGCTTCCGGCGATGTGAACGGACTCGTCCGTCCCCGGTTGGTCGACCTCGTAGAGCATATCGCGGTCGTGGACGTGGGAGTCAGAGAAGATGTCCTCTGTGTTCTGGACGGGCGCTACGGGGACGTCACCTTCGAGTCGGTCGATTACGTCGGCCGTCTCGTGCTCGCGCATCCAGGCGGCGAGTTCGTCGTAGAGGACGTCGCGATCGGCCAGCCGGTCGGCAGGGGTCGGATAGTCCGCCGCGAGGTCCGGTCGATCGATCGCCTCGCAGAACCGACGCCAGTGATTGGTCCCGAACGCGGAGACCACGACGTACCCGTCTTCGACTTCGAACGCGTTGTACGGAAAGAGGGTGGGGTGTGCGTTGCCACAGCGAGTCGGCGGCTCCCCCTCGTAGGACTGGAGGTAGATGGCACGCTCGGTCATGCTGATCATCGAGTCGTACATCGCCGTGTCGACGTACTGTCCCTCACCCGTTCGGTCGCGGTGATGGACCGCGCCGAGGATGCCGATACAGTTGAGCGTCGCGGTAAACAGGTCACCGATCCCTGGACCGACTTTCATCGGCGTCCCGTCCGCCTCTCCGGTGATCTCCATGACGCCGCCGAGCGCCTGCGCGATGATGTCGAAGGCCGGCTGACCCTGCCGGTCGGTCTCGCCCGTCCGCGGGTCGCCGAAACCCCTGATCGAGGCGTAGATCAGTTCGGGATTCCGATCCAACAGGTGCTCGTAGGAGAGATCGAACGACTCCATCGTCCCGGCGCGATAGTTCTCGACGACGACGTCAGCCGTCTCGACGAGATCCAGGAACGTCTCGCGGCCCGCTTCGCTCCCGAGATCGAGTTCGATGCTCCGTTTGCCGCGATTTACGCTCTGGAAGTAGCCGCCGTAGGGTTCCTCGTCCGGGTCGTCGACGAACGGTGGATTCGATCGAATCAGGTCGCCACCAGGTCGTTCCACCTTCACGACGTCCGCGCCCATGTCCGCGAGCAACATCGTACAGTACGGCCCGGCGAGCACCTGCGTCAGGTCTAGTACGCGCAGGTCCGAGAGTGCTCCCATGACGCGGCATAACGCGAAGACTGGGTTAACCCTTACTACACCCCCGAGCGTTGCGATGGACTTTCCCGCCCGGGACTGCTGCGGGCCATGGTACAGACACACATTCAATGGCATATAAGGCGTTTTATCATGATAAACCATTATCTTTAAGCCCCAATCTATCATGGTTCCGCATCCATGCCGACAACCGTCGTCCTCGGGGTGATCGGTTCCGACGCGCACGTCGTCGGAGTGACGATCCTCGAACGGGCACTGGAAGGGGCGGAGTTCGACGTGATCAATCTCGGCGTCCAGAGTAGCCAGGCCGAGTTCGTCGATGCCGCGGCGGCGCACGACGCCGAGGCGATCCTCGTCTCGTCGCTGTACGGACACGCCGAACAGGACTGTGCGGGCCTCCACGACCGTCTCGAGGACGCGGGTGTAGACGCCGTTACGTACATCGGCGGAAATCTCTCAGTGGGGCAGGACGACTTCGAGAAGACGCGAGCGACCTTCGAGACGCTCGGGTTCGACCGCGTCTTCGACCCGGAGTCGGGTCCGACCGAGGCTATCGCCGCACTCCGTCGCGATCTGCAGCTGAACGCGACCGAAAGCGAACGGCTTCGGGTGTCGTCCTGACCGAATGGTTCGAGACGAACGCCTCGCGTCTGACGAGTTACGGCGGATCGACGAGAGCGTGCGAGGGACCTATCCGACCGGCGACGAGGTCGACTTCGAGGATGCGCTCGCGTTTCACGACTCGCTCGCACCGGAGAAGTCGTTCGCGACCGTTCTCGAGTCCGCGACGGGACCGCTCTTGCAGCCACGTGCCGGCGTCGCGCGGCTCGACGAGCAGATCGATCTCCTCGCGTTCCTCCACGAACGGGGTGGCGCAGATCTCCTCCCGACGACGATCGATTCGTACACGCGCGACAACGAGTACGGGAAAGCCAGCACCGGTCTCGAACGGACACGAGAGACGGGTGCGGACGCGCTCAACGGCTTTCCAGCTGTCAATCACGGCGTCGAAGGCTGCCGTGAACTGATCACGTCCGTCGACGCCCCGATCGAAGTGCGCCACGGCACGCCCGACGCCCGGTTGCTCGCCGCTATCACCCTCGCTGGCGGCTTCCAGAGCTTCGAAGGAGGTCCGATCTCCTACAACATCCCGTACACGAAGCGTGGGAACCTGGCCGAGACGATCGAACACTGGCAGTTCGTGGACCGCCTCGCAGGACTCTACACCGAACACGGCGTGCGCATCAACCGCGAACCGTTCGGTCCACTGACCGGAACGCTGGTCCCACCCTCGATCGCCATCGCGATAATGGTGATCGAAGGACTTCTTGCGGCGACGCAGGGCGTCCGCTCACTGACGCTCGGGTACGGCCAGGTGGGGAACGTCGTCCAGGACGTCGCCGCGCTGCGAGCGCTGCGGGCGCTCGGCGAGGAGTACCTGCCAGACGAGGTCACGGTCACGACCGTCTTTCACGAGTGGATGGGCGGGTTTCCACCGGACGAAGCACGCGCGAACGGCGTCATCGGCCTCGGTGCCGTGACGGCCGCGATCGCGCGACCGGACAAGGTGATCACCAAGTCCCCACAGGAGTTCCAGGGCGTCCCGACCAAGGAAGCGAACGCCGCCGGACTGCGAACGACGAGACAACTCATGGACATGGCGATGGAGCAGCGACTGGACATCGACGGCATCGAGGCGGAACGGGACCTGATCGAGCGCGAAACCAGATGTCTGATAGACGCCGTCTTCGAACACGGTGACGGTGACGTCGCGGCGGGAACCGTCCGCGCGTTCGAAACCGGCGCGCTCGACGTCCCATTCGCGCCGAGCGAGAGTGCGAACGGGGCCTGCCTGCCCGCGCGAGACGACGACGGTCGAGTGCGACTCTTCGACCCGGGGGACCTGGCGCTCGACGACGAGCTCGTAGAGATTCACGCGGCGCGGCTCGAACGCCGAGCCGAGACGGAAGACCGTTCCACCTCGTTCCACATGGTCGCCGACGACGTCGACGCGATCAGCAACGGCCGCCTCATCGGCCGACCGACCGACGCCGACGGATCCGGAGGGGTGTCGGATGCAGATTGAGTCGATCTCGGCGACACCGGGTGTCACCGGCTTCTACGCGGACGACCAGCGAGCCATCGCGGACGGCGCCTCCCAGGACGGATTCGTCTACGAGGGCGACCCCGTCACCGAGGGCTTCGATCGGATTCGACAACCCGGCGAATCGCTCATCGTCACGATAGATCTGTCAGACGGCGACGCAGTCCGCGGGGACTGCGCCGCGGTCCAGTACAGCGGCGCCGGTGGCCGGGACCCACTGTTCCGTGCTACGGACCACGTATCTACGGTGGAGGGGCCGATCCAGGACGCGTTATCCGGACACTCTGCCGACGCCTTTGCGGAGAACGCAGCGACGATCGAGGAGCTGTCGGTCGACGGCGATCGGCTGCACACGGCGATACGGTACGGCATCTCGCAGGCGTTGCTCGCGGCCGCGGCGAGAGCGAGGCGCACGACGATGACCGACGTCGTCGCCGACGCGATCGACGCGACGCCGGCGACGAGGCCGATTCCGGTCTTCGGCCAGTCCGGCGACGAGAGGTACGAAAACGCGGAGAAGATGCTCCTCTCCAGGGTTCCCGTCCTGCCCCACGGACTGTTCAACAGCGTCGAGAAGGTCGGTACCGACGGCGACCGGTTACGGCAGTATCTCGAGTGGCTCTCCGATCGAACCGCGGAACTCGGCGGTCGCGAGTACGAGCCGACGTTCCACGTCGACGTCTACGGGACGATCGGCACGCTATTCGATCCGCCGTACGACCGTCCCGCGGTCGTCGAGTACGTCGCCGAACTGGCCGCCGCCGCGGCGCCGTACTCGCTCCAGATCGAAGGTCCGGTGGACGCCGGCGACCGCGAGGCCCAGCTCGCGGCCATGGGCGAACTCCGCGACGGTCTCGCCGACGCGGGCGTCGACGTGGACATCGTGGCGGACGAGTGGTGTAACACCCTAGACGACGTGCAGGCGTTCGTCGACGCGGGCGCCGCGGACGTGGTTCAGGTGAAGACACCGGACCTCGGCGGTCTGCAACGGAGCGCGGCGGCCGTCCGCTACTGCGAGGGGACGGAGACCCGGGCGTACCTCGGCGGCACCTGTAACGAGACCGCGACGTCTGCCCGGGCGACGGCCCACGTCGCACTCGCGACGAAGGCCGCCCAGGTGCTCGCCAAACCGGGAATGGGCTTCGACGAGGGCCACATGATCGTCGAGAACGAGATGCGACGAACCGTCGACAGGCGGCGACGGCGTACGACAGACGCCTCGCAAACGGACGTCGCCGGACGTGGCGGTGACGCCAGATGACCGAGTGGACCGACCCCGAAACGTTCGGTCGTCTCGTCGACGCGACGACTACGCTTGAAACCGGCCACTACGCCGATTTCTTCGAAGAAGGTGACGTTATCGAGCACGACCCAGGCCTGACGCTCTCTCGCTGGGGGGCCGAGCAGTGGACCGGCCAGACGCTCAATCACGATCCGACGTACTGGCGGTCGGACCGCGCGAGCGAGAACGGGTACGACGAACCGCCGATCCATCCCGACTACGTGCTCGCCGCGACACTCGGCGTCACCGTCTGCGACTTGAGCGAGAAGGGCGGCTACTTCCTCGGTCGCACCGACGTTCGGTTTCACCGGGACGTGTATCCGGGAACCGAACTCAGGGTCGAGAGTCGAGTGCTGTCCGTCGACGAATCCCGCTCTCGCCCATCCTATTCCATCGTAACCTGGCGAACGACTGGAACCGACGCGGTGACTGGCGACGCCCTGTGCTCGTACGAACGGACGAACATGATTCCACGCCGGGAACCCGTCCGCACGGACGACCCGACCGATTCGGGCGCCGATACGGACGAATCGACTGTCGACAGGAACGGTTCGACTGACGAATCGATGGACGAATCCACTGACGACCCGACCGGTTCGAGTGACGATTCGGCGGACGAATCGACCGTCGACGACGGGCCGACCGGGCCGTTCGTCGCGCCGGACGGCCCGTACTTCGAGGACCTCGTCGAGGCGCTCGAAACGGCGTCCGACCGGGGCGGCCACGTCGCCTACACCCACGAACGCGGCCGCACCATCGACGACGTGACGGTCGCCGCGCTCCCGCTCTCGACGTTGAACACGGCGAAGCAACACCACAACGCGGACGCTATGGCCGACGCGCCGTCGGGCGACGTCGTCGCGTACGGCGACGTCACCAGATCGATCGCACTCGGCCACGCTCGATCCGACGAGGCGACGTACCGAGAACTCGGCTTCGACGACGAGCGATTCCACGCGTTCGTCACGCCTGGGGATACGATCTACGGGTTTACTCGCGTCCTCGAAGCCGTCGACGACACAGCGTCGGATCGACCAGCTACCGAGCCGGCAGCTGAGTTCGCGGGGGCTGTGCCCGACGATCGAGCCGGAATAGTCCGGTTCGAACACGTCGCCTTCAACCAGGCCGAGGAACCGGTGTACTCGGGCTTCCGAACGGCCGCGATTCGAAAACGAGCGACCCACCACTCACAGACCATATGAACACGAACCACACGACACGACTCTGCCGAAGCTTCCAGACCGCCCCGGCGGCCGTCGCGAAAGCCGACACGGCGAAGTACCTGCGATCGGGACTCACAGCCGAGGGATTCGAGGCACCCGACTGGCTCGTTCCGGACCTGGAGGACGGAACGGCACCGTCGATGAAGGATGCGGCCCTCGAGAACACGATCGAGCTGCTCGACGAGCACGAGTTCGCCGGTGAGATCTGGCCCCGCGTCGAGTGGAGCTACGACGATGCACGGCTCCGAGAGCGTGGCGGCGAGCAGATCCAGTCGCTCGTCGCCGAAGCGACGGAGTCGATCGACGGCGTCGTGGTCCCGAAGGTCGGCGGCGTCGACGATTTCCGGCGCGTGCTAACCGTCCTCGACGACGTGACCGAGTCGGCGGGCGTCTCGTCCGAGGCGGTCGGACTCGCGATAATCCTCGAGACGGCTCGGGCTCGATCGGCAGTGGGCGACATCGCTCGAATCGGGGCCGACTCGGTCCTCGAGGCCATCGTCTTCGGCCCAGTCGACTACACCGCCGAGCTCGGCGGGCGTGATCTCGGCGACGGCCGGCCCCGGTGGGACAACGTACTGGAAGCGCTCTCCATCGAGACCAGCGCGAACGGACTTCTGTCCATCGGCGGGCCGTTCGACCAATTGTATACGACGCGGGCGGGCGTGACTGCGTATCGCGCCGACGAGTACGCGTCGCAGGTCGAACGCGAGGCCCACCTCGGCCTCGACGGCTCCTGGTCGCTCCACCCGAAGCAAACCGTCCAGGCGAATCACGTCCACATGCCACGCCCAGCAGAACTCGACCGGGCGATCGACCGCATCGAACGTGCGACGGCCGCCCTCGAGGACGGTACCGGCGCTGTCGCGATCGACGGCCAGATGATCGACGAGGCGACGATCAAGAACTTTCGAAACGCCGTCTCGATGGTCAGGACGATCGACGAGCGCGCACCGGCACAGACCGCCGCCCAGTACGACGACGAATCGCTCGAACGGGCCCGGGCGATCGATATCTCTTCACCGTAACGTCCGTCGGTCTCACAGCGACCGGTCGGCCGGACCTCCTTTCGAACGGACATCCGATAGTTTTACAACGTCGAGTTGAGTACCGTGGTGGCGAGTTGACCCACACGAATGGCGACGGACGATAGCCGACGATGTATCCGCTGTCGGTGCGAGCCAGGCTACAACAGGGCCGTCATCGATCTCGTCACGAACACCGCGGTGGGAGCGCTCTGTCGAAATTGCGAACTCGACGTGGTTCCCGATACCGATCGGTTCGAACGCGATTCCGCAGACGGCACCTGCGGGTGCCCTGGCTGTGCCCGCGACAGCACCGTCTCGTTCCCGCGCTGGCTCCCACAGACGACCGTCTCTAACGGCGTGGTCGAATCGCGCGTCGACTACACGAGAGACGACCGGCCGTTCGCCCTCTGTGACGAACACGTCGACACACTCGTCTCCGGCGAATCGCTTCTCTCACCCCCGACACCTGCCGCGTCGGAACACCGGTAGGCAGACCGACGGACACGCGATTCAGTTGGGTGGATCGCGTCGCTCTCCCTCATCGGTGGTCTCGAAGTGACTACGAGTCGTCTGTGGGAGTGGGCTTCGACCCACGTGAAGACGGTCCTGCGAACCTCCCTCCGTTCGGCTGCGCGGACTGAGACTGGTTTCCTTCAAATCCAACGTGTCCGCTTCGCTCCTCACGTCCGTTCGTCGCAGAAGCGGTGGGATGGGATTTGAACTACCCCCGAGAACCTGTTCGCTACGCTCACAGAACCTCGGTATAATTCAAATCCCACCATACCTCGCTGTCGCTCACGGATTGTTCGCGACAGCAACGGTGGGGATGGGATTTGAACCCATGAGGCTGACGCCACCTGCTTTCAAGGCAGGCGCAATAGGCCGCTCTGCCACCCCACCACACGTGGTGGTTTTCGGTCCGGTACAAAAGCGTTGTCGGTCCCACTTATCGACTGTCTTCGGAGCGGAGAACGTGGGCGTCAAGTTCGAGCCGATCGATAGCCGTCGCCGTCGATTCGGGGATCGGGTCCCCCGCGGCGCGGCGGGCATCGATTCCGGCGATCGTGGCGGCGAGTCCCGTCACCGTCGTGAGTCGAGGCACCATGGGAGTGAAACCGATCGGGAGTCCAGTCGCCGCTGCTCGGTCGGCGAGCGTCGACAGCGCAGGGAATTCGAAGCCGTCTTCGAAATCGATCGGATCGGTAAAGGCGGCGAGGTAGACGTCGCCCGCACCGTCAGACCCGAGAACGATCGCGTCCCGTCGTGCTTTCATCGGGACGCCGTCGACGTCCGATCTGCGAACCAGCGGTGCCAGCGGATCGACGACGCAGACGGAGGCGGCGTCTTCCCGTTCGAGCAGGTGCGTGACGGTGTTTCCCATTCGCGCGGCGTGAGTCGAGCCGACCTGACGTTCGAATCGGACCTCCTCGCTCCCGAGCGCGCCCTCCACCAGGTCCCGACAGGCCGCTTCGGGATCGTCGGGTCGATCCGTTTCGGGAAGCGTTTCTCCGTCGCGATAATTGACGAGCAGTTGACCACCACTCGCGTGTGCAGTATTCAGGACGTCCGTGACGGACGCCTCGTAGAGCGCCTCGACGGCGCTATCGTCGAGTTGATCCGCTATCGACAGTCGAGACGACGCACACTCCGCCCACGGTGGATCGACGGGCACGACGACGATCATGGACCCACCGACGCGTTCGGGGCCCATGAACGCGCCGTTTCGACTCCGGGTGTCGCCGTCTACCCCTACGATTACATCGGAGCGGGTACTCCGTTGACCCATGCATCCGCGAACCAATGGATCGCGAACGCTGAAACGACGACTCGGTGGCGCGCTCGGCACGCTGGTCGTGATTCTCACCGCCACACTCGGTACGTACGGCCTCGTCAGCGGCTACGTTCTCGACCCGACCTCGGCGCTCTCGACGACGGCGGCCGCTCTCGTCGCTCTCGCCGTGATCGCCTTCGTCGCGATTCTGTCCACGATCGGTTCCCGCGGTGGTGGGTGGCTGGACACGCCGTACTGGTGAGTCACCGATCGCGTCGCCCCTTCGTCTGCCGATAGTCCGAAGCCATGATCTCGGCGAAGGCGACGACCCAGTCGTCCAGTCGCTCGTCCGTCGCAGCCGTCGGGGCGACCATCGGAACGAGTTCGAACCCGCGTCCGCGAATCGGTTCGGCGTGGCAGTCGTCGATGTGAAGGTCGTCCGGGTTGCGGGTCGTGTACTCGGCGCCGAGTCTCGAGAGCGCCCGCTGGCCGATCGGGACCAGCAACTGCGGGTTGATCATCCGTATCTCGGCGTCGAGAAACGATTCGCAGGTACCAACCTCGTCGTCGGTCGGCCCGCGATCGGGGTGACGACACCGCGTCAGGGCCGTTACGTACGCGTTCTCGAGCCGGGGAGCGGCTGGATCGCTCGTCAAATCGCACAGACCCAGCCGACCGAGCGCCCGATGGAGGCGTGAGAAGTCGTCGACGCCAGCGAATGGGATCCCGGTCCGATCCGCCCGCCGGGTGGGTCGCTCGCTCACGAAGCAGAAGTCGGCCGCGACGTCGCCGTACCCGTGGACGACGGTCTCACGCGTCTCGCAGAGTCCAGGACAGTTCTGACAGTCCTCGTCCATCCCGAACGGATTCGACCGCGTCTCCGGTTCCATCGTCCGACGGTGGGCGGCCCGGACAAAAAAGCGACGCGGTGGGGCGGTCGTCGACACCGTCCGAGCGACCTAGCGGTCGAGGCCGCCTCGTTCGACGACTTCGAGGATGAACTTGACGTTGCGAATCACGTCTTCGGGATCGGTCTGCTCGTCGGGATCGTAGATGTCGCTCGTGCGATAGAGGATGTTCGAAAGTTGCTTGCGCTCGCTCGAATCGCCACGAACGTCGTCTGCGATCTCGCGAAGCACGGCCACGTGTTCGGGATCGGGTTCGAACTCGTCATCTGTCATGGGATCGTCGTCGGTCGTCGACCTCAGTCGTCGATCGGCGGAGCCGACCGGTTCGTTTCCGTGGCGATCGCCTGGCGGTGGACGATGCCGACGTTGTCCGTGATCTCGGCGGTCGCGTCGGCGAACGCCTCGGCCGTCTCGCCGTCACCGAGGACGGTCGGTTCACCCGCGTCCCCGCCCGCACGGACAGCAGGATCGAGCGGGATCGAACCGAGGAACGGGAGATCGTGGACGTCGGCGAAGGATTCACCGCCGCCGCTACCGAAGATGTCGTGCTGGCTCCCGCAGTCGGGACAGGCGAAGCTGGCCATGTTTTCTAAGATTCCCAGGACGACCGTCTCGTGTTCGGCGAACATCTCGAGTCCCTTGCGTGCGTCGTCGAGCGCGACGTCCTGCGGCGTCGTGACGATGACGGCACCGGTCACCGGCATCGTCTGGAGCATCGTCAGTTGCGTGTCGCCGGTTCCCGGCGGGAGGTCGACCACCAGGTAGTCCAGGTGGCCCCACTCGACGTCCTCGGTGAGTTGCGTGATGACCTTGTGGACCATCGGGCCGCGCCAGATGACGGGGTCGTCCTCGCCGACGAGAAACGCCATCGACATCAGCTTCACGCCGTACTTCTCGGGCGGAACGAGCGTCTCCTCGGCCGTGGCCATCGGCGGTTCGTCCGCATCTATCATCCGCGGCACGTTTGGGCCGTAGATGTCGGCGTCGAAGAGCCCGACCCGAGCGCCACGATCGGCAAGGCCGGCCGCGAGATTGACCGCCACAGTCGACTTGCCGACACCTCCCTTCCCGGAGGCGACCGCGATCACGTTTTTCACGTTCGGCAGTACCGCTTCTTCGTCGGGACGATCGTCCCGACCGGGGATACTCGCCGTGAGGTCTACGTCGACGTCCTCGTCGCTCAGTCGATTCGTGATCTCGCCGGCGAGATCGGTCTCCGCCGGTGAGTACGGTGCGCCGAGGGCGAGGTCGACCCGGACCGTCCCGTCGTCGACCGTCACGTCGTTTACCAGTCCGAGCGAGACGATGTCGTCGTCGAGGACGGGGTCCTCAATCTCCCGCAGGCAGTCGCGAACTGCGGCTTCGTCCATGTCGGAACATCGCGGTCGACGGTCGAAAAGGGTTGTGCTCGGCGGATGGCGGACACGAACCTCGTCACCCGACGAAGTCGAACTACGGTCCGCCGTCAGTCGGTGGGTCGGGTCGAGTTCCACGCCTCCGCTCGAAGCGACGACGTTGAGGGAGAACGGCGTCCACAGCAATCGATCGCTTCCCCCTAAGACATCGCCAAAATCTGCAGGGAGTGTCGACGAAATCTCTATCACTGTCGGAGAGGACAATGGAAGTGTACCTGTGATACCCCGAACAATCTCCGATGAATCAAAATAATAATCCAAATAAAATATATGTGCCGAAGGGACCAGTCACTGAAAATGGACGTTCAGATATATTCGATGCGTTACTACAAATGAGACGACGGCAACTGGTTATAAGCTTGTGTGCTGGACTGCTAATTATCCCTTCCGGATGTATAAACATTTTTGACAATAGGGGTGTTGATATGTACCTAGCGAATGCGACTACCAATCGGGCAGTATTCAGAATACAGTTTCGAACCCCATCTGGAGACTTAATAGCCGGTGATACGTATGAGCTTGAACCGAATACTCGGAGGCGTATCGAAAACGTTGTTCCTCATGGCAAGTACTCTGTATCAGTAACTATAAATGGTGAAATTGTCGACGAACGTTACCCGTTTACCGAGACTAGTTGTGAACAACAAAAACTGACTGCTGAAATTTGGGAAGAAGATGAGGATCGGCAAACTAAATTGGATCAAAATAGATGTTAACTAATCCCGCTTGGGTCCAGTTCGCAACCGAGCTGAGATTCTATCCCAGCACCGGTTACCGGATTTCAGATCATTCCACTGCCGGATTCTGGAGCGACCGTATCCGTTTCCGGTCAAAGAAACCGATCTGGCCGAATTCGATCCCGAAAAGTTCGAAGAGAAGTACGTCCACTACTTCGAGGAACTGGAAGAGGCGTACTCGAACGTCTACCAGCAGTTGCACGGTAGCTACGACACCGAGGGGCTCCGCGCGATCAATCGGCAGGTAACCACGTTTCGCGTACACTCACCGAAACGGGGCATGGAGCCGGACGGGCTCGCGGAACTCGCCGCCCACCACTTCGTGATGCTGGTGATCTTGTTTCTCGCGCTCATGGCGTTAGACGCGGTGGTCGACGTGCCGGGTCTCCACCTCGAACGCGCCGTCGTCTACGGGTGGCGTTCTCGTATCGACCGAACTTGTTCAGGCTCGGAACCATCCCGAATCGATGGGAGCGGGAGTACGGCGGCCGCCGTCGCAGAGCGCGGCGCGGCGAACCACGGTCGGGTCGACTGGCTCGTCGCTGAGACTACCCGAAACGGCTTTGGCCCGGACGGCCGACGGCTGAGACATGATCGACGAAACGGCCGAGGAGATCCGACGGATGCAGACACACAGCTCCTCGGCGGTCGCCATCAGGGCGACCCGTGCGCTCGAAGCGCTGCTCGACCGCGAGTACGCCTCGATCGAGGAATTTCACACCGCGCTCGACCAGAACGCGCGGGTGCTCCGTCGGTCGAATCCCTCGCACGCGTCGCTACAGAACGCTCTCCGGAAAGTCGTCGACGAGAGTACCGGTGCGGACGTCGCCGACGTCGAGGAAGCGAAGTCCGTCACGCAGGCGGTCATCGAGGACGTCGCCGCCAGGGTCGAGTCGGGTAAACGCCGCGCGGCCGAGAACGCAGTCTCGCTCCTTTCGGGTGACGCGACGCTCATGACCCACGATTACTCCTCGACCGTGCTCGAAGCCCTCGAACTCGCGACGGCCGAGGGAGCGACGTTCGATCTCTACGTGACGGAGGCCCGCCCACGCTACATCGGCCGGAAGGCGGCGCGTGAGTTCGCCGCCGTCGACGGGGTCGACGTGACGCTCATCACCGACGCGGCGGGTGGCTTTCACCTGCGAGAGTGCGACCGGCTGATCGTCGGGATGGATTGCATCGTCGACGACGTACTCTACAACCGGGTCGGTACGTTCCCACTCGCGGCGGCCGCGAACCAGTGTGACGTCCCCGTCACGGTACTCGGAGCGGCCTCGAAGATCATCACACAGGGGTTCGTCTTCGAGAACGAGTTCCGCTCGGAGAGCGAAGTCATGCTGGAGCCGACGACAGCGTTTACCGTCTCCAATCCAGCATACGACGAGACCCCGATCGAACTGGTCGATCGGATCGTGACCGACGACGGCGTTCGCTCCGACTAACGTCGGTCTGCCTACCGATATTAGATCGGATACACCGATCCTTCTTTCTCGCGGTTCGTGGTGGACGCGCTATGCGACTCGTGCAACTGTACGTCCCGCGCGGTGAGCGCGAGACCGTCCTTGCCACGCTGGATGCGGCGGGGGTCGAGTACGGCCTCCTGGACGAGACGAGCGATGGCGCGTACGAGGCCGTCGCGTCGATTCCTGTCCCGACCGGAGCCGTCGACTCACTCCTCGCGAGGATCCGGGACGCCGGTCTCCACGATGACACGAGAATCGTCGTGCTGGGGGTCGAAGCGTCGGTCGGCGGTGCCGACGCGGACGCTGACCGCGACGATGGTGGTCAGCTTGCGCGTGACGAACTTCGGGCTCGCGCCATCGATCTGGCGCCAGCCTTTTCGACGTTCGCCGTCCTGCTCGTGCTGAGTAGCGTCATCGCGACGGCGGGGTTGCTGACCGACTCGGCGGCGACGATCATCGGCGCGATGGTGGTCGCTCCGCTGATGGGGCCGGCCCTGACGGCGAGTGTCGGCGTGGTCGTCGACGACGACGAACTCGCGTCACGCGGTGTGACGTTGCAACTCGTGGGCCTCGTCCTCACCGTCGTCACGGCCGCTCTCCTGGGGTACCTCCTCAGGGGAACCGTATTGTTGCCGCCAGGACTCGATATCGTGGCCATTCCACAGGTCGCCGAGCGGGTGACGCCGTCACTGCTGTCGCTGTTTCTGGCGCTCGGGTCCGGTGCGGCCGCGGTCGTGAGCCTGACGCGAAACGTTGGGTCGGTGCTGGTCGGCGTGGCGATAGCCGTCGCGCTCGTGCCGCCCGCCGCGACGGCGGGACTCGGTATCGCCTGGGGCGATCCGATGGTGGTCCTCACCGCGGGCACGCTCGTCCTCGTCAACGTACTGGCGATCAACCTGAGCGCCCTGGTGCTCCTGTGGATGCTCGGGTACCGACCGCACAGTGTCGACGGACTGGATCGAACCGTCCGTCGACTCGTCGCCAGATCCGCGATACTCTTCGTCTCGATCGGCCTGCTCTCCGTCGTACTGATCGGGATGACGGTCGGCACCTACCAGGTAGCGAGTGTAACCCACGACGTGGATACGGAACTCGAGTCGATGAACGATGCCGCAGCGTTCGACGCCTACGAGTTCCACGAAGTCGACGTCTCGTACGCCGTTCACGACGTGTACACCGGAGAGCCGGCGAGCGTCACGGTGCTCGCCGAGCGACCGCCGGGAAACGTCGATACCACTGGGCTGGCAGATCGCGTTCGCGATCGTCTGGAATCGGCTACCGGAAGGGAGGTAGACGTCGTCGTCGAACTCGTCGACACACAGCGAAGCAGCTGACGGTGAAGCCGAACGGTAGAACGAGGCGAGAGGGAGAGAAAGAGTGTGTGAGTGAGAGAGTAAGAGAGTGTGAAAGTAAGAGAGTGTGAGAGTAAGAGTGTGTGAGAGTAAGAGTGTGGGAGTGAGAGAGTAAGAGTGTGTGAGTGAGAGAATTAGATTGGGAGAGTGAGCAGGTAGCCGACTGTGACAGAATTGTGTGAATAATACTAGATATTATTCGAGAGGTCTGAAAGTCACACGTATGAGTGCTTCTCGGGTCAAAAAAGTTATTTCGTCCGCGTACCTGGGTTCGTCAATGCGACCCCGGTATTCCACCATTTCCTCCGAGAAAGTGTCGATTACACGGCCAGGCTCACCGGCGCCGACACCGGGTGAGAGTACGTGAGAAGTGTCGGCGTCGGAATCGTCGGCCTCGGCGGGATGGGACACCTCCACGCCCGAACGGTCGCGGACCTCGGCGCCACCGTCGTCGCCGGGGCGGACGTCAGCCCCGATTCGAGGGCCGAGTTTAACACGACGTTCGACGCGCGGACCTACGAACGCTACGAGGACCTCGTCGTCGACGACGAGGTGGAGGCGGTCGTCGTGACGACACCGAATCGCTTTCACGAACCGATCGCCGTCGCCGCACTCGAGGCTGGTCGATCGGTCCTCGTCGAGAAACCGCTCGCCCACACGATCGAGAGTGCACGTCGCATCCGCGAAGCGGCGATGGACGCACCAGGGTGTACGATGGTCGGCTTTCACAACCGGCACTCGGCGTCCGCTCGACTCTTCGACGCGCAGAACGAACGTGGACGCTTCGGCGACATACAGCACGTTGAGGCCAACTACGTCCGTCGGCGCGGCGTTCCGGGAACCGGGTCGTGGTTCACAGAGGAAGCGCTCGCCGGCGGCGGTGCGCTCATCGACATCGGCGTCCACGCGATCGACCTCGCACTTTCTACCATGGATTTCCCCGATATCGTCGAGGTCTCCGGTACGACACGGTCACTCTTCGACGATCCGGACGGGTACGCGGACCCCGACGACTTCGGCGGGACCGCACCCGATGGCCGCGCTTCGTACGACGTCGACGACTCGGTCTCCGCGTTCGTGCGAACGGCGGACGGACGGACGATATCGCTCGAAGCGGCCTGGGCGTCGAATCGCGAGCCATCGATGGATATCCACGTACGCGGGTCCCGTGCAGGCGCGCAATTCGAGATCGGCGAGACGTCCTGTCGAATACTTTCAGCCGGGACGTCCGGAGTGGACCACTACGAAGACGCCGTCCTCTCGACCGACGCTGCCGAGCCGGGATATCGAATCCAGGATCGACACTTCCTCGAGTGCGTCGAGACCGGTTCCGACCCGACGACCAACACCGTCACCGAGGCGTTCCAGGTTCAGCGTGTGATCGACGCGATCTACGAATCCGCCGCCCACAATCGGAGCGTCCGACTCGACTCTCCGGAAGACGGCACTGTCGAACCGCAACAGGCCGCAGGCGTACAGTTTCAGCGGTGAGCACCGACGCGTGAGACCACGTGCCCAGCGAATCGAAAGTGTCAGGTGAGCCTCTAGAGTGGCGCTCCCGTTCGTCGAACGATGGGACGACCCGGATTGGATCGCACCGCTATCTATCGCTGGCGGGACGCGCGACTGATCCGTCGGCCGCCCTTCGACCACCGTGTGTAGACAGTGGTTCGGGGTGGGCGACGCGTCCGATATCTGATGCTACATCTCGGATATCGACGTGCGAGCGCCTCGGCACGCCACTGGCCGAGTGGCGTCGCATCGAGAAGTGGATCGGTGTTCGAGTTCGGCCTTAGATGACGTCGTCGAAGTCGTGGTGGCCCTGGATCTCGACACCGTCGTCGGTGATCTCACAGAGGAAGACGCCGTTGCCGGAGCCGGTGTCACGCTCGGCGGCCGATTTGATGCCCTGTGCGGCGATCGTCTTCGCCTCGTCGTTCGAGAGGTCCGCTTCGTACGTCTGTTCCAGGTGCCCGTATGCGAGTTGCATCCCGGAGCCGGTGACGGTGTAGTCGTCTTCCATCACGCCGCCAGCGGGATCGATGCTGTAGACGTGGCTTCCCTCCTCGTCGACGCCGCCGAGGATCGGATGGATGGCGAAGAACGGGCCGCCGCGGGCGAAGTTACCGGCGAGTGTGGCCAGCGCGTCGATGCTCATGTTCTCGCCGCGTCGGGCCTCGTAGAGGTTCACCTCGGCCCGGAGGGACGAGATGAACGACTGAGCGCCGCCGACGCTGCCCACCATCGTGAGCGCAGCCGTCGGGTGGATCTGTTCGACCTTCTGGACGTTCTTGTTCGAGACGAATCGGCCACCGAGACTCGCGCGCATGTCCGTCGCGATGACGACACCGTCCGCCGTCGTGATCCCGATCGTGGTCGTCCCGGTTTTGTTGACGTTGTCGAGGTCGCCTTCGTCGACGTCGTTTTGCGGGAGCGAACCGAGTTCTGGGCTGTACGGGTCACGGTTACCGGCGAGTCGATCGGCGGTCGTCGAGAAATCGTCGACAGTCGGTGTACGCATTAGGCGACACTAAGGCACGGGACAGTATAAAACATCGGCGGTAACGGACCCCGGATTCGAGGGCGTGCCTGTCGTCGTTCACGTCGGTGGGTCAGCTGGCGGTGCGGTCGCCGGCAGCTGACCGGTCGTGAAAGGGGAGGTGCTCGATCGAGCGGCATCCTGGACGCATCGGTGGGTTGCGAATAGGACTGTGCGAGAATCGGGTCGCGTCGATCAGCCTCGACGTACCGACTCGAGCCAACGGTGAAACTCGTGACCGATGCGGTGACGGGACGCTAGAGGGTGTGAGAATCCGATCAGGGCTTGGTGTTCTCGTACGCTGATTCCGCCCGGACGATCAGTCGGCGAATCGGAACCGAGACGCCGACCTGTCTGGTCAGTAGCGCGAACGGCATCAACAGGATGCCGAACAGGATAGTCAACTGGTACAGGGTGAACACGAGCGCACGGTGGGCGCGGGTTGTCATCGCGTGGTCGGTCCTCTGCGGCAGGGGATACATAAGCTTTCCTGCCGGGGCCGCTCTGTCAGGATTCTTCATCACCGATTGGGCCCGGCGCAGTCTTGCGATTCAAGTACACTTTACCCGTTCGAAACTCGACTTGGACTCAGTCGATCGACACGTAATGTGGGCGGCTTGTATCCGCACGTTGTTCGTAACGTATGGCCATGATTCACCTCTCGTGCGGGTCGTGAACCCGACCGTGACGTCGCCACTGCTCTGACGAGGCGTTCGAGTGTCCCACCAGTCGCGGATCGCCAGCGGTAGTCGCTTGGGTTCGACGTGGCCGGATCGACCGAGATCGCTGTCGCTCGATCGGCTCGCCCGCAGCGTCGAGAGAAACCGCAAAGAACGTAGCCCGTCGGCCCGACGTGGGCGTATGAGCAACTATCTCGTTGCGATGGAAGCGGCCTGGCTGGTACGCGACGTAGACGGCGTCGACGACGCGATCGGCGTAGCCGTCAGCGAAGCCGGGAAACGACTGAACCAGGCCGACATGACGTACGTCGAGGTGGAAGTGGGCGCGACTGGGTGTCCCGCGTGCGGCGAACCGTTCGACTCCGCGTTCATCGCGGCCGAGACGGCGCTCGTCGGCCTCGCGCTCGAGATGGAGGTGTTCAACGCCGAGGGCGAAGAACACGCGAGCCGCATCGCCAAGAGCGAAGTCGGCGGCGCGCTCAAAGACGTCCCGCTCGACGTGGTCGAAGTCTTCGAGGAACCGGACGACGAGACCGCCTGACCGTCGATCGATTGCCCGAACCACCGGCTGGGGCTGATCTGGCGACACCTGGATCCGTTCGACCCAAACACCTTTCTATAACCCATAGTTATGTACAGCTATGGAACTGCCGACGCCAGCCGATCTCCGTCAACGGCGGACGGACCTCGATCTGACGCAGAGCCAATTGGCCGATCGCGCCGACGTCTCCCAGCCACTCATCGCCAGGATCGAGGGTGGTGACGTCGATCCGCGACTCTCGACGCTTCGTCGAATCGTAACGGCCCTGGACGAAGCAGCGGGCGACATCATTCGAGCGGGCGACCTGATGAACGAGGACGTCGTCAGCGTCTCACCGACCGATCCGGTCGGCGAGGCGGCCCGACTGATGGAATCCGAGGCGTACTCACAGTTGGCCGTCATCCAGGACGGTGTTCCGGTCGGCTCCATCAGCCAGGGTGACCTGGTTCACCTGGACGAGGACGCGCGAACGGAACCCGTCTCGGAGCACATGGCCGAAAGTTTCCCCACCGTCTCTTCGGACGCGACGGTCGACGAAGTGAGTAGTCTTCTCGACCACTACAAAGCAGTGATGATTACCGACGCTGGCGAGACGATCGGGATCATTACCGAAGCAGACCTGGCGGCGAGACTCTCCTGAGTTGCGACGCAACTCCGTGAAGAGACGGTTCTGCGTTCAGGCGTCGACGTCGCAGTGGGATTCTTCCGTGTTCGTCTCTGGCAGCTACGAGTTATCGTCTGAACACGCCGACGAGGCGGTCGAGAGCGTCGTGGAACACAGCTCCGTCAACGCACGTCGGAGTCGCTGTGAGATCGCTGATTTGGAGACACCGAGGCGTTCTGCGAGCTGGTCCTGTGAGATTCCGCGCGGCACTTCGAAGTACCCCTCGTCGAAGGCGACGGCGAGCAATTCCTCCTGTTTCGCCGTCAGACCGACGACCGGATCCGACGAGTCGTCCGCCGAGCGCAGGTGTGTGACCTGTAGAGAGATATCGATATCTTTGCACGCTTCGTTGAACGACACGAGTGCCTCGCGGGCGGGGAACCTGAGCTGGACGACCCACGCCGTTTGCGTACAGCGGGCGTCGACGATGCGACCACCCTGCTCTGCGATCGCACCGTGGACCGTGAGCGCCCGTTCGGTGACGTCCAGCCGGTAGACCAGTCGCCCGCCATTCCGATCGACCAGAACCGGATTCGTCACGGTTCGATCCCGTTCGAGTGCAGCCTCGAGTGCGGTCTCGTCGGCGACCGAGAACGAGACGAACTGGTAGCGACGGTCCGGTCCGCCGGCGTGGTACTCGGGGACGGCCGTCGCATCGTCGAGGCGGCGAAGCGTCGGTCGCAACAGCAAGCGATCGTGATCCAGGTGTACCTCGGCGACGACGCCTGGTCCATCCGTGGGCGGCGTCGAGACGAGTTCTTCTCCGATCCCGGCATCGGCCGGGTCCCGAGAAGCCGCGCCACCGGCGTCAATACTCACGACGATCACCCGCGTGGGTGGAAGCACCCGCCCGCCCGGTATCGACGCCGTCCGTCACAGATTCGATCGCATCCGTCACAGATTCGATCACGTAATCAGCCGTTTCCGTCCCTAGCATCGGTACTCGCCAGTTATCACGCCGACGTCATCGACGGTGGCGCTAGGTGTATTCACGCCGGCCGCGTCCTGGCTATCAATATTCACTGATTAGCGAGGGTATCGGTTACGGAAACGGCGTGAAACACAGGATTATCACCACCCAGTCCCGGGTAAGCATCGGTTGAAGCGAGGTGATCGACGATCGGTGAATGGAGTCGCGCGCGACGAACTGGTCGGCCGTCACGACCCGTCCGACTCGAACAGCAGGTCGAAGATTCGTCGCTCGGCGGCTCGAAAGTGTCGGGTAAAGGTCGGTTGCGAGATATCGAGCCGGTCGGCGATCTCCTCTCCGGTTCGTTCACGCGGCCACTCGAAGTACCCGGCCGCGTGCGCCGTCCGGAGGATCTGGCGCTGGCGATCTGTAAGCGAGTCGAGAACGGACGAGACGGACGGATCCGGTTCGTCCGCACGCGATGCCGGTCGCCGAGTGGCGAGTGCCGTCGTCGGGATGGTCGATCGGACCGTCTCGACCAGGGCTCTGACGTCGCGGTCTGATGGTAGATCGACACCGACTGTCGCATCCCCATCCCGGACCTCGACGGATGTGACGACACCTCCGTGGGACGCGACGGCCTCGACGTACGGGTGCTCGTCCACGAGAAGTTCCAGTCGGGTTCCGCGATCGGTCTCTTGCAGGCGCTCGATACGATCGATAGGGCCGATGGCTTCCACGAGCCCCGACGGGTCGACGTCGACGTCCTCCTGGACGGTCACGTAACACGTGAGTCCGTTCCCAGCGGGTACGACGGCGTCGAGGTCGACGCGGGTGTCGAGGGTGGATGCCAGCATCGCGAGCGCGTCGGTCCGTGAAACATCCATCGTGAGTTCCAGTTCGATCGATTCGCTCGCGTGAAGGGCCCGTATGGATTCGATGGCGTCGATTCCGAGGGCTGTCACCGTCGCCACGTGTTGACCGAGCCGTTCGTACAGGTCCCGATCGTTCACTGCGTCGACGTACACGAGGAGGACACCCTCCTGGAGCGTTCGACCGTCGAGTGGCGTGACGATGACGGCGCCCTCGGTGCCGGTCTCGTCGTCGGGTTCGGCCCGATCACCCGGATGCGGATCGACCCGTTCGACCACCTGCTCCCCGGAGTCGAGAACGTGGCCGACGACGTCGACGAGGGGGCCGCGAACTCGCTCGGTACCCTCCGGCGAGTCGCCTGTGTCGTCCCGTTGGTCGACGACGGTCGCTATCGACTGCGGGATCGATCCCGATCGTGCACGGACCGTCACCGGCTCTGTCCCCGACAGCACCGCAACCGTGGCAACCTCGTCGAGCGCTTCGACGGTTCCGCAGATCCGCTGTTCGAGTCGCTTACGCGTCGGGGCCGTCAGCGCGACGTCGACGAGTTCGTCGTACCGGTCGAAGACGGACGCGATTCGACCCCGCCGTCGTTCTTCCGACCGCAGCGCCGCCTGAAGTTCACGCGTGTCGGCGCGACACGACACGAGGGTGCGCTCGATCCTGACGAACGTCCTGAGGATGGGCGTGAGCACGGCGAGTCTGGAATCCGGTCCCGGCGCAGGTTCGCCCGACCACCGACCGTCGGCGTCTCTGGGAACTGTAGCGGCGTCGATGTCTCGGCCCCGACGGCCGGGGCCCGATTCGGTGCCGGAGCTGGAGAGCGACGTCGGCGACGAACCGACGACGACCACCTCGTCGGTGGAGAGTGCCAGCGCAATCGCGTTCTCTATGACTGTGTCCGAGGATATCGGAATTCGACCGACTGGGCCGAAGTCAGCCGGGTCCTCCGCTAGCGACGGGATCGTCCCTGGATCTATGGCGACGGTCGGGACGGATCCGTCGGGCGTTCCGACGCTCGTGACCGGTGAGAGTCGATCGTCGGTACGCCGGTACCAGATGCCGACAGAAACGTCGAGGGCCGTCACCAGTGCGGTCAACGTCCGCCGACGAGTCGACTGAATCGTCTCGGCGAACCGAGGGTCGTCGGTCGCCTGGTTGAGGGCGATGGCCGCGTCTCGTACTCGTCTGTGGTCGGTCACGTCGCGACCAGCGACCGCGATTCGATCGTGTACCGTGTCGACCGTGAGGGCGACCGTTCGTTCCTCGCCCCCGACCGTCGGATGCCACTCGATAGGGTCGACACGTCGGATCGACGCGCTCGCCCGCTCCTGGATCGTCGCAGCGGTCCGGTCGCCGACGACAGTCGCGAGCGGCCGCCCCACCACCGAATCGACCGACGCGTAGTCGATCGTCGCCCTGTTGGCCGTCGATACAGCCCCGTCGTGAACGAGGAACGCCGGCCCGGGGACGACGTCCAGAAGTGCGGCCGTTCGTTCGAGATCGAACCGGTATCGATCGACCAGGGTTCCCTCGCGACGCTGTGCTATGAGCGTGACGCGCTTCTCGTCGGGATACACGGTAACGACGTCGATGTCGTCACCGGTCGGTCCGTCGACGACGAACGAGCCGGTGGATCCCCTGGCAGCGACCTCGGAAACGCCCTCGTACCACGTGTCCAGGGTCTCTCCGGGGACGAGTTCCCAGAATTCGAACCCGATGGGGGCGTCTCCACGCGGGCCGAACCGCCGCGTTGCCGCATCGTTCGCCGCTGTAACGGTCCGCTCCTCGTCGAGCGTGACCACCGGATCGTCGAACTGCTCGATGGTCGCGTCTGGAACGTCGACCTGCTCCGGCTCGGTGACGGGGACCACGGTCCAGACGAGTCCGTTCAGCGCGGGATCGGCCAGCCGATTTCTGACGGTGATCTGCACGTGCTCGGTTCCGCCGGACCGACGCCGGACCCGCGCCGAGAACGATTCGGTCGCGTCGAGCGAGGACTCGGCCACCGATCGCCGATGGTCCGAAACTGTCCGGCGATACCCCTCCGGAACGATCGAGTCGAGCGGCTCGTCACGGAGCGTCTCCGGGGTGTAGCCGAGTGCACGATCGACTGCGCCGCCCACTCGATCGATCCGTCCCTCCGGCGTGGTCACCGCGACGACGGCTTCGGACGAGTCCAGCAGGACTCCTCCGCGCTCGCTGGCTCGCGTTTTCGACGCGTTCACGACGTTACGGACCCGAGCTGTCGCCAGTTCCCGCGCTACGTCCGACTGGATGACGTCCGTCGCTCCCGCCGTCATCTCGTCGACCGAATCGGTCACGAGCGACAGGATCGGCAGGTCGGTCCGGTCTCGAAGGGCGGAGACGTGCGACTCGTCGCTGATGAGACAATCCGCCTGCCGGACCGGTTCGTCGGCCTCGCTCGGCGTCGTGACTGATCGGACATCCACGTCCGGCGAGAGGATTCGACCGAGCCGATCGAGGGCCTCGGACCGACCGACCAGAAGGACCCGGATGCCCGTTTCACTCGCCGGTTCCTGATACTCACTCATGGCTCACTGGGCGCGGGAACGTATGGTCTGGCGGAGCGACCACTGTCGAACTGTTGCGGCCGTTGGACGGACGGTGCTAGTTCGTTTCGTTCGACTGCCCGGACTATTCGATCATCTCGCCGGTTCGATCGTCCGCGTCGTCCGTCCATCTGGACCGTCCTCGTCCGGGTGGTTCGACCGTCTGGGCCGGATCCCGCCACGTTCGACGCTCTCCGTCCCCTCTCGAAACAACGTCTGACCGTTCATCGAAGTAGCCGGGGCGTACGCCGATCGCAGACGCACTAGGCGTCCGTTACCCCTCCGTTCGATCGGGTGTAGATACCGGCCGCTCCCCGGCTTCCCGAAGACTGAACCACGAGTTGGATGGCCGAACCTGGCGGCCACCTACAACCTGCGCCATAACTATGCTGGCGCGCGGTGATCGACGGGTCCATGTCGACAGCAGTCCGCATCGGGTGCCCCGAATGTGATCGATCGGTCCGAGCGGCGATTCCGAGTGGAGATGGCCTCCGGTCGCCCGCGGAGGGTACTCGAAACAGGCTCAACGGTAGCGAAACGGCGTGTACCAACTGCGGACACGAACTCTTCATCTACTATTACTGAGCGGGGGCAGTGATCGATCGCACTGGCGTCCGCCACCTACTGGTGACGCAACTGGTAGTGGTCGTCAGTAGCTGCTGCCGGTATCGTGGTCGGCGTCCACGGCGTGCTCGCCCGGCGTGTGCAAGCGAGGAGCGGACCACCACCGACGATGTGGGGTGAGGAGAATGCGAAACTTCGCATACGAATCGGACTCGGACGAGTCGTCGACCGGGAGTGCCGACACGACGCCGTCCCGGGACTGGGAGACGCCACTCGATTCGTTCGACACCCTCGTAGTGCTCTCGAACCGGCAGCCGTATCGCCACACACGTGATGCTGACGGGTCCCTCGCGGTCGACAGGCCGACGGGTGGACTCACCGCGGCACTCGATCCGGTGTGCCAGCGCGCTGGCGGAACCTGGATCGCGTGGGGCGACGGCGACGGCGACCGACAGGTCGTCGACGAGAACGATCGTGTCGACGTGCCGCCGACCGACCCGTCGTACACCTTAGAACGCGTGTGGATCGACGACGATCTCGCCGACACCTACTACAGCGGGTACAGCAACCGGTTACTGTGGCCGATCTGTCACGGGGCCGTAGACGAAGCGAAGATCCGTCCGGGCGATTACGACGGATATCGACGCGTCAACGAACGGTTCGCCGAGCGCGTCGTCCCGCACGTCTCGGGCGAGTCGTTGATCTGGGTGCAAGACTACCACTTCGCGTTGGTTCCGGCGATGATTCGAGAGCGGGTCCCACCATCGACGACGATCGGTCAGTTCTGGCACGTTCCCTGGCCGAAACCCGAAACGTTCTCACGGGTTCCGCAGGCACGTGCGCTGCTAGACGGGTTGCTCGGCGCCGACGTCCTCTCCTTCCACGTGCGTCGCTTCGCGGATCGGTTTCTCACCTGTGTCGAGTACTTTCTCGACGATGCGTCGGTCGACTGGGACGCGTCGGTCGTCTCGTACGACGGCTCGGACACGCAGGTCGTGGCCGTCCCACTCGGGATCGACGCCGACGAGCACGCCCGGCGGAGTCAGAATCTGGACGACGGCGTGTACGAGACCCTGTCGGCGGAACTGTCGATACCGGATGGGACGCTCCTCGGACTCGGGGTGGATCGTCTCGACTACGCGAAGGGGATCGAAGAACGGCTTGAGGCCATCGAGACCCTCTTCGAGCGCCGACCGAGGTGGCGCGAATCGGTCACGTTCGTGCAGACGACGACCCCCAGCCGAACCGACATCCCGGCCTACGCAGCGTACGGAAAACGGGTCAGACGAGTCGTCGATCGTGTCAACGAACGGTTCGGGACGGACTCGTGGCAACCGATCGTGTACACCGAATCGTACCTCACACGGGACCAGCTAACCGCACTCTACCGAAACGCCGACTGTCTGCTCGTCACCTCGCTCGCCGACGGCATGAACCTGGTTTCGAAAGAGTTCGTCGCGGCGAGCGTGGACGAAACGGGCGTTCTCTGCCTGAGTGACCAAACCGGCGCACACGACGCACTCGGAGACGTGGCCAACACGATCGACCCGACCGATCGCGAGTCGGTGTGGCGGACGATAGACGACGCCTTGCGGATGCCGGTCCGAGAACAGCGCGTGCGGATGCGGACGCTCCGGGCGAGGACGGCCGAACGGTCGCTCTCGTGGTGGATGTCGACTCTATTCGAAACGTTCGCGGCGGCGACGCCGGATCGGTCGATCAGTCCCCAGGGGTATCCCACCGATGGGACGTAACTGGACGGGTTGGCGCTGCGACCGATGACCGATTCTGCAGCGGTGAGATGCCAGTCGGTCCCGAGACGGCTCTCGAACCCGACTTCGAGGCTCGGTCCGACGCTCGAGAACGCGTCTCACCTCCTGTGCTGTCTCGATTTCGACGGCACCCTGGCTCCGATCGTCGACGATCCGGCGACGGCAGTGATGCCGCAAGCGACAGAACGAGTGCTGGACAGGCTCGGGTCGTCGCGTTCGATCACCGTCGCCATCGTGAGCGGTCGATCGGTTACGGATCTCAGAACGCGCGTCGGGAGTCCGGCGATCCTCGTCGGCAACCACGGGCTCGAACGGTTCGATCCTGGTCCGCATCCGCCGAACGGTCAATCGGAATCGAATTCCGCCGGTCGACACGCAGTGCATCCGATAGCCGCTGCTGCGACACCGCGCATCGAAACCTGCAGTGGTGTCCTCGAAACGGTCCTCGATCCGATTCCAAACGCCACCGTCGAACACAAGGGGCTCACTGGAACCGTCCACGACAGAACTGTTCCAGAGTCGGCGGTGCCCGTGTGTCGCTCACTCACGAGAGACGTGATCGAGCGTGTTGGTGACGATCGAGTGGTACTCACCGAGGGCGCCCGGATTCTCGAGTTCCGACCCGCGATCGAGTGGGACAAAGGCGACGCCGTTGGGGTACTCGAGGACGGACATCCCCCGGGAACGGTACTTCTGTATTGCGGTGACGACACGACCGACGAGGACGCGTTCCGAGTTCTCTCCGATGACGACGTCGGGATCCGCGTCGGTGACGCGACGCCGTCGTACGCGTCGTTTCGCGTCGACTCACCGCAGGCACTCGTGGGTTCCCTCGAGTGGCTCGCCGATCATGGCCCCTCGCTGCTCGCGTCGTGACGGCCAATTGTTGCATCGGCTGATCGGGATGGTCGTGTTCGAAGGTAATTTCCGTCTGACGGTTGATCGGACGGGAAATGTCCGGAAATAATCGGCGAGTGACTTTCCGATGATAGTTCCCCCGTCACGCCATTTCAACGGCGACAACCGTACCAGATAACCAACGAATTACCGGTTTCGAGCCGAAAGAGTTTATTACCATCGGAAAGCTACGTACCATACGGAACACAGACAATGAAACTACGTCAACCAACTGACTTCCTCATCCTCGAAGCGCTCGAGGACGAAGGTCGCAACGTGGCGACGAACCTCGCCTCCCACACCGGAAAGAGCCGAAAGAACATCAACACCCGACTGCCCGTCCTCGAGGACTACGGGCTCGTAGACAAAATCGGTCCGGCGAAGCGATCGGGCCTGTACGAGATCACGCCCCTCGGCAAGAGCGCACTCGTCCACCAGGACGAGTACGACGACGTCGCCGACTTCGAGGCGCTGATCACCGGCCCAGAAGCTGGCTCCCCGGCAACGAACGAGGGAGCTCCGCAGGCCAGTTTCGCCAGAGGAGACGCGACCGACGGCACCGACGAGGAGTAACGCGACCGAGGTCCGCCGCTCGAAGTGACGGCGGTCGACCACCCGCTCCCCGTCGAGTCGATTTCGACCGACCGCGGAGTTACATCTGTAGCGACTCGTGACCCGTTCGTTCCACTATATCGAGAGGTGATGGCCATCGTAGGCCCGTAACGCACGTCTCGCACAGGCACTGTAGGAGAAATCGAGGCGACGAATCAAGCCGTCGTCCACCGCTCCAGCATCGGTAGGGCGGCATGCTGCGTCGAGGAGTTCGGGACGATGCCAGCCGTACAGCGACAGCATCGGGGTGACGATGCTCCGATTCTCTCGGTCGTATCGACGACCGTCGGTGTGATCGAGTCCGAGCGCGTGCCCGACTTCGTGGAGAACGAGTTGCGCCGCGAACGTCGACTCCGTGACGGGTTCGAGCCGTTCGGGGGTGGGGACGGACTCGAGGGCTGCCAGCCGACCGGCTCCTGGCACGGCGGCGACGTGTGCTGTGCCGTATCCGGACGGGGACGTCTCCAGCGGACCGTCCGTCACGAGGAGGTTGACGTCCCAGGCCGGATCGATCTCGTTCGCTCGCACGACGCCGGACAGCAGCGCGCGTGGCCAGGAGCCGTCCGTGACGGCGTCGGCCGCGTTTTCGGTTCCGACGTCGACGATCCCACCGCCGCTGAGTTCGAGGACCCAGTGATCGAATCCCAGACACCGATGGAGCAGTGAGCGAAGTCGCCACTCCAGGCCGTCGTACGCGGCGGCCCGTTCCGTCATCCAGTAGCGAAGGGAGACGGTCTCCCCGCTTCGATTCGTCGTGTAGCCGATGACGGGAAGGGCGCTACCGGCGCAGAGCGCGCCGAGGACGGATCGACGGTTCACTGTGGACCGATCCGACGCCGAGATAGTGAACGTCTCCGTGAATATCTTCAGCAGGTATAGTACGCGACGACTCTGCGCGGTCCCGCGTGCCAGGGGTCCCATCGATCGTGGCCACTCGTGGCATCACGGCGGGTCAACGTATACGGAGTGAATCCACGGCGCTTCAACGTGTGTGGAGTGAAACTGGGGTCTGTCGCTGCGGGCCGATCGGTCCCACCACGTCGGCCGACTGCGACGACGGGACCACTCGACGTCGGTCGGCGACCCACGTCCGGTGTCCATCGCCGCGAACCTCGAGGTAGGACGGCAGCGATCCCATCGCCAGGATCGTCAGGGCTATCACCGTTTCATCAGCTGACTCGACGAGTATCACGCCCGTCGATTCGTCGACGATCCGTCGACACCACTCTCCACACTCGATCCGTTGTCGCAATTGCCAGCCCGTCAGGTACCGGCCGGAGTCGGTCACGTAGAGGGTCTCGGGAGCCATCACAATCCTCGCACCACCGGGTGATTCGATGCGAGGGGCCGTTCGGTCCAGGACAGCATCACGTGTTCACGACTGTCGTGTCTGCCGGACAGTCACGTATTTCGATCCCTTCACATGGCCATCGTTAGTACATCGAGTGTCCGGTACGATGGATACCGTCGCTCTTCCGTCGCAGACCGATGGACGGTTGCCTCACCCGTACGTCCCGGACAGACGGATACGTCCAATCGATCACCGCTCGCAGTGTCTACCCGTTTACCCGGACAATTCGGCTGCTCGTGTCGAGCCGTGGCATCAACTACCCCATAATTTATTATTTATGCGGAAGAAGTACCAGTCGCAATGGCAAACGAAGACGAACTCCGCGAGCAGTTCACCGACGCCTTCGAGGGCGCATCGTACCCGATCTCCAGCCCGATGGATCTCGTCCCGGCACTCCCGAACGGGCCTGCCACGAAGTTCGAATCAGGTGACTTCTCGATGACCGCGATGGAATTGAACTCGAAAACCGCAGGGAGTGCGGACTTCCCCTACGACTCCGTCGACGAACTGGTCGACGATCTCATCGAGGGACTCAAAGAAGACGACCACATCTAGTCGGCTATCGTCGATCGATCCGTGACGAGCAGGAGGCTGGTCCAGTAGTCTCACCTGTCCACCGGTTCCGATAGAATCATCGTCGCCGTCGGTGATTCGGTCGCTCTACGGGCCGCGACCCGCGCTCACGGCAGTGGCTGTGGGGTACTAGACCATCACTTCGTCGAGTGGACGACGATATCGTCGTTCCCACACGCTGGACAGGCGGTCGTCGTCGTATCGACGGTCGTTCCACAGCGACGGCACTCGTAGACGTCTTCGCCGTTATCCCCGGTGCCGCCGAGGAACTCCCGGACAGTATCGAGCATCCCAGTCCCACCGAGGCGTCCAACGTCGACGTTGAAGTATCTTTCTGGATGACTCACGCGCTCGGACGACCCTCTCGGTGAGGAGACAGTCGGCGGATCTGTCCGACGTCGCGCACTGATTCGCCACTGTCTGCCGGCCATCGCACCTAGATTCGGCGCATGAATCCAGGGAGCACTCCCCGATCCGACGGCGGATCGCCCCGGTGTGCTCCCCCGTCGTCGGCCTCCTCGCCCCCTGGCGAGTGAGTATCTGGGTCGTTACCGTCCGCCGCATTCCCGCCGAACAGACTGGATTCGGCTATCGCTCGGCCCAGGCCGGCACCCGGAGCGGCGTCTGTCCGTTCGACAGGATCCGGTGAACCGCTCTCCGACGCGGATCTGGCGAACGCCTCCGGCGTGTCGGGACCGAAATAGTACGGTTCCACTGGGTGGAGCGCCGCGAGTAACTGGACGTTTGCGTACCCCGCGACGACGAGTGCAACGATGAAGACGACGTCGGGGAGCAAGAGGACCAGCGCGACCGACAGCGGCGAGTAGAGCATGTACGCGAGCAGTCGGAACCACCCGGGTACGTAGCCGTCGACGACGTACGCGTAGAGTCCGTACAGCCCGATCACGAGGCCGACGTCCAGATACAGAGAGAGCGGTAACCAGAGACCGCCGGCGGTGACGCTGTGGACGGCGACGGCGAGCGACCCCGCGAGGATCGTCGTGCGGTTTACGTACGTCTCGTCGAGTGCCATCCCCGTCCCGAGAAAGAGCGCGTAGAGGATCGGTCTGGCGACCCACCAGGGAAAACTATCGAAAATCAGGGCGGGTGCGGTACCGATCATACAGGGCCCGATACGACGAGTTTCGTCGTACCACGCATCAAGGTTCCTTCCGTTTCGAGTGTCGAATCGAACCTCGAAATCCCGCACGGACTCATAGCGGTACGACGACTCCCGTCAGCAGAGCACGACACCGGCCTCCGGCGTACCCGAAGCGTTTCGTGCACGCGTACGCGCACCCAGGGAACGCACCCGATCCGCCTCATCCGAACACCGTCCGGGGTCACCGGCGTCTCACCCTGGTGGAGCGAGTTCTCCGAGAATGGGTGAGAGCGTGAGCGAGCGATCGACGACGGTCGCGACGCGATCGATGGCATCGTCGGTCGTCCCACCCGTCGACCGATCGGATCGTGGGCGCTCTCCGTCGACTCCTCGGTACACTGCGTCGACGAACGCCGATCTGATCGACGGGTTCGCGAACAACCCGTGAAGGTACGTTCCGAGGACCGACTCACACACCGCACTCCCGGGTTCGACCGGTTCAGGGACGGGTTCGAGTACGGTCGTCGTTCCTGCGTGTATCTCGTACCCAGTCGCCTCACCGGTCGCGCCGGCGATCGGACCGCAGCCGTCGACGGTCACTCGCCGACGGCAGACACGCTTGTCGGGTGCGAAACGCGTCTCGACCGGCAGGACGCCGAGGCCGTCGAGCGTGGACGCGTCGCCGGTTCCCTCGTGGTGCGCTCCGAGCAGCCGCCGACCCAGCACCTGGTACCCGCCACAGATACCGACGATCGGCCCGTCGAACGAACGGACGACGTCTCCGAATCCAGCGCGACGAAGTTCCAGGCAGTCGTCGACGGCGTTTTTCGTTCCCGGGAGCACGATCCCGTCGGCGGCAGCGAGCCGGTCACGATTCGCCGCGGTGATCGGTACGTACTCGACCCGAACGCCGGGAACATCGACCAGTGCCTCGACATCCGCGGCGTTCGAGAGGTGGGGCAATCGGGGAACGCCGACGGTGACGCTATCGGCCTCGGGGACGCCGTCGTCGGCACCCCGTCGTTCGCCCGTCGACGAATCCGGCAGGCCGAGGCTGTCTTCCGCCGGCAGGTCGAAGTCTTCGTAGGGGACCACGCCCAGAATGGGGACGCCACAGCGTGCCTCGATCGTCCGGATTCCAGGCGTGAGCAGTGACGGATCGCCGCGGAACTTCGTGATAGCCGCCCCCACGACACGGTCGCGGACGTCGTCGGGGAGTAACGCGAGCGTGCCATAGAGGCTGGCGAACGCACCGCCGCGTTCGATATCGACACAGATCACGATCGAGGCGTCTGCGAATCGCGCCGTCTCCACGTTGGCGAGATCCCGATCGTGTAAGTTAATTTCGGCGATACTTCCAGCCCCTTCTGCGACGATCACGTCCGCCGTTCGGGCCAGTCGCCGGTGTGCGTCGAGGGCCGCCGCTCGGGCGTTTTCCCAGTGTGCCTCGTAATAGGCGTCGGACCGAACGTGACCAGCGGGCTGCCCATCGACGACGAGTTGACTCTCCCCGTCGCCACGCGGTTTGAGCAGTACGGGATTCGCGTCAGTCGTCGGCGTCGTACGAGCCGCCTTCGCCTGCACGAACTGTGAGACGCCGATCTCGCCCCATTGGGGAGTCGGACGATCGGCCGCGACGGTCGGAGCTGACGTCGGCTCCGGATCGCCAGAGCCTGTCGGCGAATCGCCCGTCGTCGGCCCGACGAGGACGACCCGCGCGTTGGTACTCATGTTCTGAGCCTTGAATGGGGCGACGTCGTATCCGCGGTCGGCGAGCAACCGACAGAGGCCCGTCGTGAGCGTCGATTTACCGACGTGGCTCGCGGTCCCGGCGACGAGGATGGTATCCGTCATCCGTCGAGTGACGATTCGTCACTGTTCGGCTTTGCCCTGTCGATGTCCTCGACCACGTCGTCCGGACAGGTCGACCCGTCGGGCGCCTCGGATCGATTCGGCGACCGGCTCAGACCGTGCCGGCCATCGTGCGGTCCGCCCAGTACGTCGCCGCGCGCCGCGAGAGGACCACGCCGACGGCAGCGAGGACGGCGCTGGCACCGATCAGTGCCACAGCGGTGGGTGCCGACGGCGGTGTCAGGACGAACGCGGCGACGAGGGTGGGAACGAGCGGGAGCGCGACGCCGGCACCGAACGCGGCGAAGCGCGCGCCGTCGAAGAGGAACTCGTTCGGTGAGAAACCGGCCAGCGCGACCGTGAGCCCGTAGTAGTAGCCCGCGTACCCGACGAGAACGGCCGCACCGGCGAGCGCGTCCATCGGGGTCGCCTCGAACCAGACGACGGCGAGCGCGTACGGGACCGCCGCCGTCGGCACCCCGACGATGACGAACGCGACGTGCTTCGCACGGAAGACGTCGACGACGGACACCGGCAGTATCAGGTAGTCGTCGACGGCGTCGAACTGCGTCAACCAGTTGTACGTCGTGAACGCGCTGACGCCGAGGACGCTGCCGAAGAAGATCCCCGGGGCGGGTGCGAGTCCGGTGATGGACTCGACGATCCCGAGAGAGCCGGCGACGAGACCGGCGAGAAGTGCGACGGCGACGAAGGGCTTCGCGTAGCCACCACTGCTGCGCCCGAGTTCGAGGAGCACTTTCGCCACCAGCGGGTCGTCGGTCGGGAGGAACCGTCGAATTCGATCGAATCGCTGCGGAGCGGTTCGCGACGGCGGGACGTGGGTCGGCTGGTACGCGGCCAGTGCGACCCCGCCGAGTGCGGCCGTCGCGAGAGCGAGACCGGCAGCGGCGAGCGGGTCGCCCACTGTGACGAGGACCTCGAGCGCGGTGCCGATCGATCCTGTGGCCACTGTCACTCCCACCCCGAGGACGACGACCAGACCGATCGCCCAGGCAGGGATACCGTTCGTTCGCGCCGAGATCGCAGCGACGGTCACGGCCATCCCGCCGGCGAAGACGAGCCAGAGCGAGAGCCACTGGCCGACGACGCTCGCGACGGTCCAGCCGGAGACGCCGGCCGCGCCGACGGCCATCGGCAGGACGAAGAAGACCCCGTAGAAGACCGCGTCCTTCACCAGGAACAGCCCGAGGACCAGTCGACGCGATAGCGGGAGCGTCGCCGCCACGCCGAGGAGGAACTGGTGTGCGCCGAAGACGTCTTCGAGCATCGAGGAACCGGCGAAGCCCGCCGTGCCGGCGTAGAGACCGAAGACGAGTGCGGCTGCGTGTACGCCGGCGACGATCGCGTCGGGGGTCGTCCCCGTCTCGGTGAGGAGCACGGCCGTCCCGGCGGCGAACGCGGTGATCAGGAGCGGCATTCCGAGGAAGCGATAGCCGTCGAAGAGCGTCGTGTGAATCCGCCACTCCTCGCGGGCCAGCGCCCGCGTCGTCAGCCAGAGCTGGGAGCGTACAGTGGGCACCGCCGGTACGCCGTCGCCGGCCGTCGCGTCGGTCGTCGTCGCTGACTCGTTCGGCTCTCCCGACGCGGACTCCGACGACGCTCCTGGCTCGGTCCCCGTCGAAGTGCCCTCTTCGAACTCCGACGGATCGCCTCTCTCTGGTTCCGCTGTATCGTCTCTCTCTGATTCAGTCGCGTCCCCAGTCATGGTGCCGTCGGAACGTCCCGCGGCTGTACGTCTTCGACCGTCGAGAGGAAGACGTCCAGCAGCGGTTCGTCGGTCGATCCGACGTCTCGTTCGGCGACGATGCGCCCGTCCGCTACGATCCCGACGCGTGTACACATTTCCTCGGCGACGTCTATGTTGTGCGTCGAGAGGAACGCCGTGTTCCCGTCCTCGACGTAGGCGGTCAGTTGCCGTTTGACCCGCTCCTGGACGAGCGGATCGAGGTTCGCCAGCGGTTCGTCGATGAACACGACGTCCGGCTCGTGCAGGAATGCCTGCGCGATCATGACCTTCTGTTGTTGCCCGCGCGAGAGGTCCGCGTTGATCGTCTCCAGACGGTCCTGAAGTCCGAGCCGACCCGCCCACCGATCGATGCGCTCGTCGACTACCTCGTCGTCCAGGCCTCGAATTCCGCCGACGTACGTGAAGAACTCTCGTGGAGTGAAGAAACTCGGCGGTGTCCCGCCTTCGGGGAGGATACCCACTCGTCGACGGGTCTCGATGGGATCGACGGACGGATCAGTCCCGTTCACCGTGACGGCCCCCGCGTCGGGGCGAAGCTGTCCGGTCAGCAGTTTGATGGTCGTGGTCTTCCCCGCCCCGTTCGGCCCCAGAAAGCCGAACAGTTCGCCGTGGTCGACGTCGAAGCTCATCCCGGAGACGGCGTCGACACCGGCGAACGACTTCGAAACGTCCCTGACTCGAATTACACTCATCGATCACGATAAATTCTCACACCAGTGGTATAATCGTACTGGCACCGGCGATCCAGGAGTATGGGATCCGCGCCCCGGATCGACGCTGCGACTCAGGTCGCGAGCGATCCAGTTCGTCAGTACTCGGTTCCCTTCCTGGCCCGCTGCCCGTCGTCGATCGGGTGGCGTTCCTTGCGGACGTTCGTGACCAGGTCGGCCAGCTCTGTCAGGTAGTCTGGCCGTTCGTGACCGCCCGAGAGTACGAGCTCTAGCCCGTCGGGTTTCGATTCGACGAGATCACACACCTCGGCCTCGTCGACCAGACCCGTTTCGGCCGCGTAGAGGATCTCGTCCAGTATCAGCATGTGCACGCCGTCGTCTGGCCCGCCGTCGAGGGGCAGTGGCGCCGACAGATCGGCCCCGTGCGACGCTTCGAGTAGGTCCCGGGCGCGTTCGAGCCCGGCTCGCGCCTGGGCCTCGTGGTCGGCCTCGTCGCTGCCGTCGGCCATACCGTGCCAGCCGTAGTGGCCGAGGTTCTCGAAACTGAAGCCCGGAAGCGTCTCGATGGCGTTGTACTCGCCGCGGACGGCCTCGACGCTCGCCGCACCGCCTTTCATGAACTGGAGGACGTGCACCCGATAGCCGTGGCCGACCGCGCGCATTCCCATGCCGAGCGTCGCAGTCGTCTTTCCCTTGCCGTCGCCCCACCAGACCTGTACCAGGCCGAACTCTCCGGGGGCCGTCGGGTCGATCGACTGGGCGACCGGCGTGCGGCCCTTTCCAGGTGTGTTCTCGTGGAGGGACTCCGTTGATTCGTCGACGGGCATACCTTGCAGTTCGAACTGGCGGTACTTGTATGCACGCAGACCCGACGGCATTCCGCTACCGTGACTCTCACCGGCCCGTCGGTGACGCCGTCGTTCCGCGGAGGACGGCGATCAGGTAGCAGGCGATACCGACGACGATGATCGAGCCGCCGGGCGGCAGCGACTGTGAGATCGCGAGGGCGTACCCGCCGATGACAGCCGCCTGACCGAACAGGATCGACAGGGAGACCGTTTCCCGAAAGCTCTCTGCGAGTTGCGTCGCGGCGGCGACCGGGATGACGAGCATCCCTGCCACGAGGATCACCCCGAGGACCTGCATCGCACCAACGACGACGACCGCGGTCATCACGACGAGCAAGGCGTTGTACCCGCGGACGTTCAGCCTGGCCACGCGAGCGGCCTGTTCGTCGAACGTGATGAACTGAAGCTGCTTGTACGCCGACGCGATACCGATGACCACGAAGATCGTCAGCACGACCATCAGACGGGCACCATCGCCGGTCACGAAGGCGAGGTTACCGAAGAGATACTCCTCGACGTTCACGGCCGTCAGTCCGCGTCCGTAGCTGATGACGAGCGTTCCGACGGCGAAGCTCCCGGTGAGCATGATAGCGATCGGTACGTCGCCGTACGCATCGGTTTGCTCGGCCAACCACTGCACCGCCAGCGCCCCACCGATTCCGACGACTAGGGCAGAGAGGAGCAACGACGCCTGCCAGTCGGTCGTCGCACCGAGCAAGAGCCCGACCGCAACGCCGGCGAACGCGGTGTGCGCGAGGGTTTCACCGATGAGCGCCATCTCCCGATGGACGAGAAAGACGCCCACGAGCGGGGCGACGATCCCGATCAGGACCGCCGTGGCGACCGACTGCCACATGACCGGGTGTCGAAAGACGTTCGTCCCGAGCAGGCGGTCCACGTGCTGGCCAGCGTAGACGTACTGTGCGGCCACATCCCCCAGTAGCGGATAGGCTCGGAGCCAGTGGGAGACGACGAACCCGGTCAGGACGAGCGCGAAAGCGACCGTGACAGCGAGTCCGATTCGCTGGATGAGACCGATACCGGTGGTGGACTCACCTGCTGTCTGTTCTCGTCGCGTCGGTGGCTTCCGTCCCTCCGCGTGAGCGGTCGGACCGATCGTCGAGTCACCGCGAGCCCGTCTCGATTCTGACGGATCGTCTATTGACTCGGCGTCTGTTTCAGATTGCGTGGATTCACTCATGGTCAGTGGTGGTGCCTGACTACTCGCCCCGACGCACCGTAGGCGTCGGCGAGGGCGTCGCTCTCGACGAACGATTCGGTGTCTCCGTAGTGATACAGCTGTGTGTTGAGACAGGCGATGTGGTCGGCTCGATCCGTGACGACGCCGATGTCGTGTTCGATCAGGACGATCGTGATGCCGCGCTCGTTCAGTGATTCCAGGAGCTGGTAGAACGCGTCGCGTGACTCCGCGTCGACGCCAACCGTCGGTTCGTCCAGCGCGAGCAGATCTGCCTCGGAGGCGAGTGCGCGAGCGATATAGGCCCGCTGCGTTTGTCCACCCGAGAGCGTACCGATCTGGCGTGCAGCTAGGTTGTCGATGTCGACGGTTGCGAGTGCGGCGTCGACCGCGGCTCGGTCTTCTTCAGAGAGGCGTGAGTGGCCAGCGCGTGCGAACCGCCCCATCCGGACAACTTCACGGACGGTGACGGGCATCGTCTCCGCCCGACCGGTCGCCCTCTGGGACACGTAGCCAATTCGCTCCCCCTGATCGAACGACGAGACGGACTCGCCGAACAGTTCGACAACACCCGAATCCGGTTCGAGCAGTCCGAGCATCACGTGTAACAGCGTCGTCTTTCCGGAGCCGTTCGGGCCGATCAAACCGAGGAACTCGCCGTCGCCGACAGTAAGCGTCACGTCCGCAACGGCAGGTTGCTCGCCGTAGGAGAGGGTCACGTTCTCCAGGCGCACGACGTCAGTCACGGCTCACCAGTGCCACATCGAGGGCAGGGACGTTTATTTCCGCCATCTGGTCGACGTAGCCCCAGTCCTTCTCGACCCAGGTTTCGGTCGTCCCAGCGGCCGGCGAGACAGCTACTCTCGACGTCGCATCGCTGTTCTCGACGATCGTCCGGGCCAGTCTGTCCGATTCGAATCGATCGTACAGAACCGTCTCGATCCCGTTCGAATCGACGAACTCGATCGTCTCCGCGATCTCCGACTGACTTGGTGACTGGTCGGGGGAGATTTCCGTCGGCGTGTGCAAGACGAACCCGTACCGGTCCTGCAGATACCGGAACGAATCGTGACTTGCGAGGACGCCGATCGGCCCGTCGAAATCCGAGACCAGCGTCCGGAACTGCCGGTCTAGGTCGTCCAATTGGTCGGTGTATGCCGCGGCATTCTCCCGGAACGTCTCCTCGTGGTCGGGTTCGATACGCGCGAGTCCGTCGGCGATCGTTTCGACCATCTCCGTGGCCCTGACCGGATCTATCCAGGCGTGGGGGTCGTACTGGCCGTGATCGTGTTCGTCCTCGTCCTGGTGATGATCGTCTCCTTCGTCGTGATCGTGTTCGTCCCCGTCTTGGTGGTGATCGTCTCCCTCGTCGTGATCGTGTTCGTCCCCGTCTTGGTGGTGATCGTCTCCCTCGTTGTGATCGTGTTCGTCATCGTGAGTGATCTCGTGATCCGTTTCTAGAAGATCGAGATCGTCGAACGCGTCTACGAGGGTCACGTCGTCGTAGTCACGTTCGATCACGTCGGCCGCATCCTGCGCCCACGAGAATGCCGGCGAATCGATGTAGATGAACGCCCGTGCGGTTCCGAGTTCCGTAATGAGGTCCGAACTCGGACTCCAGCCGTGTCCCATGTCACCGACGTCGATCGGCGTTTCGAACGTGATGTGGTCGCCACCGACAGTATTCGCCCAGTCCTGGAGGGTGAAAAACGCCGCGTATCCTCCTTCCGAACCCTGTAAGTCGGAATCGGAGAGACAACCCGCGACGGCAGTTGCTCCCACTCCGGCACCGATCGAGAGGAACGATCGTCGTGAACGGTCCATACATCACCCTCGACAAGGACTGTAAAAAGTGTTATTATCCTTTAGCGCAGATTTAATAATCCTTGCTATGGACGGGCCCTTTTTTGTTAAACAGCCGATTGGGCGACCGGAGGGTGTCGGAGGGAGCGGTGAAAACCCACCACCAATTCGAGTCCGATTCGAGTCGAGAGTGCGAGCGCCCGCCTCGTCACGATGGAGCGGCGACCTCGATCGGAGTGGCATCCGAAAGCGATCGGAGCCGCGCGGGATCTATCGGAAAGACGGCCGACGGCGTTCCCGCGGCAGCCCAAACCTCGTCGAACTCCAGCAACGTTCGATCGAGGACGACTGGAACGGTCGTCTCGTGACAGAGAGGAGGAACGCCCCCGATCGCCCAGCCGATGGTCTCGCGGACGTGATCCGGGTCCGCCATCTCGACCGCGCTCTCCCGGACGTCGAAGTGGTCCCCGAGGGCCCCTTCGTCGACGCGATTCGCGCCGCTCGTCACGCAGACGACGAGTGATTCGTCCACCTCGAACACGAGCGAACTGGCGATCTGCGCCACCGAACACCCGATCGCGTCGGCCGCGTCGGCGGCCGTCTTCGTCCCGTCAGGAAACTCGACGACGTCGGGATCGATGTCGTACCGGTTCAGTGCGCGCTCGCGAAAGTCCGCTGCCCGTTCGTGCATCTCGTGGGTCATCGAAAGCGATTACCGTAACGCTATCGGCGCTCGCTCGGTCGAGACGAACCTGGCGAGCGTCGACTGACACACCGCACGCGACCCGGTTGCTCGTACACAACGGCTACCCGTCACCGCACGCACACCTCGGTCGCGAGGTCGGTCCGACGCCGGTAGGTCGGTGCGTCGGTGGCCGATGCGTCGCGTTCGATGGTGAAGGGTTCGAGTGCGATCACGAGTCGGCCGGCGGGAAGCGTCGCCCGCAGGACCACGCCCGTACTCGTGACGACGACGTACGGTGGCGCAGGGACAACGGGCGCCGACAGTTCGTGGCCGAGGGCGTCGACCAGGTCGGTGAGCACCGTGCGTAAGTCGTCCATCGCGCCGCGAGTGACCAGTTCGGATCGAAACGGCTCGGCTTACGTGGCCCGCTCGATCCGGCCGTCGAGGTCGAATTCGGCGACAGCGTCAGGCTCCATCGAGGCTATCGTATCCAGGAAGGCGACGCGATAGCTCTCGGGACCGTCGTGGTCTGTCGATGTCGCCTGCTCGCCGGCCAGCCCGAATGCGATCGTGCCCGCGAGCGCGGCCTCCGCCGCGTCGTCGACGACACCGGCGAACGTTGCGATCGTCGCTCCCAGGACGCAGCCGGTGCCGACGATCTGTCCCATGCGTTCGTGGCCGGCAGCGATCTCGAAGACCTCGTCGGTCGTCGCCAGGACGTCGGTCACACCCGAGGCGACGACGGTCGCGCCGGTCGAGTCCGCGAGTGCCCGGGCGGTGTCTGCGATCTCCTCGTACTCGCCGACCGACTCCACGCCGGCGACGTCCGCTTCGACGCCGGCGAGGGCGCTCACCTCGCCGTAGTTACCCTTGATCGCCGTGAAGTCTACGGTAGAGAGCAACTGCTCGGCGTACTCGTCGCGGGTCGGCGTCGCGCCGACGCCGACCGGATCGAAGACGACCGGCACGTCGAGTTCGTTCGCCGCCGCTCCAACGGCCGCCATCGTCTCGACCTCCTGCGGCGAGGCGGTCCCGATGTTCAAGAGGACGGCGCTCGCACCGTGGACCATCTCCTCGGCGTCGCCAGGTGTGTCGGACATCACAGGGAGACCACCCCAGTGGAGCGTGACCTGCGCGACGTCGTTCATCGTGACCCGGTTGGTGAGGTGCTGGACGAGCGGCGATCCGGCCTCGAGCGCGGTCAGCGCGTCCGAGAGATCACCGGTGTCGATCGGTGACGACTCAGGCATCCGCCACCACCTCCCCCAGGGTGTGGGTCGCGGCGGTCGGGTCGTCCGCCGCGGTGATCGCGCTGATAACGGCCACGCCGGTTGCGCCGGCGTCGACGACGGGAGCCGCATTGTTCGCCGTGATTCCGCCGATGCCGAACACCGGGATCGACACGGCGTCGACGACCGATTCGATCCCGTCGGGACCGATGCCGTCCTTCTCGGCGTCGACGTCCTTCGAGGACGTTCCGTAGACGGCCCCGGTGCCGAGGTAATCCGCACCCTCTCGCTCCGCCCGTTTCGCCGCTTCGGGTCGCCAGGCCGAACACCCGACGATGGCGTCCGGTCCGAGGAGGTCCCTCGCCACGGACACCGGAACGTCCGACTGGCCGAGGTGGACGCCGTCTGCGTCTGCCGCCATCGCGAGATCGATCCGATCGTTGACGATGAACGCCACGTCGGCCGCGGCCGTCACGTCGCGCAGTTCCAGCGCGAGTTCGTACCGCTCACGGGCGGGGAGATTCTTCTCGCGAAGCTGGACCGCGTCGATACCGCCCTCGATCGCCGATGAGACGATATCGGGAGTCGAGCGCCCCTCAGAGAGTGATTCCTGGGTCACCAGGTACGTCCGCCAGTTCGATGGAGTCACACCCGTTCCTGTTGCGTAGGGACACAAAGTGACTTCGCCTTCTGGCCCGTCCTCGACCGGTACCCGGACTGACCGGCGCACGACGTCACGCGAGACGGTGAGTGCGCCTGTGAATGGCTTAAGGGGCTGACGTGTGTACGTTCCGGTGCGATGAGCACCCAGAAATCCGTCCGCCAACCGGCCGATTCGATCGAGGAGAACAGGCTCCGACTGGAGACGGACAAGGCGGAACAGGTGGTCGACGCGCTGAACACGGAACTGGCGAACGCGTACGTTCTCTACCACCAGCTCAAAAAGCACCACTGGGTCGTCGAAGGCGCCGAGTTCCTTCAGCTACACGAATTTCTCGAAGAGGCGTACGAACATGTCGAGGAAGGGGCCGACGTCATCGCCGAGCGCGCCCAGGCGTTGGGCGGCGTCCCCGTCTCCGGGCCCGACGCGCAGGCCGAGCGGGCCACCGTCTCCTTCGAGGGTGAGGACGTCTACGACCTGCGGACGATGTTCGAACACGATCTGGAGATGTACGGCGACATCATCGAATCCATGCGCGATTCGATCGAACTCGCCGAGAACCTCGGCGACTACGCAACCGGAGAGATACTCCGCGACGTCCTGGTGCACGTAGAGGAAGACGGCCATCACTTCGAGCACTTCCTCGAAGACGCGACGCTCGTTGTCGAAGCGGCGACCCACTGAGATCGAAGGGCGGTCGGGAACCAGGAGCCGACTTTCCGTTTCGACTTCGGAAAATTCCGTAGACCAGCCTTCCAGCCGGATTCGCCGTGACTACTGGTGAACTGGAACGACGATATCGGCGGAGATCCAGCCATCCGTGTTCCCACGTTCGGTGAACACGTGCCGTCCGGGTCTGGTTTCGTGACAGCAAACGATCGTCTCGCCCGGCGACGACTCGGTAGCGTCACTCAGTTCCTCGCGTGAATCGGTGGCGTCCATTCGGATAGTCTTAGGCGAGCCTAAACCCATAAGCGTTGCGTTCGCGTGGATCGGAAATCCCCGACAGACCGTACAGAAGGGGCACAAAACCGATTACCCAGTCTCAGGACAGCGAAAGGCCACGAATCTCGACGGAGTCACCCTCCTCGACGCGTCCGATCACCTGTCCGTCGGTCTCGGCTGCGAGGTCTGTGGCCTGCTCGTCAGGCACCGAGAGGACGAATCCGGTACCCATGTTGAACGTGCGGTGCATCTCCGCGTCGCTCACGGTGCCTTCCTCCTGGACGAACTCGAAGACGGGCTGGGCCGGGAGCGGATCGTCGACGACGTACCGCCGATCACCCATTCGAAGGAGGTTCGTCCAGCCGCCACCCGTCACGTGCGCGGCGGCGGAGACGTCGTACTCGCGAACGTACGGGAGGAGATCGGTGTAGATGCGGGTCGGCCGGAGGAGTTCCTCGCCGATCGTGCGTTCGGGGATCGGCGGGAACGGGTCGGTGTACTCGTGCTCGCGGGTGACGGCTTCGCGGGCGAGCGTGAGACCGTTCGAGTGGATCCCGTTCGAGGGGAACCCGACGAGTGCGTCGCCGACGTCGGATTCGCCGTCGAGTACGTCGGTCTTCTCCGCGAGACCGGCGCACGTCCCCGCCAGGTCGAAGCCGGTCACGACCTCCGGCATGACAGCCGTCTCGCCGCCGAGCAGCGTGAGGTCGGCTCGCTCCAGTCCGACGGCGAGTCCCTCTCCGATCTCGTTCGTGAGGTCGTCGTCCGGTTCGTCGATCGCCAGGTAATCGACGAACGCGACCGGTTCGACACCCGCCGCGACGAGATCGTTCACGTTCATCGCGATGCAGTCGATGCCGATAGTGGAGAACTCCTCGATCGCCTCGGCGACCATGAGTTTGGTCCCGACGCCGTCGGTGGCGAGTGCGAGGTATCGATCGCCGATGTCGAGGAGGCCCGCGTACTCCGTCGTGAGGTCGCTCCCGAACGCCGACAGCAGCGCCGCCGTGGCGTCCTCGCTCGCCTCGATGTCCACCCCCGTTTCCGCGTAAGTGAGTCCCGTCTCGTCGTGGTCGCTCATACTGAATCGAGTGACAGGTGACGGCAAAAGACCACCGGTCCGACGCGACGGTGAGGCGGATGGAGTGCGACACTGACGCCGTTCGCGAACCGTCTCGTCACACGCCGACGAACATCACGTAGAGGGCCGCGAGCAGGCTGGGAACGAAGACGAGGACGAACACGCTCGTGTTCCAGCGCTTGACCGTCGTGCCGTCTAACGGCCCCCACGGGAGCATGTTGAACGCGGCGAGGAACAGGTTGATCCAGACCCCGAGTCGACCGATCTCGCCCACGAGCGGGGGACCGCCAAGCGTCGCCGGCGCCATGTACAGGGCGAAAAACACGGCGGCGAGTGCCTGGTTCGTCAGCGGACCCGCCAGTGCGATCAGTCCATTCTCGCGGAGCGTGATGCGGCCGCGATGGTGGACGGCCCCCGGCGCGGCGAAGAGAAAGCCCACGAGCGCGCTCATCAGGGCGACGAAGAGCATGCCGTAGTCCGCTTTGAACTCGGCGACCTGTCCGAACCTGATCGCGACGACCTTGTGTGCGAGTTCGTGGCTCAGAAACCCCACGCCGACCGTGACGAGGCTGAGGAGCGTCATTCGGACCAGTGCCGCCGGGTCGATCCCTCCGATGGCGCTCCCGCCCGAGAGCAAGATCGCGAACGCGACACTCAACGTGACCCAGGCGATCGCGAGATCGATCAGTTCCCGGGAGCTGAACGACAGCGACGACCGTGTCTGGTAGCTCACGGGACGGCCCTCACGCTCACGGTGCTCACGTCACCACCTCCACGATCGTCTCGAGGCTGGCTCTGGCTCCCGACAGCAGTTCCGCGAGGAGCTCGCCGGCGCCGCCGATGTCCGTCGTGAACCAGGGGAGCACCACGAGGATGAACAGTCCGGACGCGATCATGCTCCCCACGTTCGTGAGTGCAACGATAACGATCAGACGAAACAGTGCGACGTCCAGCATCTCGTCGAATAGTTCGCCGAGCGGTCGCTCCGTGTCGTCGAGCAGTTCGTTGAGCACCCGGATGTCGGCGACGTTGACCGGGCGGTGGCGCAGTTCCATGTAGCCGGCGAACCAGCCCGGTGCGAGCAGCGGATTGATGCTCGTCAGCCAGGCGACGCCGCCGCCGACGGCCGCACTGGAGAGACGTGCCCCCGCGAGCCTGGCCAGTGAGAACGCGAAGATTCCGTTGATGGCCACCCACGCCAGGAACAGTTGGAGCAGGAGGAGGTTGTCTACGCCGGCCATCAGGAGCAATCCGAAGAACGCGACGAATCCCACCATCATCAGGTACCCGACGATCTTCGCGATCGAGAAGCCCTTGCCGGACGACGTCCCGGAGATCGATTCGATCGGCGGAAGGTCGTCGGGATGGTCGAGGTAGTGTTCGATCCCCGCGCGGTGTCCGGCACCGACGACGGCGACCACGGTGTAGCCCTGTTCGCGTAACGCGTGCAATCGGGTCGCGATGAACGCGTCGCGTTCGTCGATCAGCGCTTCCGCACCGCCAGGGCTGAACCGCCTGAACTCCTCCATCATCGCCGTGACGACGTCACCGTCGGTGAGCTGTTCGATGTCGAAATCGTCGATATCGTCCGCGGCCTCGTTCGCGGGGGTGAGCAGGCCGCCGAGGACGATCCCGAGCGTGCCACCGACGCCGGCGCCAGCGAGGACACCGACGAGCGATCGAATAGTGAGGCCGCCAGCGTTTTCGACGGACGTCGCCGTCAGCGGGCCCACGTACGTCTCGGTCGTAACGATGCCGATCATCACGGCGAGACCCAGGACGACGCCGACGAGCAGCCTGAGCGAGAATCCCGACAGCAACCCGGTGTCCCCGAGGCTGTCCATCGACGGGACGAACACGAGGCCTACGAGTACCCCGGCGCCCAGTCCGATCGCGATCGCGCCGACGGATTGCAATATAACCGGGCTCGTGAGCCCGAGCGTGAAGAGATCGACCAGACCGAACCACGGGGCGAGTCCGATCGCGACGACCAGACCGACGAATGCGCCGAATCCGGCGCCGAGCGTGAGGCCGACCGTCGTGGGTTTCGTCACGCCGAAGGCGAGGCCGCCGACGAGTTTCGCCTTCTCCCCGACGGAGAGTCTGGCCCAGAAGCGTTGCATCGTCACCTGGATGTCCCGGTCGACCAGGGCGACGCCGAGTCCGTTTCGCTCGGCGGCGTCGATGGCCGCCTTCATATCGGCTCCCGGTTCGACGTCGAATCGGTCTCCGAGCTGTGATTGAACGTACGAGAGCATCCAGTAGGCCAGAAACTGAAAAACGGTGTTTCCGGAGAGCAGATCCGTGGCCTCGATGTCTTCGGGCGTCCCGCCTTGCATCTGCCGGTAGCGTCCCTCGTCCAATTCGACGGCGACGACGTCGGGTTGCATCTCGTCGACCGTCTCCGACACTTCGTCCGCGCTCGACTGCGAGACGTGGGCCGTCCCCACGACCGTGATCTCCCCGCGATCACGGTCGGGTGGGTCAGGAGGGCTCGGTACTCGGCCCTCGCGTCCGTCGGTCATTATTCCAGATGAACACGCCGACGACGTTTAGGGGTATCGAAGGGGCGCGTCAGACCCAGCCGATCCGAAGCGACCCGTGCTCGAGTTCACGTCGCGTACTGCGTACAGTGAGACGTCCGATCAGGCCTCGTCTACCGATACGTCGATCGGGTACACCGTCGCTGACGAACCGTCTACCGGTACGTCGAATAGGTACTCGGTCACCGAGGAACCGTCAACTATGTACGCGAGTGGACGCCGGTCCTAAACTGTTCTTCCCGCCAATCGAGTGGGCCGGATGTTCCAACCTACCGATGTATATTCCAACCGAGTCACTTTCACGCACGCAGGAATCTGATACATCACCATTCATTTTACTCGCCGCCAGAGGACCGGTATGACCGATCTGATGGAGACGTACATCGAGAATCGAACCCTCGTCCAGCCGAATCACACGAACATGCTGGGCAAGACCCACGGCGGGAACGTCATGAAGTGGATGGACGAGGTGGGCGCGATGGCCGCGATGCGCTTCTCCGGCGAGACGTGCGTGACGGCCAGGGTCGATCGGATGAACTTCGATCTCCCGATCCGGCTCGGCGATTCGGCGCTCGTCACCGCGTACGTCTACGACGCCGGTTCCACGAGCGTCAAGACGCGCGTGACCGTCGAACGAGAGGACCTCCGGACCGGCGAGAGCGAACGAACCACCGAGTCGTACTTCGTCTACGTCGCGATCGACGAAGACGAGCGTCCGACCGCGGTCCCGGAACTGACCGTTACGTCGGCGAAGGGCGACCGACTGCGCGAGACGGCCCTCGACGGCGAGGCCAGTCACGAGTGACGTCCGGGATCGACGTGGCACTTCGAACCGCGATCGGAGGACATCTCGGACGCCAAACCGCGGATCCACCCCGTCGACAGATTCGGGGCGCCCGTGGCGAACGCTTATCGGGAGACCGGGCCAACGGACGGGTATGCCCCTCGACGTGGACCCGCCGGCACCGCCGGAACTCGAGTTCGTCGATCCGAACGAGTACGAGGACGCCACCGTCGCCGACGGACCCGACGTCGACTATCGGCGGGAGGAACTCCAGGGGTTCCTCGAGGATGGAGCCTGGGAGGAGGCCTTCGACCGGTGGCGTGCGGACGCAGACGTAACCGAACGCGAATTCGCCATCGCGACCGACCTCGACCTCTTCGCCGCGTTCGATTTCTTCTGGGACGACTTCGCCGACCGTGTCGGCTACCACGCGCCCGGTATTCCGGAGGACTGGCAGGAGCGTGAGTACCATCCGGAGCTCGACTCCTGGGGGACGGTCTCGTCGATCAACGCCGGCCTCACCGAGCTCGGTCAGCTGGTTTGCGAACACCTGAAAGACGAGTACATCGACTGGGAGGCCGAGTACGAACCGCCCGAGGATCTACCGGACTTCTAGGTCCGAAATATGTGTTTGGTCGTGACCCCCGACGCACCGGCGCGCCACGAGGAGAACGTCCCGACGCGCGACAATGAGAAACGTCTCGGGACGACTTACCGACGCGCCACGAGGAGGAACGTCTCGGGACGTTCCCGCGAGTCGGCGATCGTGAAGCCGGCGTCGCGCAACTGCTCCCCGGCATCGGCCGCGGAGAACCGTTCGTCCGTCGGTGGCCCGCTCTCGCCGCGTCCGTCGGCACTCCAGTCGACGGTGACGAGCCGACCGTCGGGACGGATGACGCGGGCGAGTTCCGCGAACGCGTCCTCGCTCGCGTACTCGTGGTGGGTCATCGTCGAGAAGGCGCCGTCGAGGTCGTCGTCGGCGAAGGGGAGCGAGTCCACGCCAGCGGTCACGAGTTCGACGTTCTCCGGCACGCCCTGGTCGCGGTACTTCTCGTGCATCGCCGCTTGCACGTCGACGGCGTAGAGCGTCCCGACGAACGGGGCGACGTCGTCGGTGTAGAACCCCGTTCCCGAACCGAGGTCGGCGACGGTCGAGTCCGACCCGAGCGGGAGTTCCGAGAGGAGTTCCTCGCGAGAACAGTACCGATACCGACCTGGGTCGCGGAGTCCGTCGGCGCGGTCGACGGGGAAGGTGTGAAAGCCCATCGCGGATCACACCTCTCCGAGTATCTGGGAGCGCGGTCGATCGTGTCGCCTCGTCTGGTTGTCAGGCATCGTACTCACGTTCACGGTCCGTGACAGGGCCGCAAAGGTCTTGCTCTGTTTCTCCGTGCGACTCGAATGCCGCTCCGGGTCCCTGGACGTCACGATAGCCTCGCTCGACAACTCAGTCGGAATCAGATCTGAGGAATAGCACGAGCAGCAATACAAAGAGGACTGCCGTCGACAGAACTACGTACGGAAACACGTCGACCCACGTCTGGTACGAGATCGATACAGCGAGCGTGAAAATCGGATCCCAGAAAAACCCCGCGACAAAAAGTGTCGCGGTCGCCGCCATTCCGAGGTACGTTCCTATCGTGCGAAGCGAACGAATCACTCCGTCGTCTTCCGACTCGACGTCCGTCGAATCGTCCGACGTCGTCTGTCCGTATTCGGTGGCACGGTCACTCATCTTGCTTCATCTCGATACTACTAGATTATCGTTCTGTCGGAGGAAAAATTGTAAGCAGACGAGTCGTGACAACCTGTGTCTTCTGTGGGTCTAGGTTTTCCTGGGTTAGCATCAAGATCGCGCCGCCCAGCTCGCGTGTCGCTTCGCTCCCGCTCACTCAGTCGGCGGTCGGCATGCCGACCGCCCGGCTCGCGTGTCGTCACTGCGTTCCTCCCGCTCACTCAGTCGGCGGCCCTCACTCCGTTCGCGCCGCCCGCCTGTTGCCGAACGTGTGCTAACTCGTGAGCGAGCAGGTGCTGGCCCTCCGGACGCTCCGGGGTCGTACTCCCCAGAATTGAACGCGATGTGGTTGCCGACCGTGAACGCGCGGGCGTTGATCTCCTCGCACGCGTTGGCGGCCGTGTGACCCGTGTGGATCTGCACGTCACCGAAGGAGTCGCCTGTCCAGTTTCCGATCACGTGCGAGCCACCAGTGGGTTCCGGATCATGCAGGTTCTGCTCACAGCTGCACTTCGAGGCCGAGGTCGGGGAACGCGTAGCCATCGATATCGGCGTCGGAGTAGTGAACGGGTTCGTACGGCGGGCGGTGTTCGTTACGGATCGTCTGCTGGAAGGTCCCCAGGCCGAGCAGGCGGAGGCTCTCGGGTGGCTCGACACCCATCTCGAGGAAGCGATCCCGGGCCTGACAGAGCAGGTGGTGAACGAGGAGTA